>CAYQZM010000257.1:0-18981 GCA_964421935.1 uncultured Rhizobium sp. | reverse complement strand
CCGACAGGATGCCCCAGCTCACCATGATGCGCGCGATCCAGCGGCGGCCGCCGACCCGCTCCAGCATCAGATTGCTGGGCACCTCGAACAGGAAGTAACCGACGAAGAACAGGCCCGCGCCGGTCGCGAACATGGTCGCGGTCAGGCTGAGATCATGACGAAGGGCGACACCGGCAAAGCCGATATTGATGCGATCCAGATAGTTGACGAAATAGGCCACCAACAGCAGCGGCATCAGATGCCAGATCACGGTGCGGATGGTGCCACGGCCGAGTGCCTGGTCGGCGCCGCCAACTGCCTGGTCCATATCCCCTCCCCCTTTTCGCCTGACGGTGGAGTTCGCGGCCGGAGCCCTATTGCGGCGGCGAGACCTGGTTCACCAGGAAGTCGTTGACCGCGCCCGCCTCGAAGGCCAGCGGATCCGCATCGTCCATCGGGCCCTTGTGGATGACGATGTCGGCGCTCACCTCATAGCTGCTGCTGGCCTTGGCCTCGGCATCCGGAAACGCGGCGCCGGAAAAAGGACTCCACCGCTTTTCGGGACCGGCGCCGGTCTTGAAGCGCCAGAGGGGACGGAAATAGTCCATCCGGAAGCTGTAACGCAGGCCGGCGGGATCGCGCTTGCTGGGCGGTGCGGTGTCGCCCTTGGCGCGGTCTTCCACGAAGGTGAACCAGTTGCCTTTCTGGTCCTGGGTGATCTCCGAGGCGCGATAGGCCATGTAGAGCTCGATGTCGCGCCGGCTGGTGAATTTGTGGCCCTTGATCACCAGATGAAAACGGTTGGCGCCTTTCTTCTGCGCGGTGAAGACGCCCGGGGCCGCCGGCGCCACGGTGGGTGGCGCGCCGGAAGCGGCGGCATCCACGCTCTGCGATGCGGCCTCGGAAGGCGGCACCGGAGCCGCATATAAAGGTGTGGCCAACGCCAGCGCCAGACCCAAACTCAAACCCATAGCGTATTTCATTGTCGTCCTTCGCCTCCCAGGGTGTCCTCTTTGCGGGACACACCCATCAGAAATAGAAACTGGTTGAGACCCCGTACACAATCACCGAAACAATCACCGCGCCCACCACAAAACGCCACCAGGGCGCATGCTGCATCTGCGCCCCGCCGGAGCTCCCGCGCCGCTTGCCGGTGATCATCGCCCGGATCAGATTTTCGCGCTTGTAGGCGAAATAGAACCCCACCGCCACCAGATGCAGGGCGACCAGCCACTCCAAATAGGTGAACCAGCGATAATGCAGCCGTGCCAGATGCCGGCCTTCCTTGAAGCTGACGTAAAGGGAGAGCGGCCCGGAATAGAGCCCGTCCACATCCACCGCGAACAAGCCCAGGCATACCACCGTCAGAACAAAGCCCAGCATCAGCACGACGCTGATGGCGCCCAGCGGATTGTGCCCATGGCTGTGGCTGGCATCGCGGCGGTGCAACTTGCGGGCATAGTCCAGCACCGCGCCGGGTCCGCGCACAAAGCTGGTGAAGCGGGCCGTATCGGAGCCCACCAGGCCCCAATAGACGCGCATCAGGACGATCCAGAGCGCGGCATAGCCGCTATAGAGATGATATTCGAGTTCGTTGTTGACGCCGCTCCACCAGCAGACGCCCAGGGCGATCACCAGCCCCCAGTGCATCAGCCGGACCGGCAGATCCCACACCCTGAGATCGGAAACGTCCTGAAGGGCGGTCTCGGCGCCCGAATTTTCCTGGTCCTGCATAATCCCCGTTCTTGTTCTTTTTGTTACGCCTGGCCCGGCGCCTCCACCGCCAAACCGGGCACAGTGTGATGAAATATCTGGATTTTGACCAGATGGGCGGGGGTGCTCCGCTGCGGCACAGAACCGCGTCCAGGCGCGGGACGCGGCCCTGGGTTGCAGAACGGCACGGAGCCGCGCGGGAACGGCCTGGCGGCACTGTGAAGGCGCCACGCGTTGTCTTCCGATGGCAGTTTCTGCGAATCGCACAGGAAACCTTTCGCAAAACAACGTGAAGCTCCGCGCATTGCGGTTGATAGCGCTCGCAAGGCATGGTCGCGGCGCATCATGAACCCGACTGCTTCCGATGGTCTTGCCCTGCCGCAGCGCTATTGGGCGATTCTGACCATCGCGCTTGGCCTGGTGATGGCGGTGATGGACGGAGCCATCGCCAATGTCGCGCTGCACACCATCGCCGAAGACCTGAAGGCAAGCCCGTCCTTCTCCATCTGGATCGTCAACGGCTATCAGCTTGCGGTGACGATCTCGCTGCTGCCGCTGGCCTCGCTGGGCGAGATCATCGGCTATCGGCGTGTCTACATGGCGGGCCTGGCGCTCTTCACCATCGCCTCGCTGTTCTGTGCGCTGGCGCACACGCTTGTGCTTTTGACCGCCGCGCGCGTGATCCAGGGTTTCGGCGCCGCCGGCATCATGAGCGTGAACGCGGCGCTGGTGCGCTTCACCTATCCCCATCGCCTGCTGGGACGCGGCATCGGCTTGAACGCCTTTGTCGTGGCAATCGCGGCGGCCATCGGGCCGACCCTGGCGGCGGGCATCCTGGCGGTGGGCCGCTGGCCTTATCTTTTTGCCATCAACATTCCCTTCGGTCTGGCGGCCCTGGCGATCGGCTGGAATTGCCTGCCGCATGTGCCGCGGGCGATCCATGCCTTCGACTGGAAAAGCGCCATCGCCAGCGCCGTCACCTTCGGAGTCGGCATCGCCGCCATCGACAGCTTCGGCCACGGCGAAGTCCTGGCGATGTATGGATCGGAGGCCATCATCGCCCTGATCGCCGGCTATCTTTTGATCGCCTTGCAGAAAGACGCGCCCGCGCCGCTGCTGCCGGTAGACCTGCTGCGCATTCCCATCTTCACCTTGTCGATCTCGACCTCGGTGGTTTCCTTTTGCGCCCAGATGCTGGCCTTTACCGCCCTGCCCTTTTTCCTGCACGAGCGCGGTTTCAGCGCGGTGCAGATCGGCCTTCTGATCACGCCCTGGCCGCTGGCCATTTCCATCATGGCCCCCCTGGCCGGCCGGCTGGTGGAACGCTACCCGGCCGGCCTGCTGGGCGGCATTGGGCTTGTGGTGTTTTCCGTAGGCCTGGCCTCATTGGCGTTGCTGCCGGCCCATCCCCATACCGGCGATGTGGCTTGGCGCATGGCGCTTTCCGGCGCCGGTTTCGGCCTGTTCCAATCGCCCAACAATCGCACCATGGTGGCGGCTGCGCCGCGCGAGCGCGCGGGCGGGGCTAGCGGCATGCTGGGCACCGCGCGCCTTCTGGGACAAACGACCGGCGCGGCGCTGGTGGCGCTGCTGCTGGCCCGTTACGCCCTGCGGGGAACCGAAGTGGCGCTGGTGCTGGGCGCAGGAATGGCCCTGGTCGGTGCGGGCTTGAGCACCTTAAGGCTTTCACCAGCCGGAGCGCGCGGTGCGGCGGAGATAAAGGTCAGCGACGGCCAGCGGGTTCCGGGCGAGTAATCAGCTCCGGGCGCGCTTGCGGGAATGGCCGTTGCCGCCCTTGGCCTTGAGGCTTTTCTTCAGGGCATCCATCAGATCGATGACATTGTCTTCTTCCACCGGCTCGGCGGTGACCAGCTTTTCGCCCTTCTCCTTGCGGCGGATCAGATCGCGCAGGGCATTCTCGTAGCGGTCCTCGAACTTCTCCGGCTCGAAGTCGCCTTCCTTCTGCTCGATGATCTTGCGGGCGATCTCGATCATCTCCTTGTTGGGATGGCTTGCAGGAATTTCGTCGAAGGCTTGCTTGGGGCTGATGACCTCATCGCCCATGCGCAGGGTATAGACGATGATGCCCTTGTCGCGCGGTTCCAGCGCCACCAGCCGTTCACGGGTATGCATCACCACCCGGCCCAGCGCGATGCGGCCCGTCTCGGCCAGCGCTTCCCGGATCACGGTATAGGCTTCCACCCCGGCCTTCTCGTTGGGCAGCAGATAATAAGGCGCGTTCCAGTAGAGGCGGTCGATCTCGTTCTCATCCACGAAGCGCTCGATCTCGATGGTGCGCGTGGTCTCCAGCCGGACCGCATCCAGCTCCTCGTTACTCAGGATCACATAATGGTTCTTGGAGATCTCATAGCCCTTGACCAGGTCGGAGCGTTGCACCGGCCCGGTGTCCGGATCGGTGGGGATCATCCGGATGCGGTTGTTGGTTTCGGGATTGAGAAGATGGAACGAGATATCGCCGGTGCGGCTGGTGGCGTTGTAGAGCGCCACCGGACAGGAAACCAGGGACAGGCGCAGATTGCCCTGCCACATCGGCCGGGATGATAAATGTGGCTCATTGGAGTTCGCGGGCTTGTGATGGCCGCGGGCCTGGGCCGCTTTGTGCGTAGCCGCCTTGCGATGGCGGGTCTTGGTGCGGCTTTGGGACGCTTTGGCTTTCTTGCGGGTGGCCATGGCAAATTTCCTTCGCGTGTCGGCTTTAAATCCGTGGGAAACCGGAACGGAAACGCCGTCAGGGAACTATGTTTCCAAGGGGAGTGAAGCCCATGGCAGCCAAAAAGAAAACCGCACGCAAGCCCGCCAGCCGCAAGACCGCGAGGCCTGCGAAAAAAGCCCGCAAGGGTGTTGCGGCCATCGCCAAGAAAGCCCTGAAAAAATACCAGTCCATGCGAGACTTCGCGCTGACGGCCGAGCCCAGTGGCCACCGTCCGGTCGCCGCTGCCAAGCGCCTGCGCTATGTGATCCAGAAACACGAAGCCACGCGCCTGCACTATGACTTCCGGCTGGAACTGAACGGCACCTTCAAAAGCTGGGCGGTGACGCGGGGCCCCTCCCTCAATCCCTCCGACAAGCGGCTGGCGGTGGAGGTGGAAGACCATCCGCTCGACTATGGCGATTTCGAAGGCACCATCCCAAAAGGTCAATATGGCGGGGGCACGGTGATGCTGTGGGACCGCGGCTATTGGGAGCCGGACGGCGATGCCGACCGTATGCTGGCCAAGGGCGACCTCAAATTCACCCTGGACGGCGACAAGCTCCATGGCGGTTGGGTGCTGGTGCGGATGCGCGGCGACAAGTTCGGCGGCAAGCGCACCAACTGGCTGCTGATCAAGCATCATGACAAATATGCGAAGGACGAAAATGGCGAGGCCATTCTCAAGAAAGACCATTCGGTGGCGTCGGGCCGCGCCATGGAGCAGATTGCCGAGGGCAAAGGCGCCAAGCCCAGGCCTTTCATCCGTGCCCGCGCTTTTCGCGCCAACGCTGTCTGGCAGTCGAAAAGCCGCAAACATGGCGACAGCGACGAAGAGCCTGAACCGGTGAAAAAACCAGCAGCCCCGCCCAAAGGTAAAAGCGTCAAGTCACTGCCACGCTTTGTCGAACCCCAGCTCGCCCGCCTGGTCGAACAGCCGCCATCCGGCAGCGACTGGGTGCATGAGGTCAAGTTCGATGGCTACCGCATGCAGCTGCGGGTCGAGAATGGGAAAGCAAAGCTCTTCACCCGCAAGGGCCTGGACTGGACCGAAAAGTTCGCGGCTGTTGCCAAGGCCGCCGCCAAACTGTCCGACTGCATCATCGATGGGGAAGTCTGCGCCCTGGACCATAACGGCGCCCCAGACTTCGCGGCACTGCAGGCTGCGCTCTCGGACGGCAAATCGGACGCGCTGGCCTTTTTCGTCTTCGATCTTCTGTTCGTGGACGGTGAAGACCTGCGGCCCCTGCCCCTTACCACCCGCAAGGCGCGGCTGGCCGGATTGTTGAAAGGCAGCAAGACCGGCAACCAGATCCGCTTTGTCGAGCACTTCACCAGCGGCGGCGATGCGGTGCTGCAGTCAGCCTGCCGGATGAATCTGGAAGGTATCATCTCCAAGCGCGCCCGCGATCCCTATAATGGCGGACGCGGCGACAGCTGGGTCAAGTCCAAATGCCGGGCCGGCCATGAAGTCGTCATCGGCGGCTGGAGCACCACCGAAGGCAACTTCCGCTCCCTCCTGGTTGGGGTGCATCGTGGCGAGCACCTGATCTATGTTGGTCGGGTCGGCACCGGCTATTCCGCCGACAAGACCAAGCGGCTGGTGCCGCGGCTGAAAGAGCTGGAGACCGGCAACAGCCCCTTTACCGGCCAGAATGCGCCGAGGGCCGGGCGCGGCGTTCATTGGGTCAAGCCAGAGCTGGTGGCCGAAATCGAATTCGCCGGCTGGACCGGCGACGGTATGGTGCGTCAGGCTGCCTTCAAGGGCCTGCGTGCCGACAAACCCGCCGAGGATGTGAAAGCCGAGAAGCCGGTGAAGAATCAAAAACTTGCGGAGCCGAAAGCCAAGAAAGCGAAAGTCGGCGGCGTGGTGATGAACATTCCCATCTCCAATCCCGACAAGCCGCTCTGGCCGGATGCCGGTGACGGCGAACCGGTGACGAAGCTGGACCTGGCCCGCTATTACGAAGAGATCGGCGACTGGATGCTGCCGCACATCAAGGGGCGGCCCTGCTCGCTGGTGCGCGCGCCCGACGGCATCCAAAGCAAGGAGCGTTTCTTCCAGCGCCATGCCGGCAAGGGCCAGTCGAGCCTCTTTACCGAGGTCAAGGTCTTCGGCGATCACAAACCCTATCTGCAGATCGATCGGGTGGAAGCGCTGGCGGCGGTGGCGCAAGCCGGCGGCCTCGAGCTCCATCCCTGGAATTGCGAGCCCGGCCACCCGGAAGTGCCCGGACGCTTTGTCTTCGATCTCGATCCGTCCGAAGGACTGGATTTCGAGGATTGCATCGCCGCGGCCAAGGAAATGAAAGAGCGGCTGGAAGAACTGGGCTTCGTCACCTTCGCCAAGACCACCGGCGGCAAGGGCCTGCATGTGGTCACGCCTTTCCAGGCCGGCAAAGGCATCGGCTGGCCGCAAGCAAAGGCCATGGCGCGGGAGATCTGCGTGCGCATGGCGGCCGACAGCCCGGACAAATATCTGGTCAACATGTCCAAGGCCAAGCGGCGCGGAAAAATCTGCCTCGACTATCTGCGCAACGACCGCATGGCGACGGCAGTGGCGCCACTTTCCCCGCGCGCGCGGGAAGGCGCCACGGTCTCCATGCCGCTGGAATGGAGCCAGGTGAAGAAGGGTCTCGATCCCAAACGCTTCACGGTGCGCACAGCGCCTGGGCTGATCGCCAAAAGCGCGGCCTGGAAGAGCTATGACAAGGCGAAGCGGCCCCTGTTGCCGATATTGAAGAAACTGGCTGGGCGCTGAGAAATGTCTTGCAGCTTGTTCATTGGACAGGCAATGCCTTGTCCATTGAATCTCGCGGGATGCGCAAACCGAATCTCATGTTTCGTTCCATCATCACTTCCGTGGCAATCCTGGCCGCCGGCCCTGTATTTGCCCAGGACAAGCCGATCACCGTTTATTTCGAGCCCTGCAAGGATCAGCAACTGAACGATGCCATCGCCGTGGCGCTGTCGGGCCCCGGTCTTGTCCAGGCCCTCAAGCCCGGTCCCGGCGTCCTGATCGTCAGCATCCCGGACAAGATCGACGTGGACCGTGGCCGGGTCAGCGGCACGACCTGGAGCTTCACCGTCGCGTTCCACCGCGATGGCTCATCCTTGGGCCAGAGCGCGGAAGGCTGCAATGAGCACAAACTGTCGGATTGCACCGACCAGCTTGTCAGCGACATCAAAAGCGCCGCCGGCGCATCGCAACACTAGCCGCGCTTCCACACCGCGAAATAAGGCTGGTTGGAGAGGCTGGCGTTGAAGCCCGGGAACATCCAGGCCTGCCCGCCGCGCGATAGGGCAAAATAATATTGCAGCGGATAAGGCGAGCGCGTGTAGCCGCCCGGGATCGCGGCGCGCAGGCTATCGCCTTCCTGGCTCATGACCATCGATTGCCAGCGCTCGCCATGATTGACGTGGCGATAGAAAAGCTGGCCCGCGACGTCGCCTGTGCCGCTCAGCACCAGCGGCAGATCTGCGCCCGGTGTGAAACGCTCCGGCGCCAGATGCCGGCCGCTCGCCGGGGGCCGCGCCGGCGGCTGCTTGACCAACTGGCCAAGGTTGCCGGATGTCGTAGCGGCCGCCTTGGTCAGGGCCACCGCCTTTGCCATGGCCGCGAGATCCATATCGATGGCGGCCAGCCGGTCGGACCAATGGCCGCGCCGCTGCGGGATTTCACCATAGGAGATGTCCTTGGCGTAGACAGTCTGCGCCCGCGCCGCCATCGCCGCCCATACGGCGCGCGCGGAGCGGTACTGTTCCAACGCCTCGGTCCCCAGCGCCGGATCGCTGTTCTTCTGCCACAGCGCATAGAGCAATCCGGCACGCAGCTTGGCGGCAAAGAAACGGGCAAGACCGATCTGGATCGCGACGTCTTCGACCAGACGCCGCGCGCGCCCATCGCGCGGAGCGCCCAACTCGCCAAGTCCCGCTTCCGCTTCCGTCGCAAGTCCATCCAGCCAGGCTGCGACTTCGGCCGGGGTATATTTGGGGTTGGCGCGGCCCGTCAGAAGATCGACGGCATGCTCGGCGATGGTGGAGAAAAGCTGCGGGTCCAGCGGGCTGGTATAACCGAAGACGCGCGGCTGGGGCGTGTCGCTGTAGGGATAAGGCGCGCCGCCTTCGACGATCGGCTGGTTGGTATAGACCTCGAACCAGAGCGAGTGGTTGGACGCCGAGGGCAGATGCGCACTGGTCACCAGCGGCAGCGCGCGGCTGGCGGCCGACAGCGCCCGCTCTGCCGCGCCAGCCTTGTCGCCGAACTGCCGCGACAACGAACGGCGCCAGACATCCGGTGTGGCATCGGGATTGTAGAGCATGCGGCCCCACAGCCGGTAACTCTCCGCGAATTTGCGCCAGTCCTTCGCCTCATCGGCGCCCAGATAGGCATTGCGGCCGCCGGGATGGCCGGAACCTTCGCGCCCCTTGAAGGTCAACGGCTCGCAGATTTCCAGGCCCGCTGCGTTGCAGAAATGCGCGGCCCGCCCCAATCCCGCCGCCCAGGCCGGATCGGCCGAGAGCAGATGCTTCTGCGTGCCGGGCCACAGCCGGTACATGATGTCGAAGGCGCGGCCTTCCTGATAAAGGTCGGCATAGCCATAGCGGGTGAAACGCCGCTCCCCATTGGAGACATTGAACACGCCCTGCTCCATGCGCCCGGGCGTGGGGATTTCCAGCTCCCGAATATCGGCCTGGTGATAGGCCAGGCTCTGGTGTTCGGCGGAGAATTTAGGCCCCACCTTCACCGGCTGGCCGGTCTTCACCGCCATGTCGATCATGATCTGATTGATGCCCTTGGCATGCATCTCGATTTCGACTTTGCGGCCGGCCTGGGCGATGGCCTCGAACAGGGTCTGCCAGAAGTCATAGGTGCCTTCCGGCACGCCGCTTTCGCCATGCACCCGCAGGGTGATGCCGTTGATCTGCGGACATTCCTTCAAAAGCATCGCCAGCGCGTCACGGCTGTAGCGTGCGCCCAGTTTCCAGTCGGCCTTTCCGTCCGCGCCATTCAATCCGCCGATCACATGATCGGAATGGGGACTGTCGGTCCATTGCCAGGCGTGCGTCCAAAGGCCCAGCTGGAAATCCAGGCCCCGCGCGCCGGTCTCGGCGGCGATGAATTTGAGGGTATCGAGGTTCTTCTGCCGCTCACCGGCGGCAAGCGGCGGTGTGATGGTGACGCGATAGCCCGGCACGTCCAGAAGATAGGGATAGGGGAAATGCAGATAGTCGCCGGTGACGCCCTTGGGAAAGTCGTAACCGAAGCCCAGCGCGAAATTGAAACGATTGAACCGCGCCGCCACCAGCATGTCGAGATAATCGCGCCAGCCCTGGCGGTCATAGAACCAGGCCTTGTCCTCGATCTCGCTGAGGAAGGGGCGCGCCACGCTGCGCACCCGGTTGGGTGGGGTTTCCTCGACATGATCCTTCAGCGCCAGCGCCGCCGACCCGCCGAAGGCCACCCGCTCGGCTAGCTCGTTGAAGCCATAGACGAAGCCGCGCGTATCGGCCGCCGACAGCAACAGACGATCACCTTCGCCCGGCACCAGCCTGAGCGCATCGGGCGCGCCCCAGCCGGTGGCCGCGGGCGCAAACTTGGCAACCAGCGGCGAGAGTGGCGATGCGGCGATGATGGTCAGGCCCTTGGCGCGGCCGGCATCTGAAATATGCGTAAGCCTGGCGCCGTGCGCGGTCAGCGCCGCCTCCAATTTTCCCACCGCCAGCGCTACCGCGGGCGCGGCTGCCGGTCCGCTGCTTTCGCGCAACAGGCAAACCTCGCCGCCCTGCGCCCAGGCCGGTGAAACCACCGGTATGGCCACCGGCGCGGCACCCATCAGCTTGAGAACATTGCGGCGCGGCAGGCCCGATCTGGTCATGCGGTTATCTCCCCGGCCCGGGACTATGCGCTCCACCGCCAGCGCGCTACAAGAGCGGCCTGATGCGATTTCTCCCGCGCCTTGCGGCGACAACAACAGTGTTTTGGTGCGCCGCTGCCTCGGCTGCCCCACATCAGGACTGGCAGGTGACTCACCAGGCGGACCGCTTCGTGGACCGGGTGATGATGGAAGCCTGGGCCGATGCCGATAAAGGTCCCGCCCGCATGGAGCTTTATTGCGACACCGAAACCGGTTTTCGGGTCATGTTCATGCCCCATCGCAACCTGATGCCGGAAGGTCCCAGCCAGATCACCCTGACTGTTGATGGTGCCAAGCCGGTGGCGCTGACCGGCGATGCCTTCGGCGACGACACCACCGATGTGGTGACCCTGCACGACAATGCGCGCGTCCAGCGTGCGCTGGCGAATGCCCACCATGTGACGGCGCACTTTGTCGGCGTCGATGGCCATACCGGCGATGACGCTTTCACCTTCGGCGACCTCGCCGCCCAGCGCGATACGCTGATGAAGGTCTGTCCGGTCAAATAACCAAGGACATTCCCATACACAGGACCAAACCCATCACCGAGATGATGGTCTCCACCACCGACCAGGTCTTGAACATGTTGGGCAGGTTCATGCCCATATATTCCTTCACCAGCCAGAAGCCCGCATCGTTGATGTGAGAGAAGAACAGCGATCCTGACCCGATCGACAGCGCCAGCAACGCGGGACTGAGCTGGGGATTGACCGTGACGGTGGCCGCCATCAGGCCGGAGGCGGTGACGATCGCGACCGTGGCCGAGCCGGTGGCCAGTCTCAGGATCACTGCGGTGAACCAAGCCAGCAGCAACGGCGACAGGCTGACCATCTGCGAGGCATGGGCGATCACCGCGCCGAGCCCGACATCGATCAGCATCTGCTTGAGGGCGCCACCCGCCCCGATGATCAGCATGATGGAGGCAATGGGCGGCAGCGCATCGCCCAGCGACTTGCCCACGCCGCGGCTGTCCTTGCCGATCCAGAGGCCGAAGGTGAACATCGAAAGCACCACGGCCAGCAGCAGCGCGACGATCGGATTGCCGACGAAATCGAAAATCCGGTGCGCCAGACCGTCCGGCAGCACCAGATCGGCGCCGGCCTTACCCAGCATCAGGACGATGGGAAAGAGAATGGTGAACAGGGTGATGGCGATGCCGGGCGGACGATAGCGCTGATCGGTATGGGTGAGCCGGCCCACCAGATCCACCGGCGGCGCCGCGCTGGCGCGCCGCGCGATCCAGAGCGTGTAGAGCGGCCCCGCAACCACCGCGATCGGCAAGGACATCAGGATTCCCAGCACCAGGGTGGCGCCAAGATCAGCCTTCAGGGCGTCGATCGCCACCATGGGACCGGGATGGGGCGGCACGAGCGCGTGCAGCACCGAGATGCCGGCGAACACCGGCAGGCCCGCCAGCAGATAGGGATTTCCCTTGAGGCCCTGAGGATCCTCGGCCAGGCGTGTGCCCACATTCAAGATGATGGGCATCATCAGCACCACACCCGCCTCGAAGAAGAGCGGCAGGCCCAGGATCATGGACACCGCACACATGGTCCAGGGCACCATGCGGATGCCGCCAACTTTGAGGAGCGCGGACGAGATCTGTTCGGCGCCGCCAGAGCTGGCCAAAAGCTCGCCGAACATCGCGCCCAGCGCCAGCAGCACGCCGACATTGGCCAGGGTATCACCGAAACCGACGCGAAAGCTTTTCAGCACCTGCTCGGCGGGGGCGCCCGACCACAGGCCCAGAACCAGAGCCCCGATCACCAGCGCGGGGAAGGGATGCACGCGAAAGCGCGCAATCGCCACCACCACCGCCAGGATCACGACAAGCGCGATGGCGAGCAAATACAGATCGTGTTGCGACATGGTCCCCCCGGAGCCCTGGCGACTTGGAGCCGCGGCCCCGTCTTGAATCGGACGCTAACACACTGGTTGTAGAGCGACAGACCCCACACGTACAGTTTGGCACGAATCGCGCGGCTAACCGCGACCTCTGTATGGCGGAACGCCCGTATCCGGCAGCCATGTTGCGGCCGGAAGCTTGCCAGCCTGCCAGAACACGTCGATCGGCATGCCACCCCGCGGATACCAGTAACCGGCGACGCGGATGAATTTCGGCTTGATGGCCTGCTGTATACGCTTGCCTATCTTGAGGGTGGAGTCTTCATGAAAACCGCTGGCGTTGCGAAAGCTCGCCAGGAACAGCTTCAGCGACTTGGATTCCACGATCTTGCCCGCCGGCACATAGTCGATCACGAAATGGGCGAAGTCCGGCTGGCCGGTGATGGGACACAGCGTGGTGAATTCTGGCACGGTGAAGCGCACCACATAGTCGCTGCCCTTGTGCGGATTGGGCACGGCGTCCAGCACCGCCTCTTCCGGGGAGGACGGAAGCGTCACGGCGCGGCCAAGCTGGAGAGTCTTTTTCTTCGCCATGTCAGCCTTCATATGTGCAGGTCTGACCGTAAGACGGCCGGCGCAGTTTCACCCGCGCCACTTCCGGCAGAGCCTGTTTGGCGCGCGTGAATATATAGCGCGCCAGGTTCTCGAGCGTAGGGATGCCCAAAGCCTCGATCTCATTCAGCAGCCTATGGTCCAGTTCGTCGCGAATCGCCTTGAGCGTCCGGTCCACCTCGCCGAAATCGCGCAGGAACCCGGTGGCTGGATCGGCTTCGCCCCGCAAGGTGACTTCGGCATAAAAGGAATGGCCGTGCAGGCGGCGGTTTTCTGCCGCGCCATTACCCAGATAATGGGCGGCGTCAAAGCCGAATTCCTGGCTGATCTCGATCATTCCGGTCTCAAGGTGCGAAGCGATAGACCAAACACATAAAGCCTTGAGCGGTGAACTCGCCGCTCAAGGCCGGCATATCGGGCTTTGAGCCCTGCGGGTCAAGGATTAACGCCCAGGATTAAAGGTGCGCCTATTGTCAGGGCACAAAGACCAGCCAGAATGGCCCCATGAGGAAACCCCTTCTCCCCCGTGACCTGTTTCGCTGGCTTCTGGAGCCGGTGCTGACCATGGCCCTGGTTGTCTGCGCCACGACCGCCATCGCCCAGCCCTTTTATATCCCGTCCGGCTCGATGGAGCCGACCTTGCAGATCGGCGATGCACTCCTGGGCAGCAAGTTCGCTTACGGCTATAGCCGCTATTCCCTGCCCTTCGGCTTCGGCCCTGTGTCGCAAACCCGCCTCTTGGGCAAGCTGCCCAAGCGCGGCGACGTCGTTATTTTCAAGCTTCCGCGCAATCCCGATGAGACCTTGATCAAACGGGTGATCGGCTTGCCGGGCGACCGGGTCCAGATGGTTCACGGACGGCTCATGATTAACGGCACGCTGGTCCCGCTTGCAGCAGCGGGCACCGGCAAGGTCGAACAGGCCGATGGCCATCGCGATGAGGTCGGGCGCTTCGTCGAAACCCTGCCGGGCGGCGTCAAACATCTTATTTTCAAGGTCCGCTGGGACGGGCCGTTGGACGATACGCCGGTCTTTGTGGTTCCCGCGGGCCACATCTTCGCCATGGGCGACAACCGGGACAATTCCTCCGACAGCCGGGTTTCGCCTGACGAAGGCGGCGTCGGATTTGTGCCGGCGGAGAATCTGGTGGCGCGGGCCGATCTGATAATGGGGTCCTATGACTACCTCAACGCCCACGCCGTCTGGACCTGGCTGGGCCAGATTCGTGCGTCCCGATTTTTCCGTCTCATCTAGAGGCCACAGTCCCGGCTAAACGCCTGCGGCACTTGGTTTCGACCGTCATTATTGCGTCGTTGTCACCCCCCATGCTAACTGGCGTCCGCGCGCGTGGGGTGACTCGCGTCCGCGCAGAAAAATGCAGCTAATTCAATAGCTTAATTCAAACATCTGCGACCGGTGGCGCAACCATTTGCGCAACCACGCAACCCGAGGATCACGAGTGGCGAGCGAAGCGGCAGAAGGCGGACTGGCAGGGCGTTATGCCAATGCCGTGTTTGAACTGGCCCTGGATGAAAAGGCGGTGGACGCGGTCAGCGGCGATCTCGCCTCCCTGCGCCGGGCGATGGAAACCAGCCCCGATCTCGCGCGCCTGGTGCGCTCGCCCGTGTTCGGCGCCGAGGACCAGGCCAAGGCCCTGAAAGCCGTCCTGGAAAAAATGGGCGCGCATGCGCTGACCATCAAATTCGTGCTGCTGCTCGCGCACAAGCGCCGGCTGTTCGTGCTGACCCAGATCATCAAGCAGTATGAGCATCTGGTCGCCAGATCGCGCGGCGAAACCGAAGCGGAGGTCACCGCCGCCCGCGCTCTTTCCGATGCCGAAATCAATGAACTGCGCGCCGCGCTCAAGGCCAAGCTGGGCAAGGAGCCGCGCCTTCATTCCAGGATTGACCCCACTCTGCTCGGCGGCCTGATCGTCAAGGTCGGCTCGCGCATGATCGATTCCTCTCTTCGCACCAAGCTGGATGGCCTGCGTCAGGCCATGAAAGGACACTAACCAATGGATATCCAACCCGCGGAAATCTCTGCCATCCTGAAGCGCGAGATCCAGAATTTCGGTGCCGAGGCCCAGGTCAGCGAAGTCGGCGAAGTGCTGAGCGTCGGCGACGGCATCGCCCGCGTCCATGGCCTGGACAATGTGCAGGCCGGCGAGATGGTCGAATTCCCCGGCGGCATCAAGGGCATGGCGCTGAATCTGGAAAGCGACAATGTCGGCGTGGTGATCTTCGGTTCCGACGCCACCATCAAGGAAGGCGATACGGTCAAGCGCACCGGCGCCATCGTGGAAGTGCCGGTGGGCAAGGGCCTGCTGGGCCGCGTGGTCGATCCCCTGGGCAACCCGATCGACGGCAAGGGCGATCTCACCGGTGTGGCCGAGCGCCGCCGCGTCGACGTGAAGGCCCCCGGCATCATCCCGCGCAAATCGGTGCATGAACCGGTGCAGACGGGCCTGAAGGCGATCGACACCCTGATCCCGATCGGCCGCGGCCAGCGCGAACTGATCATCGGCGACCGCCAGACTGGCAAGACCGCGGTGGCGATCGACACCATCATCAACCAGAAGGCTGTCAACGCCGGCACCGACGAGAAAGCCAAGCTCTACTGCATCTATGTCGCCATCGGGCAGAAGCGCTCGACCGTGGCCCAGATCGTCAAGACGCTCGCTGATGCCGGTGCCCTCGACTACACGATCGTCGTCTCCGCCACCGCGTCGGAGCCCGCCCCGTTGCAGTTCCTGGCGCCCTTCGCCGGCTGCGCCATGGGCGAATGGTTCCGCGACAATGGCATGCATGCCCTGATCATCTATGATGATCTGTCCAAGCAGGCCGTCGCCTATCGCCAGATGTCGCTGTTGCTGCGCCGCCCGCCGGGCCGCGAAGCCTATCCGGGCGACGTCTTCTATCTGCATAGCCGCCTGCTCGAGCGCGCGGCGAAGCTGAACGAAGACAATGGCGCCGGCTCGCTGACCGCCCTGCCGATCATCGAGACCCAGGCCAACGACGTCTCAGCCTATATCCCGACCAACGTGATCTCGATCACCGACGGCCAGATCTTCCTGGAAACCGACCTGTTCTATCAGGGCATTCGCCCCGCCGTGAACGTCGGTATCTCGGTGTCGCGTGTGGGCTCGTCGGCCCAGATCAAGGCAATGAAGACCGTCGCCGGTCCGATCAAGGGCGAACTGGCCCAGTATCGCGAGATGGCGGCCTTCGCCAAGTTCGGCTCCGACCTCGACGCCGCCACCCAGAAGATGCTGGCCCGCGGCGAACGCCTGACCGAGCTTCTGAAGCAGCCCCAGTACAAGCCTTTCGCCGTGGAAGAACAGGTTGCCGCCATTTATGCCGGCACCCGCGGTTACCTGGATCCCTTCCCCACCAACAAGGTGCAGGCGTTCCAGGATGCGCTGCTGTCCAAGCTGCGCTCGACCTATCCGCAGTTCCTGGAAGGCATCCGCAAGGAGAAGGCGCTGACGCCCGATCTGGAAGCAACCCTCAAGAAGGCGCTGGACGAAACGTCCAAGTCGTTCGCCTAAGGAAGCTCAGCGCCCATGGCGTCCGTCAAGGAAATGCGCACCCGGATCGGAAGCGTGAAGTCCACGCAGAAGATCACCAAGGCGCTGCAGATGGTGGCAGCGGCCAAGCTGCGCCGCGCCCAGCACGCGGCCGAAGCCGCCCGCCCCTATGCACGCGGCATGGCCAACGTCATCGCCAATCTGGCGGCCGGCGTCTCGGGCCCTTCCGCGCCGCCGCTGCTGGCGGGCACAGGCAGCGACAAGCGCCAGCTCATCATCGTGGCGACATCGGATCGCGGTCTGGCCGGCGGCTTCAACTCCAGCATCATCCGCGCCGCGCGTGAGAAGATCGCCGCGCTCCTGGCTGACGGCAAGGACGTCAAGATCATCACCATCGGCCGCAAGGCCCGTGATGGCCTGCGCCGGCTGCATGGCGGCCGCATCATAGAGAGCTATGAAGTGGGGATCAAGGCGCCCAGCTTCGCGCTGGTGAAACCCATCGCCCAGAAGGTGCTCGACGCCTATCTGGGCGGCCAGTTCGACGTGGTGACCCTGGTACACAGCGCCTTCAAGTCGGTGGTGACGCAGACACCGCGCGTGTTGCAGCTGATCCCGGCCCAAGTCGAAGCCGCGGCCGGCGCCGGCCCGGCCCCCTTCTATGATTATGAGCCGGAAGAAGACACGATCCTGCGCGCCCTGCTGCCGCAGAATATCTCGGTGCAGCTCCTCACCGCGCTGCTCGAGAACCAGGCCGGTTTCTTCGCCTCCCAGATGACGGCGATGGACAATGCCACCCGCAATGCGGGCGACCTGATCAACCACCTCACCATCCAGATGAACCGTACCCGCCAGGCGCAGATCACCAAGGAGCTGATTGAAATCATCTCCGGCGCTTCCGCGGTCTAAGAGCTAGAAAGAGAGACCATCATGGCCCCCTCATCCACCAAGTCCAAAGGCAAACTGATCCAGGTCATCGGCGCCGTCGTGGACGTCGAGTTCGAAGGCGAGCTGCCGGCGATCCTGAACGCGCTGGAGACCAAGAATACCGACGCCAAGACCGGCAAGGAAGTCCGCCTGGTGTTTGAAGTCGCCCAGCATCTGGGCGAGAACACCGTGCGCGCCATCGCCATGGACACCACCGAAGGCCTGGTCCGCGGCCAGGAAGTGAGCGACACGGGCGCCCCCATCCGCGTGCCGGTCGGTCCTGCCACCCTGGGCCGTATCATGAACGTGATCGGCGAGCCGATCGACGAAGCCGGCCCGATCAGCCAGGATCATGTCGCCTCCATCCATCGCGAAGCCCCCAGCTTTGCGGAACAGGCGGGCACGGCGGAAGTGCTGGTCACCGGCATCAAGGTCATCGACCTGCTCTGCCCCTACACCAAGGGCGGCAAGATCGGCCTCTTCGGCGGCGCCGGCGTCGGCAAGACCGTGACCATGCAGGAGCTGATCAACAACATCGCCAAGGCCTATGGCGGTTATTCCGTGCTGGCCGGTGTGGGCGAGCGCACCCGCGAGGGCAACGACCTCTATCACGAGATGATCGAGTCCAACGTGAACATCGACCCCAAGAAGGCGGGTTCGGCGGCGGGCTCCAAGTGCGCCCTGGTCTATGGCCAGATGAACGAGCCGCCGGGCGCGCGCGCGCGCGTGGCGCTGACCGGCCTTTCCGTCGCGGAATATTTCCGTGACCAGGAGGGCAAGGATGTGCTGCTCTTCATCGACAACATCTTCCGCTTCACCCAGGCCGGTTCGGAAGTGTCGGCGCTGCTGGGCCGTATCCCCAGCGCCGTCGGTTATCAGCCGACGCTCGCCACCGAGATGGGCAATCTGCAGGAGCGCATCACCTCCACCAACAAGGGTTCGATCACCTCGGTGCAGGCGATTTACGTGCCGGCCGACGACCTGACCGACCCGGCGCCCGCGACTTCGTTCGCGCACCTTGACGCCACCACCGTGCTGTCGCGCGATATCGCCAGCCTCGGCATCTTCCCGGCGGTGGACCCGCTGGACTCCACCTCGCGCATTCTGGATCCGCAGGTGATCGGCGATGAGCACTACACGGTGGCCCGCCGCGTGCAGGAAGTGCTGCAGCAGTACAAGGCCCTGAAGGACATCATCGCCATCCTGGGCATGGATGAACTGTCGGAAGAGGACAAGCTGGTCGTGGCCCGTGCCCGCAAGATTCAGCGCTTCCTTTCCCAGCCTTTCCACGTTGCCGAGCAGTTCACCAACTCGCCCGGCAAGTTCGTGGAGCTGGCTGATACCATCCGCAGCTTCAAGGCGATCGTGGACGGGGAGTGCGACCAGTATCCGGAGCAGGCCTTCTACATGGTCGGCGCCATCGAGGAAGTCGCCGCCAAGGCCCAGAAGATGGCCGCCGAGACCAGCGCCAAGGCCGCCTGATCATGGCCGCGAAGATCGCCTTCGATCTGGTCTCGCCGGAGCGGCTCTTGCTATCGGCCAGCGCCGACATGGTCACCGTGCCCGGCACGGAAGGCTATATGGGCGTGATGGCGGGCCATGCTCCCCTCGTCTCCACCCTGCGCGCCGGCATGATCGATGTGAATGTGGACGGCAAGGATGACCGCTATTTCATTCGCGGCGGCTTTGCCGAGATCGGCCCCGCCAAGATCACGGTGCTGGCTGAGGAGGCCATCCCCATGACGGAGCTG
>CAYQZM010000256.1:0-4216 GCA_964421935.1 uncultured Rhizobium sp. | reverse complement strand
CATCTCCCGCGTTGCGCGACAGCCTGGTGCCTTTCACAGTGCTGGCGCCGGAAGGTGATGCGGGCCTGGCGGGGCTGAACTTCGATGCCGCCGGCTGGAGCGACGTGGCGGCGGTGGCGGCCAAGAATCATGTGACCGAGGTGGGCCTGGTCCAGGCCGTCTATGCCGGCGGCAAGATGACCGTGAACATCCGGCGCCTGGGCGCCAGCGAGCAGCAGGCCAAAGCCCAAGTCGAAGTGCCCATGACCGGAACGGTCGGCACCAGCTATCCGGTGGCGGCGCAGGCTGCGGTGCGGGCCATGGAAGATTTGTGGAAGGCCCGGACCGCCATCGACTTCAGCCAGCGCGGAAAGCTGACCGTGGACGTGCGGATCGCCGATCTTGGGCAATGGGGCGAGATCCAGACCCAGCTTGCCGGCATCAGCAATGTCACCGGCGCGACCGTGACCGCCATGACGACCGGCTATGCCCGCATGAATCTGACCTATCAGGGGAGCCTGGAGCAGTTGCGCGAGGCGCTGGGCGGCGCGGGCCTTTCTCTCAGCAATCGCAGCGGCCAGTGGATGCTGGCCTCAAACAGGCAATAACGGATGGTGCGGCATCTGCCGAACCTGCTTTCGGCGTTGCGCCTGCTGGCGGCGCCTTTCGCCGCCTGGTTGATCCTGTCCGGCCATGACACGGCTTCGCTTCTGGTGTTTGCCGCCGCCGGCCTCAGTGACGGGCTGGACGGCTTTATCGCCCGGCGCTGGGGCGTGATGTCCGACTTTGGCGCCTGGCTCGATCCCGCCGCCGACAAGCTTCTCATGCTGTTCTGCTTCACCGCGCTTTATGCGGTGGACGCCGCGCCCTTCTGGCTGGTGGCGGTGGTGATCGGACGCGATCTGGTATTCGCGGTGGCCTGGGTGGTGATCAAGCTGCTCGGGCTGGGGCTGGCGACACCGACCCTGTTTGTCGGCAAGGTCTCGACCGTCGTGCAGGTGGTGTACATCCTGACCGTGCTGCTGCTCCTGGCATTCGATCTGGATGCGCCGCGTCTGGGACTGGCGCTGGCCTGGACCTGCGCCTTCTTCACCTTGGTGGCGGCCGTGGGTTATGCGGCGATGATGCTGCGCGGGCTATACACCGGAAGGCGCGTTCCTTCGTGACCCAACTGGTTCTGCCGCTCGAGGTGCGCAGCGCTTCGGGCCGTGACGATTTCATCGTGGCGCCCGGCAACAGCCGCGCGGTGGCGTTTCTCGATTCCTGGCCAGCCTGGCCGGCGCCGGCCGCGGCGCTCTACGGTCCCCCCGCCAGCGGCAAGTCCCATCTGGCGGCGGTCTGGGCCGAGAAGGCTGGCGCCCGCACGATCGCCGCTGCTTCGCTGCTTGAAGGCGTGCCCGATGGCGCGCTGGTGGTGGAAGATGTGGGGCGCGGCGTGGCGGAAGCATCGCTTTTTGCGCTGCTGGAACGCGGGGCGCCCCTTTTGATCACCGCGCAGAACCCGCCCGCGGAATGGTCGGTGGCGCTGCCGGACCTGATTTCCCGTACCAGGGCGCTGCTGGCTTTTCCGCTGTGGGCGCCCGATGACGCCCTCCTGATGGGATTGGCCGTCAAGCTGTTCGCCGACCGCCAGTTGCAGGTGCCGGAGAATGTGGTGCTGCACATGGTGCGGAGCCTGGAAAGGTCGCCGGCGGCGATCCGGGACTTTGTCGGACGCGCCGACGCTGCCGCCCTGGCGCAGAAGCGTCCCATAACCTTAAGCCTTATCAAGGACTTACTGTCGGATCCGCCGTGATCGTGGGGGAACCGGCGATGACATTACAATTTCATGCTTTGTGGCTAGGCTTGCGGGCATGTCGACCCCAAGCTCGAAACCCACCCTCGCCGTCGCCAACGAAGACCCCGTGGAAACCCAGCCCATCTCCACCGAAGAGGTGGTCTCGCTGGCCCATCAGGGCAGCAATCTCGCCTTCGATCCGGCTTCGCCGGCCCGTTTCATCAACCGCGAATTGTCCTGGCTGGCTTTCAACCGCCGCGTGATCGAGGAAGCACAAAACCGCCGCCATCCCTTGTTCGAGCGGGTGCGGTTTCTCTCCATCTCCGCCTCCAACCTCGATGAATTCTACATGGTCCGCGTCGCGGGCCTGATGGGCATGGTGCGCGCCGGGCTCACCACCTGCAGCGCCGATGGCCTGACACCGGCCGAGCAGCTCGCCCAGGTCAATGAAACCGCGCGCGGCCTGATCGCGGAGCAGCAGGGCATCTGGACCACCTTGCATACCGAGTTGCGCACCGAGGGCGTCAGCGTGGTGACCGGCGAGGAGCTCAAGCCTGGCGACCGCGAATATCTGGATCAGCAGTTCGTGGAACAGATTTTCCCGGTGCTGACGCCGCTGGCGATCGATCCGGCCCATCCCTTCCCCTTCATTCCCAACCTGGGCTTCACGATAGCGGTCCAACTCACCAACAAGCGCGGCCGCAAGGATTTCTCGGCCCTGATCCCGGTGCCGCCGCAGCTCAAGCGCTTCATCCGGCTGCCTGATGCCAACCCGCGCGAGGTGCGCTTCATTCCGCTCGAGCATGTCATCGCGCTTTATTTCGACCGGCTGTTCCCCGGTCATGGCGTTTCGGGCTGGGGCATGTTCCGCCTGCTGCGCGACAGCGACGTGGAAGTCGAGGAAGAGGCCGAAGACCTGGTGCTGTTGTTCGAGAGCCTGCTCAAGCGCCGGCGCCGCGGCAGCGTGATCCATGTCAAATGCAGCGCCTCCATGCCCGAGGCGCTGCGCCAGTTCATCGCCGAGCATCTGGACCTGGATGATTCCGAAATCGTGATCATCGAGAATCTGATGGGCCTGTCGGATCTGTCCAAGCTGATCCTGCCGGAACGGTCGGACCTGGTGTTCAAGCCCTATATTCCGCGTTTTCCCGAGCGCATCCGCGATCATGGCGGCGACTGTTTCGCCGCCATCCGCGAAAAGGATCTGATCGTCCACCACCCCTTCGAGAGTTTTGACACGGTGGTGCAGTTCATCCGCCAGGCCGCGGCCGATCCGGACGTGGTGGCGATCAAGCAGACGCTCTACCGCACCTCATCCGACAGCCCGATCGTCTCGGCCCTGATCGAGGCGGCGGAGGCGGGCAAGTCGGTCACCGCGCTGGTCGAACTGAAGGCGCGTTTCGACGAGGCCGCCAACATCAAATGGGCCCGCGACCTGGAGCGGGCAGGGGTGCAGGTGGTCTATGGCTTTATTGCGCTGAATACCCACGCCAAGATCAGCCTGGTGGTGCGTCGCGAAGGCGGCCATCTGGTCACCTACTGCCATTTCGGCACCGGCAACTACCATCCCAACACCGCCAAGATTTACACCGACCTGTCGCTGTTCAGCGCCGACCCGGCGCTGGGACGCGATGCCGCCCAACTCTTCAATTACATCACCGGCTATGCCGAGCCGGTGGCGCTGGAGAAGCTGGCCATGTCGCCGCTCACCTTGCGCGGTCGGCTGATCGAGAGCATCCAGCAGGAGATCATGCATGCCCGGGCTGGCCGGCCTGCCGCTATCTGGGTCAAGCTGAATTCGCTGGTGGACCCGGCGATGATCGGCGGCCTCTATCGCGCCAGCCAGGCGGGGGTGAAGATCGAACTGATTGTGCGTGGGATTTGTTGCCTGAGGCCCGGTGTTCCCGGCCTGTCGGAGAATATCCGGGTCAAATCCATCGTCGGTCGCTTCCTGGAACATGGCCGCATCGTCTGCTTTGGAAATGGCCATGAACTGCCCCATCGCAGCGCCAAGGTTTACATCTCGTCTGCCGACTGGATGCCCCGCAACCTGGACCGGCGGGTGGAAACCCTGGTTCCGGTCGAAAATCCCACGGTGCATCAACAAGTCCTGGACCAGATCATGGTGGCGCAGCTCAAAGATCAGGCGCAAAGCTGGTATATGCAGGCGGACGGTCGCTATGTCCGCGATTCGCATTCCGAGGATAGCGATGCCTTCTCTGCGCATACTTATTTCATGACCAATCCATCGCTTTCGGGCCGCGGCCGCGCGCTCAAGATGCAGCATCAGGCGAAGCGCCGCTGAGATGCCGCCTGTGGCTGATCTTCGCACAACCTGGCAACCCAAGGGCCAGGCGTCCAATCCATCAAAGCAGCGCGGACCGGTGGCGATCGTCGATATCGGTTCCAACTCGGTGCGTCTGGTGGTCTATGAGTCCCAGAGCCGGATCGCAGCCACCC
>CAYQZM010000255.1:0-11059 GCA_964421935.1 uncultured Rhizobium sp. | reverse complement strand
TTGCCACCAAAGCTCATTGCACGGTCTCCTCAGTGGTCGTCTCGCCCTCGGGCTTGTCGGCGCGGTCGTCGCGGCGGCTCTTGCTGGAGGAGGTGTCGAACTGGTCCACCTTGACGGTGATGTAGCGCAGCACGTCTTCGTTGATCTTGAGCTGGCGCTCCAGCTCGATCACCGCGCCGGCCGGCGCGTTGATGTTCAAGAGCACATAATGGCCCTTGCGGTTCTTCTTGATGCGATACGCCAGACCGCGCAGGCCCCAATATTCCTGCTTCTCGATCTTGCCGCCTTCGCCTTCGACAATGGTCTTGAGGTGGGTCGCCAGCGCGTCCACCTGCTGCGCGCTGATATCCTGGCGCGCGATCAGGAGATGCTCGTAAAGAGCCATCTCGTCTCCCTTTCGGTTCGCCCGCGGAACGAAAGGGGAGGGATCCCGCCTTCGCTTTGGCTCGTCCGGGCCGCGCGACCATCGCGCATACCCCTTTTAAAAGGGGCCCCGGCCGACCGCGGCCGTTTCAAGTGGCGGGTCTATAGAGAAAAGCCGCCGGCAGGGCAAGGATCGGAAAAAGTTGCTTGCCTTACAGGTGCTTAGGGCTCAGCGCCAGTGGCAGACCCGGTGATGATGGTGGACGGCGCAGACCTTGTGGCGATGGTGGCGCGCGGCATCAGCGGCAGTCGCCCCGAAGATGGCCAGGGTCAGGACGGCGAGAACGAGCTTTTTCATGGGGTGCCCAGAATCACAGAAGCCTCGCCTGATTCTAACAGCTGCGCGCTGGTCAGGCTCAAGAACTTGTAATCCGTGCCTGTCTGGCGGACGCTCCCGGCAAAGGGCGGGGATAATGCAAGACAAGCGTGCTGAAGCTGACGCGATTCTGCGCCGGGCGGCCTGGCGGCTCGTGCCGCTGATCCTGATCATGTACATCGCCAGCTTTCTGAATCGGGTCAATGTGGGCTTCGCCGCGCTGACCATGAATCAGGATCTGGGCTTTACCCCGGAAATCTATGGGCTGGGCGCCGGCGTCTTTTTCTGGGGCTATTTCCTGTTCGAGGTGCCCTCCAACCTGATCATGGAGAAGGTGGGCGCGAGGCTCTGGATCTCACGCATCATGCTGACCTGGGCGGTGATCTCCGCCGCCAATGCCTTCGTCCAGGGCGCCTACAGCTTCTATGTCGTGCGCTTCCTCTTGGGCGTGGCCGAGGCCGGCTTCTATCCCGGCGTCCTGCTCTATTTCACCTACTGGTTTCCGTCGGCCACACGCGCCCGCATCCTCGCCATCTTTTGTGCCGGCGTGCCCCTGGCCAATGTCGTCGGCTCTCCCCTGTCGGGCTGGCTGCTGGGGCTTTCGGCCCATGGCCTCAGCGGCTGGCAGTGGATGTATCTGCTGGAAGCGATCCCGACCTTCGGGCTAGGGCTTCTTGCCCTGAAATATCTTCCCGACAATCCGGCGCGCGCCGGCTGGCTCTCGCCCAGGGAGAAAGAGCTGGTGCTCGCGCGGCTGGCGCAGGATGAGCGGCCCGCCGTGCACGGGTTCGGCGAGATGCTGGGCGACTGGCGGGTCTGGGCCTTGATCGTGCCGGACTTCTGCATCGTCTTCGGCATTTACGCCCTGGGCTTCTGGATGCCGCAAATGGTCAAGGCCATGGGCTATTCCATTCGCGAGACCAGCCTGATCGTGATGATCCCCTATATCGCCTCGCTGGCCATCCTGTGGGGTCTGGGAGTTTCCAGCGACCGGACGGGCAAGCGGGCGCTGCATTATTCGATCTCGGCGCTGATCTGTGCCGCCGGTTATGTGATCGCGGCCTGGGGAACGGGACACAATTGGCTGGTGATCTTCGGCTTCTGTCTGGCGGCGGGCGGTGCCTATTCCGGGCTTTCCACCTTCTGGACGGTGCCGCCGATCTTTCTGGGCGGCACCGCGGCGGCCGGCGCGTTCGCCCTGATCAATTCGACCGGCAATCTTTCCGGTTTTGTGGGGCCGGGCATGATGGGTTGGCTGCTCCAGCTGACCGGCGACTATCGCGCGGGCCTTTGGATGTGCGTGGCGGTGTTGCTGGTCGGTGCCGCATCCATGCAGCTTCTCTCCAGCAGCTTTCATCGCAAATAGATGAACGCGCCCGAACCCCTTTTGGCCGATGCCGTTTTGAAGAGGGCTGCCTGGCGCCTGATCCCCTTCATGTCGCTGATGTATGTGGTCAGCTTCCTGGACCGCGTGAACATCTCGTTTGCCGCGCTGACCATGAACCACGACCTGGGATTTTCGCCCAAGGCTTACGGCATCGCCGCCGGCATCTTCTTCTGGGGCTATTTCCTGTTCGAAGTGCCTTCCAACCTGATGCTGCAGAAAGTCGGGGCGCGGCTCTGGATGTGCCGGATCTGCGTCACCTGGGGCCTGCTGTCCATGGCGCAGGCCTTTGTGAAAGACCCGATCAGTTTTTCCATCGTGCGCTTTCTTTTGGGTGCCGCCGAGGCCGGGCTTTATCCTGGCATGGTGCTGTACATGACCTACTGGTTTCCATCCTCGACGCGGGCGCGCTTCATCGCGCTTTTTCTGGGCGGGGTGCCGCTGTCGGTGGTGATCGGTGGACCGATTTCGGCCTTTCTGCTGGGAGTCAGCGGTTATGGCCTGCGTGGCTGGCAATGGATGCTGATCCTGGAAGGCGTTCCTTCGCTGTTGTGCGGCGTCGTCACTTTGTGGATTTTGCCGGATGGTCCGGCCAAGGCAAACTGGCTCAGCGTGGACGAGAAAGAGATCATCGCCGCGCGGCTTGCGGCCGACCAAGTCAACGATACCAGGCTGGGCGCGCTGCACGGCTTCAAGGAGACCTTGCTGGATCCGCGTATCTGGTTGTTGATGATCCCGGATTTTTCGATCGTCATCGCACTCTATGGCCTGAATCTCTGGCAGCCGCAGATGGTCAAGGCGCTGGGCTATTCCAATCTTCAGACGGGCTTTATCGTGGCGCTGCCTTATCTTCTGGCGGTGGGCGCCATGGTGGCGCTGGGCGCTTCCAGCGACCGCAGCGGCGAGCGCGCCGGCCACGTCGCCTTCGGCGCCTTTGCCGGCATGGCCGGGATGCTGGGCGCCGTCTGGTTTTCCTCTCACGCCCTGATCATCCTGTCTTTATGCGTGGCGTGCTGCGGCATTTACGCGGCACTGGCAGTGTTCTGGACCTTGCCTGCTTCCATGCTGCGCGGCACTGCGGCAGCGGGCGGCCTGGCGCTGCTCAACAGTTTCTCGAATCTCGGCGGCTTTTTCGGGCCCTATCTGATGGGCTGGGCCAAGCAGCAGACCGGCAATTTCACCCTGGGCATGACCTTGCTGTCAGGCATGCTGGTGCTGGCGGGTGTTTCCGTGCTCTGGATCGGGCGGCGTTTCTTCCCCAAAATCGCAGCATGAAAATCCGTAGCGCCACCTCGGGCGATGAAGCAGCCGTAACGGCGCTTTGGAAGGAATGCGGCCTGACCGTGCCCTACAACGATCCCGCCGCCGATTTCCGTTTCGCGCTGGGCAAATTCAACTCGGACATATTGGTGGCTGACGATCTTTGTGGCGCGGTGATGGTCGGCCATGACGGTCATCGTGGCTGGCTTTATTATCTTGCGGTGGCGCCCGGGCGGCAACGCCAGGGCGTGGGCCGCATGCTGGTGGGTGCCGCCGAACAATGGCTCGCCGCGCGCGGCGTTCCCAAGGTCCAACTCATGGTGCGCGAAACGAATACGGCAGTCGTCGCGTTCTACCAGCAGCTGGGATTTGATCCCATGCCGCGCATCAATATGCAAAAATGGCTCAAGCCTTGAGCCTTGACTTGGGATGGCCTCCTTGATTTGTCTCCCGCCGCTATGACCAGAGCCTTTCTTTTCCCCGGCCAGGGCAGCCAGAAGGTCGGCATGGGCAAGGACCTTGCCGATGCCTTCCGCCCCGCCCGCGAGGTTTTCCAGGAAGTGGATGACGCGCTGTCCCAGAAGCTGTCGAAGCTGATGTGGGAAGGGCCGGAGGCCGATCTGACCCTCACCGAAAATGCCCAGCCCGCCATCATGGCCCATTCCATGGCCGTGCTGCGCATTCTGGAAAAGGAGGTGGGGCTCGATGTCGCCAAGCATGCCTATTTGGTTGCTGGTCACAGCCTGGGCGAATATTCCGCTCTCTGCGCGGCCGGCGCCTTCACCTTGGCCGACACGGCGCGGCTGCTCAAGACGCGCGGCCAGGCCATGCAGTCGGCGGTGCCGGTGGGCGAGGGCGGCATGACCGCGCTCATTGGCGCCGACATCGAACAGGCCGAGAGCGTGGCGCAGGAAGCCTCCGTCGCGGGCGGGGTCTGCGTCGTCGCCAACGACAATGCACCCGGGCAGGTGGTGATCTCCGGCACCATGGACGCGCTGGCCCGCGCCGGCGAGATCGCCAAGGCCAAAGGCATCAAGCGCGCCATGCCACTGGCGGTTTCCGCGCCGTTCCATTCGCCGCTGATGCAGCCCGCCGCGGACCGCATGGCCGAGGAGTTGGCCAAGGTCACGATCCGTCCGCTGTCGGTGCCGGTTCTGGCGAACGTCACCGCCAAGGAAGCGGCCAATCCCGATCATGTGCGCCAGCTCTTGATCGAGCAGGTCACATCACGGGTGCGCTGGCGCGAAAGCATCGCTGCGCTGCGCGGCCTGACCGTGGACACAACAGTGGAATTTGGCGGCAACAAGGTGTTGACCGGCATGGTCAAGCGCATCGACAAGGAGCTTGCCAATATCACGCTCGATACGCCTGCCGACCTCGAAGCTTTTGGGAAGGTGCTCTGATGTTCGATCTCACAGGCAAGACTGCTCTCGTGACCGGCGCGTTGGAGCATCGGGCAGGCAAGCGAAGCGAAGCCGTCGCCCGTGCGACCATCAAAAACTAGAGGCGCCCATGTTTGATCTCACAGGTAAAACCGCACTCGTGACGGGCGCCTCGGGCGGCATCGGCGGCGCCATCGCCCGCGCCCTGCACACGCAAGGCGCAACGGTCGTGCTGTCCGGCACCCGCGCTGATGCGCTGGAAGCCGTGAAGGCGGAATTGGGCGCGCGCGCTTTCATCGCGCCGGCCAATCTCTCCGACAGCGCCAGCGTGGAGGCTCTGCCCAAGGCGGCGGAAGAAGCGGCGGGCGCAGGCATCGACATCCTCATCAACAATGCCGGCATCACCAAAGACAATCTCTTCATGCGCATGAAGGACGAGGAGTGGGATCAGGTGCTGGCGGTCAATCTCACCGCCGCCTTCCGCCTCTCACGCGCCGTGCTGCGCGGCATGATGAAAAAGCGTTGGGGCCGCATCGTCCAGATCAGCTCGGTGGTCGGCGCCACGGGCAATCCCGGCCAGGGCAATTACGCCGCCGCCAAGGCGGGCCTGGTGGGCATGACCAAGAGCCTGGCCGCCGAGGTCGCCTCCCGCAACATCACGGTCAATGCGGTGGCGCCCGGCTTCATCCAGACCAGCATGACCGAGGTCCTGACCGACCAGCAGAAGGAAATGATTTCAGGTCGCATTCCGGCCGGCCGCATGGGAATGCCGGGGGAAATCGCGGCGGCCGTGGTCTATCTGGCCTCGCAGGAAGCGGCCTATGTCACCGGCGAGACCATTCATATTAACGGCGGGATGGCCATGATATGACTGGAAAAACAAACAGTTAAGTGCGAGATTGGCGGGAGCGAAAACTTTGTGTTACCAAACCCGCCACCCCACGAAGCACCCATTGTGTGGTCCCGGCGTTTCCCAACTGCCGGTCGGAAATCTAGGAGAGGCTTACAAGTCCATGAGCGATACTGCCGAGCGCGTGAAGAAGATCGTCGTCGAGCACCTGAATGTCGATGCCGACAAGGTCACGGACAACGCGTCCTTCATTGAAGATCTGGGCGCAGACAGCCTCGACACCGTCGAGCTGGTGATGGCTTTTGAGGAAGAATTCGGCATCGAAATTCCCGACGATGCGGCGGAATCCATTGTCACCGTCGGCGACGCCGTCAAATATATAGACAAAGCGAACGCTGCCTGATCGGCGCTCAAAGGTCTTAAGCGGAATGCGCAGGGTCGTTGTCACCGGCCTGGGTCTTGTCACGCCACTTGCTTGTGGCGTGGAAGAGACCTGGGCGCGTCTTCTCGCCGGACAGTCCGGCGCCAGTGCCATTACCAAATTCCGCACAGACGATCTGGCGACCAAGATCGCCTGCCAGGTGCGCAAGGGCGATGGCACGGACGGCACCTTCAATGCCGACCAGTGGGTCGACCCCAAGGAACAGCGCCGGATGGACGAGTTCATCGTCTATGGTCTGGCTGCTGCCAAGCAGGCGGTGACGGACTCCGGCTGGGAAGCGAAGACCGAGGAAGACAAGGAGCGCACCGGTGTCCTGATCGGCTCCGGCATCGGCGGCCTTACCGGTATCGAGGAAGGCGCCGTTCTGATCCATGAAAAGGGTCCGCGCCGCCTGTCGCCTTTCTTCATTCCGGGCCGCCTGATCAATCTGGTGTCCGGCTATGTCTCCATCGAGCATGGCTTCAAGGGACCCAATCACGCCGTGGTCACGGCCTGCGCCACCGGCGCCCATGCCATCGGCGATGCCGCGCGGCTGATCGCGCTGGACGATGCCGATGTGATGGTCGCGGGCGGCGCGGAATCGGCCATCTGCCGCCTCGGCATTGCCGGCTTCAATGCCTGCCGCGCGCTCTCCACCGCCTTCAACGACAACCCCACCAAGGCGTCGCGTCCTTACGACCGCGACCGCGACGGCTTTGTCATGGGCGAAGGTGCCGGCATGGTGGTGCTGGAAGAGCTGGAACATGCCCGCGCCCGCGGCGCCAGGATCTATGGCGAGGTCAAGGGCTATGGCCTGTCGGGCGATGCCTATCACATCACCGCGCCATCCGAGGATGGCGATGGCGGCTTTCGCGCCATGCAGATGGCGCTCAAGCGGGCGGGCATCTCGCCGTCCGACATCGATTATGTGAATGCCCATGGCACCTCCACCATGGCCGACGGCATCGAGGCCGGCGCCGTGGAGCGGCTCCTGGGCAATGCCGCGTCCAAGACCGCCATGTCCTCCACCAAATCCTCGATCGGCCATCTGCTCGGCGCGGCGGGCTCGGTGGAAGCGATCTTCTGCCTTCTGGCGATGCGTGACGGGATGGTGCCGCCCACCATCAACCTGGAAAATCCCAATGTCGAAACCGCGCTGGATCTGGTGCCGCTCAAGGCGCAGAAGCGCGAGGTGAATATCGCCATGTCCAACAGCTTCGGCTTCGGCGGCACCAACGCCGCGCTGATTCTCTCCAAGGTCTGATGCGGTTTTTCCTTGTCCTGGTGGTGCTGGGCGTCATCGCCGCCGGGGCCTTGGGATGGGCATGGAGTGCCTGGGACGCGCCCGGCCCTGTGGCGCGGGCCGGCAATGAAACGGTGATCCTGATCCCGGCCCGTTCCGGCACCCATGACATCGCGCAGATGCTGGAACGCGCAGGACTCGTGAAATCCGGCCTGCTGTTCGAGGCCGATGCGCATCTGACGGGCGTGTCGAGCCGCCTCAAGGCCGGCGAATATGCGATTGCCTCGACCGCCTCGATGGCCACGATCGCCGGCATCCTGGTGGAAGGCAAATCCATCCAGCACAAGCTCACGGCCGCGGAAGGCCTGACCAGCGAGATGATCTGGAAGCTGGTCAAAGGTGACTCGGTCCTGGTCGGCGATGCCGGCCCGGTGCCTGCCGAGGGCACCTTGCTGCCGGAGACCTATCTTTTCACCCGCGGCCAGACCCGCCATGCGCTGCTGGCCAAGATGGCCAAGGCGCAAAAGGACTACCTGGCGAAAGCGTGGGGCCGCCGCGCGCAGGGCCTGCCGTTCAAGACACCGCGTGAGGCGATGATCCTGGCCTCGATCGTGGAAAAGGAAACCCGGCTGCCGGAAGAACGGCGCCATATCGCTTCGGTTTTCATCAACCGGCTGAAGAGCGGCATGAAGCTGCAGACCGATCCCACCATCATCTATGACCTGACGCGCGGCTATCCTTTGGGGCGCGGCATCCGGCAGAGCGAGCTGGAAGCCGCCACGCCCTACAACACCTATGTGATCGCAGGCCTGCCGCCCGGGCCGATCTGCAATCCGGGCAAGGATGCCATCGCCGCGGTGCTCAATCCCGAACAGACCCAGGATCTGTATTTCGTCGCCACGGGCCAGGGCGGCCACGCTTTTTCCGCCACGGTGGAAGGCCAGGCGCGCAACGTCGCCGCCTATCGCATGTTCCAGCGCCTGCAGCAGCCGCCGGAGCCGCGGGCCGTGCAGAGCAATGGCCGGGTGGACAATGCGGATGTGCCGCTGCCCGATGGCGCGGCGCCCAAGCTGAAAGTCCCCAAGGCCAAGCCCGCGCGCCGCGCACGCCACCGTCAGGGGTGACGGGGACCCCACACCAGCGCTAGGTTCCAAGAATGACAAATATCGCCAGCATGACCGGCTTTGCCGAAAGCACAGGCAGCCATGAAGGCCTCAATTGGCGTTGGGAAGCCAAAAGCGTCAACAGCCGCAGCCTCGACCTGCGCCTGCGCACACCGCCCGGCTATGACGGGCTGGAGCCGGCGGCGCGGCGTCTGGCAGCCGAACGCTTTCAACGCGGTTCTTTCCAGATATCGCTCTCCGTGGAATCCGCGGAGACTGGCCGGGGCCTGGTCATCGATTCCGCCGCGCTGGCCAGCGCGGTCAAGATCGCGCGCGACGTGGCAGCCGAGACCGGCCTTGCACCGGCGCGGGTGGACGGGCTTCTGGCGTTGAAGGGCGTGATCGTGGCCGATGATGCGGGCGCGCTGGATCCTGTAGCGCGCGGTGCCCGCGACGCCGCCATTCTGGAAAGCTTGGCGGCAGCCTTCGACAAGCTGGCCAAGGAGCGCTTGCGGGAAGGGGCAAATCTCGCGCAGGTGCTGGGCGCGCAGGTGGACGAGATCGCCCGCCTGACCAGCGAGGCGGAGGGCCTGGCCGCCGCGCAGCCGGCCGCCCTGCGTGAACGCCTGTCGGCACAGATCCGGGAATTGCTGGATGGCAATGGGATCGCCGAAGAGCGGTTGGCGCAGGAGGTGGCGCTTCTTGCGGTAAAGGCTGATGTGCGCGAGGAACTGGACCGGCTCGCCGCCCATGTCCAGGACGCGCGGGCGCTTTTGCGACAGGCAAAAGGCGTGGGGCGCAAGCTGGATTTCCTGGCGCAGGAATTCAACCGCGAAGCCAACACGCTTTGCTCCAAGTCCGCCGACATTGCGCTCACCCGTACCGGGCTTGCCCTCAAGGCGGTGATCGATCAGTTTCGTGAGCAGGCCCAGAATGTCGAATGAGAATATCCAGCGCCGCGGCCTGATGCTGGTGCTGTCTTCGCCCTCGGGCGCAGGCAAGACCACCCTGTCGCGGCGGCTGCTGGCGTCGGATGATGCCATCACCATGAGTGTGTCCTGCACCACCCGCGCGCCGCGCACGGGCGAGGAAGAGGGCAAGGATTATTTCTTCGTCTCCTCCAGCATGTTCACCCAGATGGCCCAGGGCGGCGCCTTCCTGGAACACGCCACGGTCTTCGGCAATCACTACGGCACGCCCAAGGAGCCGGTGATGCTGTCGCTGGCCAAGGGGCGTGATGTGCTGTTCGACATAGACTGGCAAGGCACTCAGCAGCTGCGCCAGCAGGCGGGCGACGATCTGGTCAGCATCTTTGTGCTGCCGCCCAGCCATGAAGAGCTGGAACGGCGCTTGCGCGCCCGTGCCCAGGACGCCGAGGACGTGGTGCAGGCGCGCATGGCCAAGGCCAATAACGAAATCAGCCATTGGGCCGAATATGACTATGTCGTGATCAACGACGATCTGGAGTCCACCCTCACGAAGATACGCACCATCCTGGATGCCGAACGCATGCGGCGCGGCCGGCAAACCGGTATTCCGGCCTTTGTCGGCAAGCTGATGAGCTAGAGTTTATTTGCCGTGGGCGCGGCGGTGGCGCAGCAGTGCCACGGCTGCGGGAAACAGCATGCCAAAGCCGATCAGCGGCCAGGGCGAGTGGATATTGTCGAGATAGGGCGCGAGCCAGTCCGCGCCATAGGACGCGCCCACCAGCAAAAAGGTCGCGACGGCGATGCTCAGGGCAACCAGGCCGACTCGTCCCATCTCTCGTCCCCAATCCCGCCGGGGACACTGCCAGCCAAATGTATTCGGGCTATGGCGGCAGGATTAAGTCTTGTCCACGCTGGTACAATTCATCCTATTGCACGCGCCAGGGCAGCGAACTGCTCGATCGTCAAGTCTTCCGGCCGCGCCGTGGGATCGATGCCCGCCTTTTCCGTCAAGGCCTCGCCGCCGAGGAGCTTCAGGGATTGGCGCAGCATCTTGCGGCGCTGGCCGAAGGCCGCGGCGGTAACAGCTTCCAGCGCCTCGAGTCGCGCCGGCGCCAGCGGCTCTTGCCGCGGCTCCAGCCGCAGGATGGCGGAAGTGACGGACGGTGGCGGCACGAAGGCGCTGCGATTGACGTCGAACAGGATTTTCGCCTGGGCGCGCCACTGGGCCAGCACCGACAGCCGCCCATAATGTTCGGTGCCGGGTCTGGCCGTGACGCGCTGAGCCACTTCCTTCTGGAACATCAGGGTGGCGCTTTGCCAGAAGGGAGGCCACACTTTGTTTGGTCGCACGCCTGGACGCAAAACCTCGCCGGTCACACTGCCTTCGTTGCCGCCCGGTCCGGTTTTGCTGGTCGATGCTCCCGGGGTGAGCCACTTGATCAGCAGCGCGGTGCCGACATTGTAGGGAAGGTTGGCGGCGATGCGCGCGCCTTGCGGCAACAGCGCGGCTTCGTCCATCGCCATGGCATCGGCGGAGAGGATCTCCAGCTTGCCCGGCCAGGCGCGGGCGATCTCCTCCAGCGCTGGCAGGCAGCGCGCGTCGCGCTCCACTGCGATCACCTTGTCCGCGCCCTCCGCAAGCAGGCCGCGCGTCAGCCCGCCGGGACCAGGCCCCACTTCGTAAAACACACCACCCTCATTGGCGCCGGCGGCGCGTGCGATACGCCGCGTGAGATTGAGGTCAAGGA
>CAYQZM010000254.1:0-7952 GCA_964421935.1 uncultured Rhizobium sp. | reverse complement strand
ATGAGGCCGAGATGCGCAAGGCGCTGGAAAAGCAGCACTGGCGCACGAAGCAAGAGATCGACTACATCGTCAAACCGCCGGAGATCGACAAGGCCCGGCTGCCCACCTATGTGCGCTTCTATGTCTGGGGCCGCGCCGCTTCGTATCGCGGATGGCGCAAGGGCATCGAGACTTATGTCAATCCCTTCGCGGCGCCCGATCCCGGCCAGCCCGAGGTGACCGGCAGGATCGGTGACGGCCTCAATCTGGACGGCAAAATCAAGACCAGCGATTTTACCAGCCCGGATGGCGAGAAAGGCATCGATAATGCTCTTTATCGCGCCTGGGGCTGCGATGCGCCCTTCCGCAATCCCGCCAGCGGCACGCTCGACCTGCGCGAAAACACCCAGATGCAGGAAGGCCTCTATACCGTGGTGATCCGGATTTCCGGCAACCAGGATCCGATGAACGATAGCGATGCCACGGTCGAGATCGGCTATTCGCCCGACAAGATCGTGCGTGATGCCCGCGCCAATGTCGCCTCCGACTATTCCTATCGCATCGTCAAGAGCGAGCAGTACACCAAGCTGAAGGCCAAGATCGTCAATGGCGTGGTCGAGACCGAGCAGGTTGACGAATTGCATGTGCCGCGCATCGGCTGGTTTCCCGACCAGATGGGCGATGCCGATTTCCACAAGGGCAAATTGCGCCTGAAGATGGCGGCGGACGGCGAGGCGGCCGCAGGCGTTGTCGGTGGCTATCGCAACTGGCTTGACCTGCTGTCCGAGAACACTTTCGCCCAGACCGGCGCAGAGCAGGGCATTCGCGATCACGAGGATGCGGTGAGCCTCTATTACGCCTTGAAGCGCAATGCCGACGGCATGCCTGATCCCAAGACGGGCCGGAACATGGGCATCTCGATGGCCTATCGCATCAAGGCGGTGCCCGCCCATGTGGTTGATCCGGCCAAGCCCGCGCAGGTCCGTCGTCCGGCGGAAGATGAAAAGCGCAGGAAGGGTTTTGAGATGGTGAAGGCCGCGATGCTGAAAGCGGTCTCCACACGCATCGTCCAGGACGTGCCGCTGGGAACGGGAGAAGGTCAATTCCCGGCGATGGAACGCACGATCGCCGATCTGCCGAGCAAGGACTTCTTCCTCAAGACCCTGGATGCGCCTGGCAAGCTGGACGAAAACGGCAAGGTCATCATGCCCGCTCCGAAGGCCGAGCCGCAGCGGCAGGTGAGCAATGGCACGCCGACCACCGTGGCCAGCGCCGGCGACGACGACCAATAGGAGAAGCCGGTTCTGCGCGGGCCGCCCCGGTTTGGAAGCATTCTTCCCCAGCGGCGATCACGGATCGAAGCTTGGCGTGAACATCATTTGTCAGCGTGACAAAGCGCGGAGCTGATACAAGGATCCACCTACCTGGCCTTGTTCGCTGGGCCTTTGTCCGGGCGGATCGTTGAAAAGCCGGTGGATTTGACGCTATACCACCTTGTAGTACGATAAATTAGATAATGAGATAACGGGGCCGGACGGCGCCACGAATCCAGGCGCAGTATCGGCAGGTGGGGTAATGTCTTTTCCGAAAATAAAGCAGGTGCGCGCTTTCGTGGTACGGGGCGGCGGCGCCGACTATCATGATCAGGGCGGTGGGCATTGGATCGACGATCACATTGCCACGCCCATGGCGCGCTATCCGGAATATCGCAAGAGCCGGCAGAGCTTCGGCATCAATGTGCTGGGCACCTTGGTGGTGGAGATCGAGGCGGAGAATGGCGTCACCGGCTTTGCGGTGACCACCGGCGGTGAGCCCGCCTGCTATATCGTGGAAAAGCATCTGGCGCGTTTCCTGGAAGGCCGCGATCCCGCCGAAGTCGAGAAGATCTGGGACCAGATGTATTTCTCGACCCAGTATTACGGCCGCAAGGGTCTGGTCATCAACGCGATCTCCGGCGTGGACCTGGCGCTGTGGGACCTCTTGGGGCGCCTCAGGCAAGAACCGGTACATCAATTGCTGGGTGGGGCGGTGCGCGACGAGTTGCAATTCTATGCCACCGGCGCGCGCCCCGACCTGGCCAAGGAGATGGGGTTCATCGGGGGCAAGATGCCCCTGCATCATGGTCCGGCCGAAGGCGAGGAAGGGTTGAACAAGGCCCTGGGCGAGATCGCGGCCATGCGACAGCGCGTCGGCAAGGACTTCTGGCTGATGCTGGATTGCTGGATGTCGCTGGATCTGAATTTCGCCACGCGACTGGCCACTCGCGCCTGGCAGGAATCGGGCCTGAAGTGGATCGAGGAGGCGTTGTCTCCCGATGATTACTGGGGCTATCGCGACCTGAAGAAGAATGTGCCGCCCGGCATGCTGGTCACCACCGGCGAGCATGAAGCCACCCGATGGGGCTTTCGCATGCTTCTGGAGATGGATTGCTGCGACATCATCCAGCCCGATGTCGGCTGGTGTGGCGGTGTCACCGAGCTGATCAAGATCTCCAATCTGGCCGATGCGCATGGCAAGCTGATGGTGCCGCATGGCTCATCGGTCTACTCCTATCACTTCGTCATCGCCCGCCATAACAGCCCCTTCGCCGAGCTGCTGATTATGTCGCCCAAGGCCGACAAGGTGCTGCCCCAGTTTGCGCCGCAGCTTTTGGGCGAGCCGGTGGTGAAGAATGGCCGCCTGAAGCTGTCGGCGCTGGACAAGCCCGGTTTCGGCGTGGAGCTGAACCGCGAGGTCAAGCTGCATCGTCCGTATCCGCGCTGATTTGGTTCCAGTGACGCTGCAAGCGCGGGGCGTCATCGAGAAGAGTTCTGAAAAGGAATAGCAATGTCTTTGTATGCCAATCGCTTCGCCGGAAGAGCCGCCATCGTCACGGGCGGAGCCTCGGGCCTGGGTCTGCAAGTTGCCACGCGTATCGTGAGTGAAGGCGGCAAGGTCGCGCTGTGGGACATCAATCCGGAAGCCCTGGCGGAAGCAAAGAAAAGTTCTGGCGCCCAGGCCACCTTTGCCGTGGACGTCTCGGATCATCAGGCCGTGGCCAAGGCCGCCAAGGAAAGCAATGCCGCGCTGGGCCGGATCGACATCCTGGTCGCCAGCGCGGGGATCACCGGCGCGACCGTCCCGGTCAGCGAATTTCCTGTCGACAGCTGGCTCAGGGTGATGGACGTCAACCTCAATGGCCTGTTCTACTGCTGCCGGGAGGTCATTCCTTTCATGGCGCAGAACGGGTATGGGCGCATCGTCAATATCGCCTCGGTGGCGGGCAAGGAAGGCAACCCCAACGCCTCGGCCTATTCCGCTTCCAAGGCGGCCGTGATCGGACTTACCAAGAGCCTGGGCAAGGAATTAGCCACCCGAGGCATCCTGGCTAACAGCATCACGCCCGCGACTTTCGAGAGCGCCATCCTCAGCCAGCTGCCGCAAAGCCAGATCGACTATATGAAGTCCAAGATTCCCATGGGCCGGCTGGGCGAGGCGTCGGAGAATGCCGCCCTGGTCTGCTGGCTTGCCAGCGATGAATGTTCTTTCTCGACGGGCGCGACCTTCGACATTTCCGGAGGCCGCACCACCTATTGAAGTGAAAAGACGTCACGGGCGACGCCAACAAACGCCCGGGCGAGAGGGAGGAGCCGCAATGGATCGACGCGATTTCGTGAAGGCGGCCGCGGGCGCGGCGGCCATGGGTGCAGGCGGGGCCGAGGCCCAGACCAAGAAGTCTGACATCCCGATCATCGATACCCATGTGCATCTCTACGATCCGACGCGCCCGCAAGGCGTGCCGTGGCCGGGCCCCGAGCAGCCGGCCAGCATCTATCGCCGTTTCCTGCCCGCGGACTATCGCAAGATCGCCGAGCCCTATGGCGTGGTCGGCCTGATCGAAACCGAGTGCAGCCCGTGGGTTGAAGACAATTACTGGGTGATGGAGGTCGGTGCGAACGAACCGATCATGGTGGGCGAGGTGGGCGATCTGCTGCCGGGCCATCCGGACTTCGGTGAGCATCTGGGCCGGCTGCACAAGAACCCGATCTATGTCGGCATTCGGCTCTCCAATCTTTGGGGCCGCAACGTGGAGGAGTTGCTCAAGAAGCCGCAGGTCTGGGCCGACCTCAAGGCGCTGTCTGATGCGGGTCTGTCGCTGGACTTTGGCGGCGGCGCCAAGGAGGTGAAGCAGCTGCTCCAGATCACCGACCGGATTCCCGATATCCGCATCGTGATCAATCATCTGCCGGGCGCGCGGATCCCTGACGACCCGGCCGTGCGCGCCACCTGGCAGAAAGAGACGCAAGAGCTGGCAAAGCGTCCGCACATCTATGTGAAGTTCTCGGAGATCTTCCACCGCGTGGATGAGCATGGCCGCCGCGTGGAGAAGGGCGGGCGCATCCCCAAGGACCTCGCCTTCTACAAGCCGCGCCTGGACGAAATCTACGAGACCTTCGGTCCCGACCGGCTGATGTTCGCCAGCGATTGGACCAACAGCGAACCCATGAGCACCTTCGGCGAGCTTGTGGCACTGGACCATGAATATTTCGCGCCCAAGGGCCGCGAAGTGATGGAAAAGATCTTCTGGAAGAATTCGCTGGCGGCCTACCGGTGGAAGAAGCGGGCGAAGAACCAGCCCAGCCTGGTTTGAGCAGCGATAACGGACAGCAACGACAGAAGCACAAAGGTGCCCACGCCATGATGAAGCACATCGCCGGCGCATTGATCATCGCAGCTTTGTCCGCTTCACCAGGGATGGCACAAACTGCGCCGAATTTCGCCGCGGCGCAGAAGCAGTTCGACACGACCTGCGCCGGCTGCCATGGCGAAGGCGCGGCCGGCGGCGATCGGGCGCCGTCGTTGATCAACAACATCACCCTGCGGCCCATGACCCAGGCGCAGATCCACGACCTGATCAAAAGCGGCACCAGCGGGGGTATGCCCGCCTTCAGTAATCTGCCGGAGAACCAGCTTCAGGAACTTGCGGGTTGGCTGCGATCGCTCAACCAGACCGCTTTCGATACCAAACCTGCCGGTGACGTGGCCGCGGGCGAGGCGTTTTTCTTCGGCAAGGGGCAGTGCGCCTCCTGCCACATGGTTCATGGCCGGGGGCAGGTGAAGGGCCCTGATCTCTCCGCGATCGGGCGGCGCTCCATCGTTCGCGAGCTGGAGCTGGTGCTGGACAATCCGACCTCGCAGATGGGCATTCACACGACCGCGACTTGTCCGCGTTGGGCCTTCTGCCCGGACGAGACCTGGCAGATCGTGGACGTCAAGCTGCGCGATGGTTCAAGCTTGCGGGGCTTCGCGCGCGGCCGCGCCGAGCATGATCTGGAATTGCAGGGCCTGGACGGGCGCATGCATTTCCTGACCGATAAGGAGTATGTGAAGATCACGCCTCAGGAGACCTCCTACATGCCGCCGCTTCAGGCGGGCCCGGCGGAACGGCGCGATCTGATCGCCTATCTGAGCAGCCTGGGTGGCGTGAAGCCCGGCCCCATTACCGGCGCGGTCACGCCGGTTTCGCCCGAGGCCATGAACGCGGTGCTGCATCCCAAAAGCGGCGAGTGGACGACCTATAACGGCAATATCGGCGGCAATCGCCACAGCCCGCTGAACCAGATCAACACCGGCAACGTCCAGAATCTGCAGCTGGAATGGGTCCATCCGCTGGGCGCACCCGATCTTGAGACCACGCCCATCGTCAGTGATGGCGCCATGTATGTCAGCTCGGCCGATCATGTCTGTGCTCTCAGCGCGGCGACGGGCCGGGATTTGTGGTGCTACAACTATACCGAGCCCACCGCCGATGGCCGGCAACGCAATCCTGGCGCCATGAACCGGGGCGTGGCGATCCTGGGCGATCGCATCTTCTTCGCCACCACCGATGCGCATCTGATCTGTCTCAACCGGCTGACCGGCGCGTTGATGTGGGATGTCACGATGCCGGAAGCCAAATTCCGCTACGGATCGAGCTCAGCTCCTCTGGTGGTCGGCGATCTGGTCATTGCCGGGGTCAGTGGCGGTGACAGTCCGCTGCTGGGATTCCTGGCGGCGTACAAGGCCACAACGGGCGAAGAGGTGTGGCGCTTTCATACGGTGCCCAAGCCCGGCGAGCCGGCCGCCGAAACCTGGAAGGGCCGCGCCATGGCGATTGGTGGCGGTGCCACCTGGCTGACCGGCTCGTACGATACGGAAACCGGCACGCTCTACTGGACCGTGGGAAATCCGTTTCCCGCCACCGATGCGGACGAACGTGGCGGTGCCAATCTCTACACCAACTGCGTGATCGCGTTGGACGTGAAGACGGGCAAGCTGAAATGGTATTACCAGTTCACGCCGCACGATCTGCATGACTGGGATGCGACCGAGCCGATGCTGCTGGTGGATACCGAATATCGCGGCCGCCCGCGCAAACTCCTCATCCAGGCCAACCGCAACGGCTTCATGTTCGTGCTGGACCGTGTCACGGGCGAGTTTCTGGACGCCAAGCCTTTTGTGCGGAAAATGAACTGGGCCAGCGGTTATGGTCCGGATGGCAAGCCGCGGCTGCTGCCTGGCAACAATGTGACCCCTGCGGGCGTCAAGGGCTGCCCTTCGGTGCGTGGTGCTACAAACTGGTACGCGACATCTTTCAGCCCGGACACCAGGCTTTTCTATGTGATGGCGGTGGAGGACTGCAGCATCTACCGGCAGACCGCAAAGGACAGTCAGGGCTATGAAGGGGTCCGTGATCCCAAGGATCCCGGTCTCAAATATCTGCGCGCGCTCAATATCGAGACCGGTGCGACGGTCTGGGAAGTTCCGCAACAGGGGCCGCAGGAAGCGAACTATTCCGGCGTGCTGACCACCAGCGGCGGTCTGGTATTTTATGGCGAGACCGGCGGTGGTTTCGCCGCAGTCGATGCCAAGAGCGGCAAGACCTTGTGGACCATCCATGGCAACCAGCCGTGGCGCGGATGTCCTATGACCTACATGCTCAATGGACGGCAATATATCGCCGTGGCCTCTGGCAGCAATATTTTGACCTTTGCGCTGAAATAGCCGGGAAAAGCCGGTATTTGCGCCGCGATTGCACAAGGCGATGCTCGCAGTCTTTGGCGGTGAGACTGCGAGGCCAACAGCGATGAGACGTGATTTGGCAGCAACACATGCCGGTGATCGGCGCGGGGAACTCTGCTGTCACAGGGGTGTTGTATTGACAGGCTTGGCCTGTCCAATTACCAAGACCAAATATCATATATAGAAATAGCCGTCTTAGGGGAAAATCATGTGCATTTTGGGCCGTCGCCGTTCGGCGCGTCGCGTTCTGCTGTCCGTATCGGGATTGGCGTTGTTTGCGGCTTCCAGCGCGATGGCGCAGCCCGCAGGTGATGCGGCCTCGGTGGAAAACGTTACCGTTACGGGTTCCCGCCTGGTCACCAACGGCGCCGAAGCGCCGACCCCCGTCACCGTCGTTTCCGCACAACAGTTGCAGCTGGCGGCGCCGCGCAATGTGATGGACGGCATTTTGCAATTGCCCGCCGTCAAAGGCTCGGTCAGCGTCGCCAATCAGAGCACCGGAACCACCAGCACGAACGGCGCGGACGTGGTGAACTTGCGCGCCCTGGGCACGTCCCGCACTTTGGTTTTGCTTGATGGACGTCGCGTCGTGCCCTTCAGCAGTGCCGGCAGTGTCGACGTAGCGCAAATTCCGGAAGCGTTGATTCAACGGGTGGATGTGGTCACGGGCGGCGCCTCGGCCGCCTATGGTTCGGATGCGGTTTCCGGCGTGGTGAATTTCGTGCTCGACACCAAATTCGAAGGCCTCAAGGCGGAAGCCCATGCTGGCATTTCCGACTATGGCGACAACTTCAACTACAAGGTCTCCGTAACCGGCGGGATGAGCCTTCTCGGCGATCGCCTGCATCTCGTAGGCAGCATTTTCGACTACAGGAGCAGCGGTGTAACGGCCGCCCAAAGCCGCCCCTGGACGGCATATGGCGTCGGCTCCA
>CAYQZM010000253.1:0-5194 GCA_964421935.1 uncultured Rhizobium sp. | reverse complement strand
CGGCGGTTGGACATCATCAACCGCACCAGCGGCGAGATCATCGCCGGCGATCTTTCCCGCCGCGTGCCGCTGGTCGGTTCGGGCGATGAGTTCGATGTGCTGGCGGAAAATCTCAACCGCATGCTCGACCGGATCGAGCGGCTGATGAAAGGTTTGCGCGAGGTCACCGACTCGGTGGCGCATGACCTGCGTACCCCTCTCAACCGGCTGCGCAACCGGCTGGAGGAATCCCAGGCGCGGCTCCAGGCCGAGGGCGCCCAGGCCGGGGAGGTCGAGCGCGCCATCGCCGAGACCGATCAGATCATCGGCACCTTCAACGCCTTGCTGCTGATTGCTGAAACCGATGCCGGCACCACGCGCGCCGCCATGGCGCGGCTGGAACTGGGCGCGGTGGCGGCCGACGTGGCCGAGCTTTACGAGCCGCTGGCGGAAGAGAAAAAAGTGACGCTGATGCTGATGCCGTCCGAGCCCGTGGCCATAGAAGGCAATCGCAGCCTGATCGCCCAGGCGCTGGCCAACCTGGTGGACAATGCGATCAAATACACGCCCGCCGGCGGCAAGGTGCGCGTCCGCGCCGCGGTCACCGACCATGGCGTGGAGCTATCGGTGGCCGATAGCGGTCCCGGTATCGCGCAGGCCGATCGTCCGCGGGTGGTGGAACGCTTTGTGCGGCTGGAGGCCAGCCGCAATTCACCGGGCACCGGGCTTGGCCTGTCGCTGGTCGCGGCGGTGGCGCATTTCCACAATGCCGAGCTGCTGCTGGACGACAATGTGCCGACGGGCCTCATGGCCACCTTGCGCTTCCCCAAGACCGCCATTCGCCCGCTGCCCGCGCCGCTCAAGGACGCCGCCGAATAGCCCTGAACGGCCGGCGACAAATTGGGCGGCGTCATTTAAGTAGGCATATGCCCGCTCTTCATGTGCCTCCCAAAGCCTTCGACCCGGCCCGTACGGCCCGCGTGAAAGAGGCGTTGGCCGAAACCGGCTTCGCCAGTGGCGAGCCGCTGCTGGACGCGGTGTTCGGCAACAGTCCCTATCTGGGAAGGCTGGCGCAGCGCGAAGCCGGCGCGCTGGGAGAATATTTCGCTGCCGGGCCTGAAACCGTGCTGAACGCCGCCATCCTTCTGGCCCATGCCGCGGAGCGGGCCCAAAGCGAAACTCAGGCGATGAAAGAACTGCGCACCGCCAAGCGGCGGGCGGCCCTGGCCATCGCGATGGCCGATATTGCCGGCTTGTGGGACGTGAACCGGGTGACGCGGGAACTGACACGCTTTGCCGACGCCTGTGTCGGCGCGGCCTTGCGTTGGTTGCTGAAACAGGAAGCAGGGCGCGGCGGCTCGACGGTGGCGGAGAAAGATTGCGGCCTCACCATCCTGGCGATGGGCAAATACGGCGCCTTCGAGCTGAACTATTCCAGCGACATTGACCTGGTGGCCTTTTATGACGGCGAGAAATTCCCTTTCGCCAAGCGCGGCGACATGCGCGCGGCGGCTGTCGACATCGTGCGCGGCCTGGTCAAGCTGCTCGCCGAAACCACGACCGACGGCTATGTCTTTCGGGTGGATCTGCGGCTGAGGCCGGATGCGGGCGCCACCCAGATCGCCATCTCGACCGATGCGGCGCTGGATTACTACGAAGCCATGGGCCAGAACTGGGAGCGGGCCGCCATGATCAAGGCGCGCGCCTGTGCCGGCGACCCTGAGACTGGCGCGCGGTTCCTTTCCGATCTCACGCCCTTCATCTGGCGCCGCTATCTGGATTTCGCCGCCATCGAGGACATCCAGTCCATCAAGCGCCAGATCCATGCTCATGCCGGCCATGGCGAGATCGCAGTGTCGGGGCATAACATCAAGCTGGGCCGTGGCGGCATCCGGGAGATCGAATTCTTCGCCCAGACCCAGCAGCTGATCCTGGGCGGGCGCCATCCGGCCCTGCGCAAACCTGCCACGCAGGAAGCGCTGGATGCGCTGGTGGCCGACGGCCGGGTGGAAAAGGCGGTGGCCGAGGATCTCAAGCGCGACTATCGCTATCTGCGCCAGCTGGAACACCGGCTGCAGATGATCGAGGACCAGCAGACTCACACCTTGCCCACCAGCGCACTGGGGCTCGAGCATGTGGCCTGCTTTATGGGCTATGACAGAGTCGAAGATTTCTCCACCGAACTGCGCCAGGTGCTCGAGAATGTGCAGGGCCATTATGCCCGGCTGTTCGAGAGTGCGCCGGACCTGACCAGCGCCCAGGGCAATCTGGTTTTCACCGGCGTGGAGGAAGACCCGGAAACCCTCGCCACGCTCTCAGCCATGGGCTTCAAGCAAGCCGCCCATGCCTCGGCTGCCATCCGCGGCTGGCATCACGGCCGCATCCGCGCCATGCGCAGCCAGAGAGCCCGCGAACTGCTGACCAAGCTGGTCCCCGCGATTCTGAAAGCGCTGGCCGGGGCGGCCGATCCGGATGTCGCCTTCACCCAGTTCGACCGCTTCCTGTCCAGTCTACCGTCCGGCGTGCAGCTGTTTTCGCTATTCCTGGCGCAGCCCCAGTTTTTGGACCTGCTGGCCAAGATCGTGGGGTCGACCCCGCGGCTGACCGGCTATTTGGCCCGTAATCCGGCCATTCTGGATGCGTTGCTGGATACGGAATTCCTCAGTCGGCTGCCCAGCCGTGCCGAACTGGACGCCAGCTTCGCTCGCACAGCGCGTGGCAGTTATGAGGATGTTCTGGATGGCGCGCGCCGCTTTGCCCGGGAGGCGATTTTCCGTGTCGGCGTGCAGATCGTGGAAGGCGCCGCCACGGCCGAGGCGGCGGGTCCGGCTTTGGCGGACATCGCCGAAAGCGTGATTGCGGGACTGTTGCCCAAGGTGGAGGCCGAACTGGCGGCCAGCGCGGGCCACGTGCCCGGCAGCGGCTTTTCCGTGGTCGCCTTGGGCAAGCTGGGCAGCCGGGAAATGACCGCCAGCTCTGACCTGGATCTGGTCTTCGTCTATGACGTGCCGGAGCGGGTTGAGGCGTCGGATGGTCCCAAGCCTTTATCGCCGACATTGTATTTCGCGCGCCTGGCGCAACGGCTGATCGCGGCGCTGACCACGGCCACGGCGGCGGGTACGCTTTATGAAGTGGATATGCGGCTGCGCCCCACCGGCAACAAGGGGCCGGTGGCCGTCTCGCTGAAGAGTTTCGCGGATTACCATGCCAGCGAAAGCTGGACCTGGGAGCATATGGCGCTGACCCGTGGCCGGCTGGTGGCCGGGCCGCCGGGCTTGCGCGCGCGGGTCGAGCAGGAGATTCGCCGGCGTCTGACCCAGGCGCGCGATCCCGCCGCCATCATTTCTGATGCCCGTGAGATGCGTGCGCGGATGGCGGAGACCTTCCCGGGGCGCAATGCCTGGGACCTGAAATATGCGCCGGGCGGCTTGGTGGATATCGAATTCATCGCCCAAGCCTTCCAACTGGTTCATGCGCCGACGCGGCCGGCTGTGCTGGATACCAACACCGTCGGAGCCCTGATCATGCTGAAGGGCGTTGGCGCCCTGTCACTTCAGGATGCCGATGTTCTGATCGCCTCGGCCCGGCTGCAGCATGCCCTCACCCAGGTACTGCGCATCGCGCTGGATGAGACGCCGGAGATCGAGCAGGCGACGTCGGGGCTCAAGGCGCTGCTGACCCGTGCGGCGGAAGCGGGCAGCTTCGCGGAAGCCCAGAAGCGGCTGGCAGACTTGCAGAGTGCGACCCGGGAAATATTCAATCGCCTGATGGCAGGCCGATAAGGAATTGCGGCGGGAAGGACAGATGCACCGTCTGGCCGGCCGGTGCGTTGGCCGCGCTGACGGCTATGGGCTCGCTGCGCCCGGCAATGCGGACCTGCAGATAATTGCGCTCGCCCAGGAAAGTGGCGGCGCTGAGCTCGCCCGCCATGCCGGTGTTGGCAAAAGCAACATGCTCGGGCCGGATGGCGAGAAGAATATGGTCTCCTTTTTTGATGCCGTCTGCCAGGTTGGCGCGCGGAAAGGTGACAATGCCCATGATGCCGGCATTCACCGTGACCCTGTCATCCGCAATTTCGCGCACGGTCGCATGGAAGAAGTTGATCTCGCCGATGAAGTCCGCGACCTCGCGGCAGTTGGGACGCTCATACAAGGTGCGAGGCGGTGCGACCTGAAGGACCTTTCCATGTCCCATCACAGCCACCCGATCGGACAAGGATAGCGCTTCCTCCTGATCGTGGGTCACCAGCAGGAAGGTGACGCCCACCTTCCGCTGGATGGCGCGCAGTTCCACCTGCATGGCTTCGCGAAGCCTTTTGTCCAGGGCCCCCAGCGGTTCGTCCAGCAACAGCAGCTTGGGCTCGCGCACGAGCGCGCGGGCGAGTGCCACACGCTGGCGTTGGCCGCCGGAGAGTTGATTTGCGGCCCGGCTTTCCAGCCCTTCGAGCCGCACCGTGGCCAGCATGGCCTCGACCTTACTGCGCAGTTCTGCCTTGGGCAGCCTCAGCTTGCGCAAGCCGTAAGCGATATTGTCGAAGACATTCAGGTGCGGAAAGATCGCGTAGGACTGGAACACCATGTTGGTGGGCCGAAGATGCGGCGGCACGCGGGTCATCGTCTCGCCGTCGATGACGATGGCGCCGCTGTCCGGTGCCTCGAAACCGGCAATCATCCGCAACAATGTGGTCTTGCCGCAGCCCGACGGCCCCAGCAATGCGAAGAATTCGCCGCGATCGACATCCAGGCTGACGGTATCCACCACCGGCGGCCCGCCGAAGCTTTTGCTCACCGCGCGAATGGCAAGGAAACTCATGCACCCACCATGGTTTTTTGCGCACCCAGATTGCGGACATGTTCAGCCAGCACCACCAGGGCGACGGAAACGGTCAGGATCACCGAGCCCAGTGCCAGCACTATGGGCAGACGCTCGGGAAAGCGCAGTTGGCCCCAGATATAGACTGGCAAGGTCGCTTCGGTGCCGGAGAGGAAAAAAGCCAGCAGGAATTCATCGAAGGAGGTGATGAAGGTCAACAGCAGGCTGGCGACGATGCCGGGCAGCATCAGGGGGAAGGTCACGCGCCAAAAGGTCATCCAGGGATCTTCGCCAAGGTCGGCGCTGGCTTCTTCGAGATCGCGGCCAAAGCCTTCAAAACGCGCGATCAGCACCGTCAAGGCGAAAGGCACGCAGATCAGCAGATGCCCCAGCACCACCGCGG
>CAYQZM010000252.1:0-11238 GCA_964421935.1 uncultured Rhizobium sp. | reverse complement strand
GCTGCACCTCATCCCATTGCGCCAAAAAGACGGGATCGTCGCCGGCCTTGGGTGAATTGAAATTGAAATGCAGTTTGCCGTCGCCCAGAGGACCGAAGCTGACGGCGCGGGCGCCGGGCACCAGCGCCTGGCCCGCGGGTGTCGCCTTGGCCAGGAAGTCCGGAATGGCCGCCACCGGCACGGAAATATCGTGCTTGATGGAAGCACCTTCGCGCTTCTGGGCCTCGGAAATGCCTTCCCGCAGCTTCCACAGCGCGGCGGCCTGGGTCTGGCTGGCGGCGACCACCGCATCGGTGGCCAGGCCATCGCTGATGGCGCCGCCCAACCCGTTCTCGAAGCTGGCCACCAGGTTCATTTCCGCCCCACCGGTTGCCTCCATCAGCACATACCAGGGGGAAGCTGCGGCGAAGGGATCGCGCGTGCCGTCGATATGGCGGGTGACGAATTCCAGCGCAACGCGTGGCATCATCTCGAATGCCGACAGCATTCCGCCGCTGGCGTGCTGCATCCGGTAAAGCGGGGCGCGGGCGGCGCCCGGCGAGGGCACCGCCGCGAAAGCGGTGACGGCCACCTCGGGCTTTGGGAACAGCCGCAAAGTGGCAGCCGTGACGATACCCAGGCTGCCTTCGCTGCCGATGAAGACCTGTTTCAAGTCGTAGCCGGTATTGTCCTTGTGCAGGGCGCGCAGCATGGGCAGCACCGTGCCGGTGGCCAGCACCACCTCCAGCCCCAGCACCAGCGCCCGGGTCATGCCATAGCGCAGCACATGGGTGCCGCCGGCATTGGTGGCGATGTTGCCCCCGATGGTGGCGCTGCCCTCGGAGGCCAGGCTCAGCGGAAAAAGCAAATTCCTGTCGTCCGCCAGCCGCTGCACTTCGGCCAGGGTCATGCCGGCTTCCACCGTCACGGTCATGCCGCTCTGATCCAGCCCGCGCAGCCGGTTGAGGCGCCGGGTCGAAAGCAGCACTTCGCCATGGAGCGGGATCTGGCCACCGACCAGGCCCGTATTGCCGCCCTGGGTGACGATCGGGGTAGCCGTCTGGTTGCAGATGGCGAGAATGGCGGAAACTTCCGCGGTGCTGGCGGGCTTCAGCAGCAGCGGCGAGGTGCCGCGATATTTGCTGCGCCATTCTTCCAGATGCGGCGCGATTTCTGCGGGGTCTTGGGAGAAGCCTGAAGCGCCGACCGCATCTTTCAGGCGGTCGAGAACCGTCATCGCGGCGCGGCCGCCCGGCGCAGCCGATCGTTGATGGCCTCGCCGATGCCATGGATTGGAATGGGCGAGACCGCGATCCGCACAGCCACCTTGTCCAGCTCCCGCAGCATGGCGAAGAGATTGGCGGCGGCCTCACGCAGGTCGCCGCGCGGGCTGAGGTTCAGTTTGGCGCCGGGCACATCGCCGAAGCCCAGCAGCACCTCGCCGGATTCGATTTCGCCGGCATTCAGGCGCAAGGCCGCGCGCGGCGCATAATGGCTGGCGAGCTGGCCGGGCGACTGGATGAGGTTGCCGGGCGGACCCAACGGCCCCACCAGATCCTCGATCTCTTCGCGCGCCACCGCGCCGGGGCGCAGAAGCAGCGGGCGGTCGCCGTCAAAGCCGACCACGGTGGATTCGATGCCCAGGGTCGCGCTGCCGGCGTCTAGAATGAAATCCACCTTGCCGCCCAGGCTATCGGCGACATGTTGAGCGGTGGTGGCCGTCACCTGGCCGGACATGTTGGCGGAAGGCCCGGCCACCGGCCGGCCGGTTTCTTTCAGCAGCGCAATGGTGGCCGGGTGCGAGGGCGCGCGCAGCGCCACGCTGTCCAGGCCCGCGCTGACCAGCAGGGACAGAGGCGAGTTCTTCCGCCGGGGCAGCACCAGGGTCAAAGCGCCTGGCCAGAACCGCTCGGCCAGCGCGCTCGCCCGGGGGGAGAGTTCCACATGCCGGCGCGCCTCCTCCAGGTCGGCCACATGCACGATCAGGGGATTGAACAGCGGCCGGCCCTTGGCGGCGAAGATGGCGGCCACCGCCTCGCCATTGGTGGCATCGGCACCCAGGCCATAAACGGTCTCGGTGGGGAAGGCGACAAGGCCTCCGGCGCGCAGGATTTTGGCGGCTTCGGCAATGCCCCTGGCATCCGCGGGCGCGGTGCGGGTCTGAACGTCGATCATGGGGGCAATTTAGCGACTGCCGCCCCCATGTCGAGGGGCCGGTTTCATGCCATTTATGCATGGCAGAGGGGGTGGCCATGTCGCTGAAAGACCGGACGTTGTTCATCACAGGCGCCAGCCGGGGCATCGGTCTTGCCATCGCGCTGAGGGCCGCGCGCGATGGCGCCAATATCGCCATCGTGGCCAAGACGGCGATGCCCGATCCCAGGCTTCCGGGCACCATCCAGACCGCCGCCCGCGCGGTGGAAGAGGCGGGCGGCAAGGCGCTGGCCATCGCCTGCGACATCCGCTTCGAGGAGCAGGTGAGCGCCGCCGTGGCCGCCTGTGTGGAGCGTTTCGGCGGCATCGACATCTGTGTCAACAATGCCAGCGCCATTTCGCTGACCGCCACCGAGGCGACCGAGATGAAGCGCTATGACCTGATGCAACAGGTCAATGCCCGCGGCACCTTCCTGGTCACCAAGAGCTGCATCGCGCATCTGAAGCGGGCGGCCAATCCGCATGTGCTGATGCTGTCGCCGCCGCTGGCTCTGCGGCCGGACTGGTTCGCGCCCCATCCGGCCTACAGCATGGCCAAATTCGGCATGAGCCTTTGCGTGCTGGCCATGGCGGAGGAGTTCAAGGGCAAGATCGCGGTCAATGCGCTGTGGCCACGCACGACAATCGCCACCGCCGCCATCCGCAATGTGCTGGGCGGGGAAGAAGGCATGCGCCATTGCCGCAAGCCGGAGATCGTCGCCGACGCAGCCTGGCGTGTCTTTGGCCGCCCCGTAAGCTTCAGCGGCAATTTCCTGATCGACGATACATTCCTGGCCGAGAATGGCGTGACCGATTTCGATCGGTATCGCGTCGACCCGGGCAAAGACCTGATGCCGGACTTCTTCGTGCCGGACGGCCCGCTGCCGCCGGGCGTGAGTCTGAAAGCCAGGTCCTAGTTCGGCTTGGTGGCGTCTGTCTTGTCGTCATCCTTTTCGGCCGGCGGCTGCCATGGCGCCACGGCCGGCGCCGGCACGGGGACCGGCGCGGAGACATCCGCATTCTGGAGCGCATGGCGCACCCGCTTCTTCACATCCGACAGCACGACGCCGTAATCCTGGTTGGGCAGCCAGACCTGCACTTCCAGGGTGGTGGATATCGGGCCCAGGGTATCGACCTGGACGGCGGGAGGCGGATTCTGCAGCACCCGCTTCTCGAGCGTCAGGCATTCCAGGATCCGCTTCTGCACGCGGTCGAGATTCTCGGCCCTGTCCACTTCCACCGTGAAGTCGGTGCGGCGCGTGGCCTCGCGCGAGACATTGATGATGGTGCCGGAAAAGATGGTGGCATTGGGAATGGAGACGAAGTTGCCGTTGTCGGTGATGATCTCGGTGCGGAACAGCCCGATCTCGCGCACCGTGCCGATGGAATCGGCGATCTTGACCTTGTCGTAGACGCGGAAGGGCCGCAGCACCAGCAGCATCACGCCCGAGGCGACATTGGACAGCGTGCCCTGCAGCGCCAGGCCCACGGCCAGGCCGGCTGCACCCAGAAGGGCGATCAGGGATGTGGTCTGCACCCCGAACTGGCCCAGCACCGCCACCAAGGTCAGCGCCAGGATGCCATAGCGGACAAAGCTGGCGAGCAGGGGCTTCAGGGTGGCGTCGATGTAATGGCTGTGCCCCACCGCGCCGCGCACCCAGCGGCCGACCCAACCGGCCAGCACCCAGCCGGCGATCAGGATCAGCACCGCGATCATCACGTTCTTGGCGCCGTCGACCGCCATCACGGTCAAGGCGGGAATGGCAGTCGGGACAGAGGCAACCGTGGGAAGGGTGGACGGAACAACCATCATTAACCTTTGTGCTGATCTTGTCGGATCGCTATCGGCAACGCTTGACCATACCGATGGTTTTGCACCCTATGGTCGCCATGCGGGGCATATACGCGAACTTCCATCCGTTCATCTATGCGGCGATTTTGGCCGCAATGTGCCCATGGGCGGACGCTTATGCGGCATCCATTCCCGACTGCGCCGGGCATGTCGAAATTTCACGCGCCCATGTGATCCGGGTGGAAAAGAACGGCGTGCTGGTTCTGCGCGATGGCCGTGCCGTCATCCTGGAAGGGATTCGCTTGGCCGACCAGGACAGCCAGCACGACCAGGCGCTGGCGGCGTTGCGGGCGCTGACGGCCGATGGCACCGTCACCTTCACGGCCACCCCGCCCAAGGAGGATCGCTATGACCGTGTGCGGGCGCAAGCCTTTGCCGACGGCGGCTGGCTGCAGGCCGTGCTTCTGGAAAAAGGGCTGGCGCGCGTGGCCATCTCGCCGGATCGCAATGAATGCGCGCCCGATCTTTATGAGGCCGAGACCCGCGCTCGTAACGGCCGCAAGGGCCTTTGGGCCATCTCCGGCAATGCTCCGCGCCGCGCCGAAGCGCTGCGCGCGCCGGCGCCCCCCGACAAGTCCCCCGATAAGCCTGCTGCCAAGCCCACGGATAAACTCGCCGGCAGCTTCCAGCTGGTGGAGGGCTGGGTCACCCATGTGGCGCGGGTGGACGGGCGCACCTTCATCGATTTCGGCAGCAACGGCCGGCAGAGCTTTTCCGCCATCATCCAGCCGGAGGACCGCCGCACCTTCCGTAGCTTCGACCTGGATGGGCTGGAGGCGCACAAGATCCGCATCCGCGGCATTGTGCAGGACTATCGCGGCCGGCCGGAAATCGCGCTGTCCAACCCGGCACAGATTGAAGTGCTGAATTAGCGGACGCCCGCAAGATGCCGTCAGAACGCGAAAAAATGTTGGCGGGCGCTCTCTACGATTCCCGCGATGCGGAGCTGCAGGCCGAACTTGCGGCGACCGCCGGCTGGCTCGCGCGCTATAACGCGTCTCTGCCGGCCGATCGTCCGAAGCTGCTCCGCGAACGGCTGGGAAGTGTGGACGAGGGCGCCCAGGTCCGTGCGCCCTTCTTTTGCGATTACGGCTTCAACATCCATCTCGGCCCGGGCGTCTTTCTCAACTTCAACTGTGTGATCTTGGATGTCGCCGAAGTTCATATCGGCGAAGGCACACAGATCGGTCCGGCGGTGCAGATCTATGCCGCCGACCATCCGCGCGAGCAGGCGGTGCGCGAGACGGGGCTGGAGTTCGGCCGCCCCGTCCAAATCGGCCGCCATGTCTGGATCGGGGGCGGTGCCATCCTGCTGCCAGGCGTTCGTATCGGCGACGGTGCCATCGTTGGCGCAGGCAGTGTGGTCACCAGGGACGTGCCGGCAGGCGCCATCGTGAAAGGCAATCCGGCGCGCTAAAGAAAAAGCCCGGTGTTTCCACCGGGCTCTTTCCTGCGATAGAGGATCGCGTTTTCCTTAAAGAGATTCAGGCAGCCTTCTTGGTCAGCATGCCTTCGACGCGCTTGACCGCCGCGGCTTCGTCGGTGCGCTCGACAGCGGCGACTTCGCGGGCCATGCGGGCCAGGGCCTTTTCATAGAGCTGGCGCTCGGAATAGGACTGCTCGGGCTGGCCGCCGGCGCGGTGCAGATCGCGCACCACCTCGGCGATCGAGACCAGATCGCCGGAGTCGATCTTGGCTTCGTATTCCTGCGCGCGGCGCGACCACATGGTGCGCTTGATGCGGGCACGGCCTTTGAGGGTGTTGAGGGCGCCGTTGACCACTTCGGGCGAGGACAGCTTGCGCATGCCCACGGTCTTGGCCTTATTGACCGGAACCCTGAGGGTCATCTTGTCCTTTTCGAACTCGATGATGAAAAGCTCCAGCTTCACGCCGGCCACTTCCTTCTCCTCGATGCCGGCAACCTTGCCGACACCATGAGTCGGATAGACCACATGATCGTTGGTCTTGAATTCGTGTTTCTTGTTGGAATTGGCCGGCACCTTCTTGGGCAGCGTGGCGGCAACAGGCTTGGCGGGCGTCTTAACAGCGGTCATCTTTTCTTCCTGTGCGGACAGAGCGCGAGGCATTTCCTCCGGTGGGGCGCCGGAGGGCACGGAATCTGTCACGGGCTTGAACGACAAAGACCCTATCACAACGGTGCGCAAAAAGGAAGAAAAAACCGCGCCATCCCATTGAAATAGCGAGTTTATTTAATACTTTCGGAAAGGGCAGGCAATTCAACCGGTTGCAACGGTTGTTCTGTATGCAGAGCTACAGCCTCTGCTTGTGCCTCAGGAACCGGAACCCGGATTGGGCGAGAAGAACTTCTCAAACTTGTCCGGCACGCCCTGCATTTCCTTGGCGTCCGAAGGCGGCTCGCCCTTCTGGCTGATGTTGGGCCAGGTCTTGGCATATTCGGCGTTCACGGAAAGCCACTTCTCCAGCCCGGATTCGGTATCGGCCTTGATGGCTTCGGGCGGGCATTCCGGTTCGCAGACCCCGCAATCGATGCACTCATCGGGGTTGATCACCAGCATGTTCTCGCCCTCGTAGAAACAGTCCACCGGGCAGACCTCGACGCAGTCCATGAACTTGCACTTGATGCAGGCTTCGGTGACGACATAGGTCATGGCAACAAGGCTCCAACGGGCAAAAACGGGGCCGTGCTTACGGTGCGTCGCCCCGGGAGGCAAGGGGAATGAGGCCGCATCTTTTGCGAACGGTTCGCAACTATTTCAGCACCTGGTAGAGAAGCTGGGCTTCCGTGGCTGGTCCCCGCCGCTCGGCCAGCGCCACGATCCTGACAGCCATGACCTGGCCGCCACGCCCCAACGTAACCACATCGCCCGGTTTGACCGCATGCCCCGGCTTTTCGATCCGCACGCCGTTGAGGCGCACCCGTCCGGCCTGGGCGGCCGCCTGCGCCAGCGGCCGCGTGCGGTAGAAGCGAGCGTGAAACAGCCATTTGTCCAGCCTGGCCTGACTCACAGGGCTTGGCTCATTGGTCCGAGCTCATCGTGTCCGTAACGCGGCAAGGCCGGCAAAAGGTGAATGCGGATTGACCGGCGTGTCCTGCCGTCTCTCTTTGCGCGAATGGCGGCTTTTATCTTTTGATCGTCGCCAGACCGGTCTGGCTCCTTCGACTTGGATCTCGCGCCAGCCGAGCGCGGCCAGCACCGCGCGCGCTTCCTCCTTGCTGCTGCCCAGGAGCGAAACAATCTTTGTCAGCAGAGTCTCGGCATCACTGCCGTTGGCCAGTGCCTGTTCCAGTTCATCCTCCAGCCGTTCCAGCATGTCGAAGCGGATGGCGCGATCAGCAAAGATGGCAAAGCCCGCCGGCTGCAATGCGGCGGTTTCCGTACCCCTGTCGACGGCAAAGGATGTCAGGCCCGGCGCCGGCGGCGCGGGCGGGGATTCCTTTTTGTGCCAGATGCCCCACAGCAAAGTCAGAAGCGCCGCCGCATCGGGCCGCAGCAACTTGGGCAAATAGACGGTGCGGCGGCCGAACCAGACACCGAAGGGCCGAAGCGCGCGGATCTGCGGTCCCAGTTTTTCCGGCAGGGCATGCTTGAGCGTGGCCCGATCCAGGCTGGCAAAATTCTCGGCCAGCTGATGAGCGATGCCACGGGCCTCGCCGGGCAGGGCTGACGGACTTCCGGTCTTGGCCTCGGATGCTTCGGCCAACGCCAGCAGCGGCCCCAGCCGGGCGGCGATGCGCGCCGCAACCCAAGTCTCGAGGCGCGCCTTGAGCTCGTCGGTCTTCACATGCGGATCGGCCAGCACTTCGATAGTGGGCGAGAGCGGTGAGGACCCCACCACCAGCCGACCGACAATGGCGCCGTCCCACCAGAGCTTGCCATGCTCGCTGAGCGTGATAGCGGCATCATCGGCGGATGCAAGCGCGATCGAGCGCGACGCGATCTCGCTTTCCAGGCCCTTGAGCGCGGCCGCGCGCAAGGTGCGGCCATGAATGCCGACCGCGCGCGGGTCCGGCACGAAACGGAAGCCGTCCAGCCGGCCGATCGCTTCCCCGCCGATAGAGACACCGCCGGCTTCATCCAGCGCCAGCGAAGCGAATTCGTCGTCACGCAGATGCTTCATCAACACTGACGTGCGCCGGTCAATGAAACGCTGGGTCAGCTTTTCGTGCAGCGCATCCGACAGCCGGTCTTCCACGGCCCGCGTGATGGCCTGCCAATGCGCACCGTCACGGGTCCAGCCCTGACGATGGGCGGCATAGGTATAGGTGCGGATCTGGGCGAGGCGCCCCGACAAGGTGGCGACATCACCTTCGGTCACATCGGCGCGGGTGATCTGGCGCGCCAGCCAGTCGTCTGGAATGGCGCCGTCGCGCATCAGGAACAGGAAGATGTTCTTGACCAGCCGCACATGATCGTCGGCGGAGAGCTTGCGGAAGTCCGGAAGCTGGCAGACATCCCACAGGCGGCTGACCGCATCGTGCGACGTCGCCACTGCGGTGACGTCTTCGTCGGCGGAGAGAAATTTCAAGGCCACGGCGTCGCTCGCCGGCCGCGCCCTTGTCAGCCCGCGTTCGGGCGGCGGCGCATCCAGGCTGTCGTTCAGGCTGGTGAGGCTGCGGAAGTCCAGCGCCGCATTGCGCCATTGCAGCACCCGCACCGGATCATAGCGATGGGTCTCGATCCGCTGCACCAGTTCGTCTTCAAACGGTTCGCACTCGGCGGTGACGCCGAAGGTGCCGTCATTCATGTAGCGGCCGGCGCGGCCGGCGATCTGGCCGATCTCGTCGGGCCGCAAGGACCGCATCCGGGCGCCGTCGAACTTGTCGCGCGCGGCAAAGGCGACATGATCCACATCCATGTTCAGGCCCATGCCGATGGCATCGGTCGCCACCAGGAAATCCACATCGCCTGACTGATAAAGCTCGACCTGCGCGTTGCGGGTGCGCGGCGACAGCGCCCCCAGCACCACCGCGGCGCCGCCGCGCTGGCGGCGGATCAATTCGGCGATCCCGTAAACGTCTTCGGCGGAAAAGCCGACCACGGCGGAGCGGCGGGGCAGGCGCGTCAGTTTCTTGGCGCCGGTATAGGCCAGGTCGGAGAAGCGGGCGCGGCTGATGAACCATGCCCTGGGAACGAATTTCTGGATGATGCCGCGCATGCTGTCGCTGCCCAGCAGCATCGTTTCTTCCAGCCCGCGCGCATTCAGCAGACGGTCGGTGAAGACATGGCCGCGTTCCGGATCGGCACAGAGCTGGATCTCGTCGATCACCAGACAGGCCACCGGAATGTCCAGCGGCATCGCCTCCACGGTGCAGACGTAGAAGCGCGGCGCCTTGGGGAAGATCTTTTCCTCGCCCGTGATCAACGCGACTTCGTGGGGGCCACGCAAACGGATGATGCGGTCATAGATCTCGCGCGCCAGCAGGCGCAGCGGCAGGCCGATCATGCCGGACTTGTGGGCCAGCATCCGCTCGATGGCGAAAAAGGTCTTGCCGGTATTGGTGGGGCCGAGGACCGCCGTCACCTTGGGCGCGGCATCTCGGGGGGGACGGTTGATGTGCATGGCAAGAAAGTCGTGTGTCAGTTGGGGGTTCGCAACCAGGGCCAGGCGCAAGACGCTGTGGATGCTGTGTTAAGAACCGGTACGGAGATCGAACAGAAAGCGTCCGAATCACTAACCAATTCAATATCTGCCTATGTTCTCATACATTTAGCAGACATGCCCTTCCTGTTCAACTACCATATCTAGTGGTTCGGCCGATCCTTGGACATTTGTCCGACTACGGCGACTCCATTCCGTACCCGGAACATTTGCGTCGGACGATGCATCGCTTTTGTTATGATCACACTCAGCGCACACCTTGCGGGTTTTGCCCGTCAACCTTCAGAGCCGTGGCGATCACGGCCAAGACGCCGTACTTGGTATCCGCCCAGATGCGTACCGGCACGGTGTAACTGCGGCCCGCGACGGAGCTGGGAACCGTCACGAACCAGGCGTGAATGACCGGGAAACTCTCATTGGCCTTGAGCACCCGGGGCCGGAAACCGGCGATCTGACGATAGCGCGCGGTGCACTCCACGCCTTTGCCGGCGTAAAGGCCATTGTCCATCTTGATGTCCACGTCGCGCACCTTGGCGGTTTCGATGTCATAGCGGCGGCGGCCGTCGAACACCGGTGCGGTGGAGGTGCAGGGCGCGCCGGTGATGCCGCTGAAGATGAAGGTGATGGCGCTGAGCGGATCCAGCGTGTTTTTGGTGTCTTCCGGCTTCACTTCAAAACCGGTGGTGGCATAGACCGGATCGGCGAAAAGCCGCGGCGGCGCGCCATTGTCATAGGTCAGCGAGACTTCCTGCCGCTTGCCGGCATGGCCGGTATAGAAACTGTCGTAGAGGGCCGGCGCAAGATTTTTGCCGCTGAGCTTGCCGGACGAGGTGGCCTGGATCTCCGACTGCCAGAAGGCGTTGATCACCCCGGAGGTCTGCAGGGTCGAAACCGCGTGATAGTCCGAACCGCGCAGGGTGGCATCCAGGGTCATGTTGCCCATGGTGATGCCGCCGGCATAGAGGGTCATTGCCATCTCCAGCCGGGAGGCCGGCTGGGCCGAGATTTCAGCCCCAGCACCGCCGGCGGCCCAGGCCGAGGAAGGGACGGCCAGCGAGAGGGCCAGGGCAAAAGGGGCGGCTTTCATGGCTTTCGAACCCGAGATGTCTTGAGGTACCTGTTTATATTGGTGATTTTCGGGCGCGGGGCCAAGCAGGCTGTTGGGGTTTCGGCCTTGACCCAGAGGCCCTGTTTGCTTATGAACCCCGCTCTTTCCGGCTGAAAAAGGCGGAAAACCAAGCGAATCGCCACCCAGACCGCAAGAGAGTGCCATGTCCCGCCGCTGCGAATTGACCGGAAAAGGCCTTCTGGTTGGCCACAATGTCAGCCACGCCAACAACAAGACCAAGAAGATCTATCGTCCGAACCTGCAGACCATCGCGCTGGCCAGCGAGCTTCTGGGCAACAGCTACAAGCTGCGCATCTCCATGAACGCGCTGCGTTCGGTGGATCGCAATGGCGGCCTCGATCCCTTCATCCTGAAGGCGAAGGACAGCGTGCTGTCGCCCAAGGCCCTGCGCCTGAAGCGCGCGATTGCCAAGAAGGCCGCCGCCAAGGCGGCCTGACCAGCCAATAAGAAGGCCGCCGAAAAGGCCGCCTGAACTTTCCGATTACGCCGCGCGCCGTCCACG
>CAYQZM010000251.1:0-5835 GCA_964421935.1 uncultured Rhizobium sp. | reverse complement strand
CGCCGCCGGAACCGCCACGCTGCCGTCCGGCTGCTGATAATTCTCCAGAATCGCCACCAGGGTGCGCCCCACCGCCAGGCCCGAGCCGTTCAGGGTATGCACCGGACCCTTCACCTTGCCCTCGGCATTGCGATAGCGCGTGTTCATCCGCCGGGCCTGGAATTCGCCGCAGTTGGAGCAGGACGAAATCTCGCGAAAGGCATTTTGCCCCGGCAGCCAGACCTCAATGTCATAGGTCTTCTGCGCGCCAAAGCCCATGTCGCCGGTGCAAAGCGTCACCACCCGGTGCGCCAGGTCCAGCCGTTTGAGGATTTCCTGCGCCGCATCGGTCATGCGTTCATGCTCGGCGCCCGATTGTTCCGGTGCGGTAATGGAGACCAGCTCCACTTTGGAGAATTGATGCATGCGGATCATGCCGCGGGTGTCGCGGCCCGCCGCGCCGGCCGCGGCGGGGGAGCCGGGCGTGTAGGCGGGGGAGCGCAGCGGCAGCTCGGCGTCGGCCAGGATTTCATCAATGACATAATTGGTCAGCGAGACTTCCGCGGTTGGGATGAGCCAGAACGGATCCTCGCCCGCAGTACGGAACAGATCGTCCTGAAACTTCGGCAACTGTCCGGTGCCAAACATCGCATTGTCACGCACCAGCACCGGCGGATTGACCTCGGTATAGCCGAACGTCTGGGTGTGCACGTCCAGCATGAAATTGGCCAGCGCCCGTTCCAGCCGCGCCAGATCCGCTTTCAGATAGACGAAGCGCGCGCCCGACACCTTGGCGGCGCGCTCGAAATCCATCTGGCCCAGCGCCTCGCCGATCTCGAAATGCTGTTTGGGATTGTTGATCCCAGGCGGCTTGCCGAAGGCGCGGGCCGCGACCGGCACATTGGCGCTCTCGTCCGCGCCGTCGGGCACATCCGCGGCCGGAATGTTGGGAATCACCGCCAGGGCGTCACGCAGGGCCTTTTCCAGTTCGCGCTGCTCGGCCTCGCCCTGCTGGATGGCTTCCTTGAGCCCCGCCACTTCCGCCATCAGGGCGGTCGCCTGGGCCTCGTCCTTTTTCGCCTTGGCCTGACCGATCAGCTTGGAGGCCTCGTTACGCCGTGCCTGGCTGTTCTGCAGGCGCACCAGCAGTTCGCGCAGCGCCTTGTCCCGGGCCAGAAGATCCGCCGTGATGGCCTGCGCATCCGCGAGGCCCCGGCGCTGCAACCCGCGCGTGAAATTTTCCGGCGCTTCTCGGACCGCCTTGATGTCATGCATAGCCAAACCCCGGACAAGCGGACCGCAGAGTTAAAGGAGACGCCCGCGGCACCGGTCATGCCACGGGCCCCGCGCCTTCGTCAAAAGTCAGCTTTTCCGCGCCCCACTTCTTAACAAGTCCTTAAAATCCCCTGGCCAAATCCCTGCGGGTGCGAAACCACACTGCAACCCGCTCATGGCATCCTTGCCGGGTATCAGGGGGGTTTGAGTGTACAACCGGCGTTCGACGATCACCGTTGCGGACCGTGTCCGCCGCGCGCTTGACCGCCTGGATGGCCGGGTGTCGCGGCTCGGGCGCCTGGGCTCCACTACCGCCCTGACCGCCATGGTCGTCACCGCCATTTCGGTCCTGCACTTCCTGGTGCGCATTGTCGAAGGCCTGCCGGTGCAGCCCATCGCCGTCTTCAACATCGCCATCGAGGTGGCGCTGGTCTCCGCGCCGATCATTTTCTACACGCGCGAGGTGATCGCCCAGCTGAAATCCTCGCGCGCCGAAACCAACGAGATGTCACGCCGGCTGGCGATCTCGGTCGAGCAGGCCGAGAATGCCAATCGCGCCAAGTCCGCCTTTCTGGCCAATATGAGCCACGAACTGCGCACGCCGCTGAACGCCATCATGGGCTTTTCCGAGGTGATGAAGGATGAGCATCTGGGCCCGGTGCAGAATGAGCGCTATCTGTCCTATGCCGGCGACATCCATTCCAGCGGCCGCTATCTGCTCGGCATCATCAACGACATCCTCGACCTCTCCAAGATCGAGGCCGGCAAGATGAGCGTGGATTCGGCCGAGGAATTCCCGCTCTCTCAGGCGCTGGAGGGATCGCTCTCCATCTGCGCCAATCTGGCCGAGAAATTCGACGTCCGCCTGGTTTCAAGGCCGCCGCCGGACAGCGTGCGGTTGCTGGCGGTGGAGCGCATGGTCCGCCAGATCCTGATCAATCTGGTGGGCAATGCCATCAAGTTCACGCCGATCGGCGGAACGGTGGAGATCAGCGGCGCGCCACTGATGGATGGCGGCTATGCCATCACGGTGCAGGATTCCGGCATCGGCATGACCGAGGAGGAAGTCGTCAAGGCACTGACGCCCTTCGGCCAGGTCGAGAACAAGATGACGGCCACACGCAACGGCACGGGCTTGGGGCTCCCGCTGGCCAAGGCCATGCTGGAGCTGCATGGCGGGCGGCTGGAAATCCACAGCTCGCCGGGCCGCGGCACCTCGATCATCCTGAAATTCCCCGCAAGCCGCGTGGCGCCGGAGCTGAAGGTCGCCGCCGCTTAAGCCGGCGTCAGATCGCGCGCCGCGCGCTCGGCTTCTTCCTTGGCGCGGCCCTTTTCGATCATCACAACGCAGATGATGGAAATCTCGTAGAGCAGCACCAGCGGCACCGCCAAACTCAGCATGGACAGCGCGTCCGGCGGGGTGAAGATCGCCGCCACCGCGAACAGGCCGACGATGGCGAATTTGCGCATGTTCTTCAGGGCCTGGCTGCTGACGATGCCGACCTTGCCCAGGAGCGACAGCAGCACCGGCAACTGGAAGGTAAGGCCAAAAGCGAAGATCAGGGTCATCACCAGATCCAGATAATCGCTGACCTTGGCCTGCAGCTCGATGCCCAGGGCACCCTTGGTCGCCGGCACCTGATAGCTGCCGAAGAATTTGATCGAGAAAGGCAGCATCACGTAATAGACGAAGGCCGCGCCCATGGCGAACAGCACCGGCGTCCACAGCAGGAAGGGCAGGAAGGCACGCTTTTCATGGCGATAAAGGCCGGGTGCCACGAAGATCCAGATCTGCGCGGCAATGGCGGGAAAGCCCAGACAGATACCGCCGAACGCCGCGATCTTCACCTGTGTGAAAAAGATTTCCGGCAGCGCGGTGTAGATCAGATGGTTGGTAGTCGCAGCCAGTGGCCGCTCCAGGAAATTCAGGATCGGTGTCGAGAAGGCAAAGCAGACGCCAAAGCAGACGCCGAAGGAGGCGATCGCCCAGATCAGCCGTTTGCGCAGCTCGAGCAGATGCTCCATCAGGGGCGCCTTGGTGGCTTCCAGGGCGGCTTCGTCTTCGGGCGTGGGCTGGATCACGGCCGGACCATCACGATGCGGTGCCCGAAGGCGCCGGCTCGGCATGTTCGGTTGCCGCCGGCTGCGGCGCGGGCTTGTCCGTCACCTGGAATTCGCCGCCACGCGGCTCGGCCGTTCCTTCAATCGGCGGCTCCGTCACCGTCTGCGGCGGGCCGACGCCTTCGATCGCGCTGTCCACCTGCTTGGTGAGATCGTCGTTCACCGAGGTGACCGAGTTCATCATGTCGGTGACCGGATTGTTCTTCTTGAGATCCTCGATCTCCTTGCGCAGCTCGTCCAGCTCGGCCTGGCGCGCCATCTCATCGAAGCTCTTGCGAAATTCATTGGCCATGTTGCGGGCCTTGCCGGCCCACTTGCCGGCCATGTGCATCAGGCGCGGCAGGTCCTTGGGCCCGACCACGACCAGCGCCACCACGAGCAGGATGACGATATGGCTCCAGCTGAACAGGTCAAACATGAAAGCTCCGCCGTCAGACGCCTACCGTCAAACGGGGGTCTTGTCCTTGTTGGTGTCTTCGGCGTTGATGACCTTGGGCTCGTCCTTCTCGGACAGGCCCTTCTTGAAGCTGTTGATGCCCTTGCCGAAGTCGCCCATCAGGTCGGAGACCTTGCCCCGGCCGCCGAACAGGATCAGGGCCACGCCAGCCAGCAACAACCAGTGAATCCAGCTCATACCACCCATGGTACTCTCCTAAGCTCTTGAAAAACCGCGCCTTTGGGCCAGCCTGCCCCGCGCGGGTCCAGTCCTTGGGCTCTTTAAACCCCGGCCCGGCCCAAGGCGCAAGGTCACTGGTAAAAAGGGGTTATTTCCGGGCTGCGGGACGGTTCCGGTTTCGCAAGCCCAGAAGGGTTCGCCACTATCGCGGGTCGTGCCTCACCCCACCAGGATCTCGCCCTTACGGCCCAGCACATCCGCCAACGCGCCCAGCCGCTTCTGCACCGGCTCGCCGGCAATCGCCTCGCGCTGCGCCGGCACTTCCAGAACCACCTTGGAAGGTGTCAGGCGCAAGCGGTAATGCGCAAGCTCGCCTGCCGCTGAAGCGGAGAGAGAAAAGGCGAAACGCCAGGCAAGACCCAAGAGCAGGGCCCGCTTTTCGTCATCCTTGTCCAGAAGACCCGAAAGAGCCAAGGCCTGTGGGAAATCCTCATCACCCGAATAACGGTGAAACAGGCTGGCCGCGATCAAGGCACGGGCCCGGTGACTGGCGCCGGCAAAGGGCGCGGTCAGCACCTGGCCGAGCGCGCCGATCGCCCGATCGTCGGGGTGGCGCCGCCAGCCCACATCCGAGAAAAACGCGGAGGCCTCGCGAATGCGCGCCATCTCGACATTGTCGTTCTCGAACAGAGGCGCGGTCCAACCCAGCATCTCATGGGCATGCACCGGCACCCGCGCCTCGCGCGCATTGGCGGCGCGGGCAAACTCCACCAACGGGTCCTTGGCGCGCTCCTCCGCCGGCAGACGGGCATAGAGCAATCCTTCGCGCAGACCGAAGGCGGAGATCACCACTTCCTTGATGTCGCCGGCTTCCAGCAGCCGCTCCAGCACCACCGCGCCATAAGGAAGGCTTTCGGCGCGCCGCTTGGAGACGACCTTGATCTTGCGCACGCTGTCGCGCGACAGGCCCGCCAGCAGCCGGCAAAGCCTGAGCGCCCGTCCGCGCGGGATGGTGTAGTGCTGCAGAACATGGAGCGGATAGTTTTGCTCTTCCATGTCAACCCTGGCGAAGCTGCGCCAGATGCCGCCCACCGCATAGAGCGCGGCGGCCGAAATGTCGGGCAGGTTCTTCAACCCCTTGTCCACGATATCGCGCGCCTTGTCCGGATCACCCTTGGACTGATCCATCAGCCGCAGGGGACCGAAAGGCAAGGTAAAGGCGGCGCCCGTCTTGCCCGCCTTCACCGACACCATGTCCAGCGAGCCGCCGCCCAGATCCGCCGCCAGGCCATCGGCATCGGGAATGCCCGCTACCACCCCCTCGGCGGCGATTCGCGCTTCGTCCTCGCCCGCCAGGATGCGGATCGGCCTGCCCCAGGCGCGTTCGGCGCGGGCGATGAACTCGGCGCCATTGCTGGCATCGCGGGCCGCGGCCGTTGCCACCGCATCGCGATGTTCCACATTCAGGCCGTCGGCGATCATGCGAAAGCGCGACAGGGCCTCCAGCGCCGCGGCGCAGCCTTCGGCATGCAGGCGCCCGGTGGTGACCATGTCGCGGCCGATGGCACAGATGGACTTTTCATTCTGCACGGTGGCCGCGACGCGGGTCTGGGCCTCATAGACGACCAGACGCACCGAGTTGGAGCCGATATCGACAATGGCGACGGGCCCGCGCGCCTTCAAAGAGGCGGACGTCTGGCTCTTGGGCTGCCAGACGCTGGAAAGGTCGGCAACGGCCATGCGCTAGTGTCCCGATTCCGAAATTCGCATGTTCTCTATATCGCGCACCGGGCGAATTTCGGAATCGAAGGACACTGGCAATCTATTGATTCCTGGTGTCGTTT
>CAYQZM010000250.1:0-12317 GCA_964421935.1 uncultured Rhizobium sp. | reverse complement strand
CCATGCAATAGGAAAGGCGCGGCGCCACATCGAACAGATAGCCTTTGGTCGCGGTGACCGGCTGCTGGCCGTCGATGGTGATCTTCACCTGGCCGCTATAGATCCAGCCAAAGACGCGGTCGTCAGCATAGAACATGCACTTGGTCTTCTCGCCTGGCGCCAGCGAGATGTAGTGGCCGTCATAGTCGCGGGTCAGCATCACCGGCTGGTCCCAGCTTTTCTGGCCCTGATGCGCCTTCAGGATGTCGGCGATATGAGTGACGGGCTTGTTGACGCCGCTATAGGGCGTATCCTTGTGCGCACCCCAGACAATGCGGGCTGGACCTTTTTCGCCGGCCGGCTGGGCCAGCGCCGGCGAAAAGGCGGCGGCTGCCGACAGCAGCAGGACCGACGTCAGAATACCTCTCAGTGATTTCACAAACCCCTCCCTCGCCTCGCTTTTTGTTGCGGGAGAGATTGCAGCGGAGGGAAAGACGCGTCAACGTCGCGGCCAAGAACAGAACAGGGAAGGAAGACTTATGAGCAGGTGCAGCATCGTCTTTGCCGCGCTTTTGGGCGTACTCGCGATTTCCCCCAGTGACTCTTGGGCGCAGCAAAAGGGGGCGCAGGACGGCACGATCTGGAAGTTCGACAACCTGCACCGCATCGGCGGCATGACCCCGAAAGTGGAAGGCTCGCCGCAGCTGGTGGACTCGCCGGTGGGCAAGGCGGTGCAGTTCAATGGCAAGGATACCGGGCTCTTCTTCCCCGGCCGGCCGCTGGTCGGCGCCAAGACCTTCACCATCGAGGCCATCTTCCGGCCCGAAGGCGGCGATTTCCAGCAACGCTGGATGCATATCGCCGAGACCGATCCCAAGACGGGACTGGATGCCAATCCCGGCGGCACCTCCGATCCCAATCCCCGCTTCATGTTCGAGGTCCGGGTGGTGAAGGATCAGTGGTATCTCGACGCCTTCGTCAACAGCGCCGCCGGCAGCAAGGCCCTGATCGATCCGAAAAAGCTGCATCCTATCAATCAATGGTATGCGGTCGAGCAGACCTATGACGGCAAGACCTATCGTTCTTATGTGAACGGCGTGCTGGAAAATGAGGGCGAGGTCGCCTTCACCCCGCACGGGCCCGGCCACATGATGGTGGGCGTGCGGATGAACCATGTGAACTATTTCAAGGGTTCTGTGGCCCAGGCCCGTTTCACCGATCGCGCGCTCAAGCCCAGCGAATTCCTGAAACTGCCGAAGTGACCTGACGGTTCAGGGCGAGTTTCGGGCGGTCCATTCCTGCTCGAATTCCGCCTGGCTGATCTCTTCGAGTTCAAAGCCGGGAAGTTGGGCCAGCTCGTCAAAAGGCGGCACGGGCACCTGGGCAAGCCCTGTCGAACCATATGAGGTTTGCCGGTCGGCATAACCCTTGGAGCCGTCGCGCCAGATCTCGACCTTTCTGACTTCCCAGTTCCTGTCGTCCAGCTCGCTGATCAGCCAGACCGGCATGTTCCTGCGATCATGTATCCAGTAGAGGCGAATGTACTTCATTCGGCCCTCCGGCCTTGCGCCTCATTTGGCTTTCAGGAAATAGATCCCGCCTGGCGTGTCGATCGGCACCGTCACGCCGGTCGCCGTCAGATGGCCCGTCGCCCTGTCGATCTTGAACTCGGTGACATTGCCGCCATTCTCGTTGGCGGCGAAGAACCAGTTGCCGGTGGGATCGATGCGCACATTGCGCGGCGTGCGGCCGCCTGAAGGAATGTTCTCCTTCAAGGTCAGCATCCCGGTGTTGCGGTCGATGGCGAAGACCGAAACCGTGTCATGGCCACGATTGCCGACATAGAGAAACTTGCCGTCGTCGGAGATGACAAGCTCGGCCGTGCTGTTATGCGCCTTGGCGTCTTGCGGCACGGTGCCGATCACCTGGATCTGTTTCAGGGTGCAGCCATCGATGGTGAAGACGCTGACTTCGGAGTCCGTCTCATGGTCCACGTAAAGGAACTTGCCGTCGGGCGACATCTGGATGCGGCGCGGCCCGGCGCCGGCATGGGTCTCGACATAGGGCGTCTGGCAAGGGGTGAATGACGGCGCCGCCGCATCGAAGTGATAGCTGTAGACCCGATCCAGTCCCAGATCGGCGATATACATATATTTGTCATCCTTGCTGAACTGGATGCCGTGCTGCTTGGGGCCCGGCTGCTTGGGCGACAGCGGCTTGCCGGTGTGCTGATCGACGTAAAAAGCCTCGCCCAGCTTGCCGTCGGGTTCGAGCTTGTAGGCCGCCAGCGAACCTGTGGTGTAGTTCACCGCCACCGCCACCTTACCCTTCGGGTCCACCACCACCTGGTTGGGCTGGGCGCCATGCGAAGACGTCTTGTTCAGGAAGGTCAGCGCGCCGGTGTGCGGATCGACATGATAGGCGCTGACGCCGCCCTTGGTCTCCCAGTTCACGGTGTAGAGCGTCTTGCCGTTGGGCGCGATCCAGATATGCGCCGGTTGCGGCGTCTCGGCCATCAGCCCCAGCGACTCCAGCTTCCCGTCCTTGCTGTCGAAACTCCAGGCGTAGATGCCCTTGGAGGTGCCGGCAGTGTAGGCGCCGACATACATGAAGTATTTGGCGGCAAAGGCGGGCACCGGCACAAGCAGCGTGGCCAGCAGCAGGGGGATCAAGCGTCGCATCAGTCTTTCTCCGGTCCGCCGGGCATCTTGACCACAGGTGACGCCGGCTCCGGCGGGGTGCCCAGACGCGTCAAATAAGCGAGAAGATCGTCAAACTCCGTCTTGCTCAACCGCTTGTCATAATCAGTCGGCATCAGGCCCTTGGGCTCATAGACCACCGACTTCAGTTTGGACCGGTCAAGCAGATGCAACTGCTGATCCAGGCCCATCACCTGCAGCGAGAAGCTGTCCTCATTGCGCAGCAGGCCGCGGATGACCTTGCCGTCGGCAGTGGTGATGCGCACCACCGGCCATACCGGCAATGGTGTGAGAAGATGCGGCTGCGCCCCACCCGGACCATAAACACGGTGCTGTTCCTTGGTCAGGGCGTCGATGATGGAATTGGTCTTGCGCAGGGATGCGATCTGCGACAGGTCCGGCCCGATGATGCTGCCGCGGCCGCCCACCATGTGACAGGTGCCGCACTGACCCTTGCCCCAGAAGATCGCCTCGCCATTGGCGACGTTGCCGGGCGATGGCGCATCGATGGCGGTGCCGCGCAGGCCTTTCACATAGGCCGCGATCTTCCAGATCTGATCGTCGGTCAGCTTGCCCTGCTGCGCCGGCATCGGCGTGCCCGGGATGCCATGCTGGATGGCGTCGAAAATCTGGCTGTCGGTGGTGCGCGCATAGGAGCGGCCGGGAATGGCAAGACCGGGCCCGAACTCGCCCGCCGCGCCATTGGCGCCGTGGCAGCCGGTGCAGGTGGAATTGTAAAGGCTGCGCCCCTCTTCGATCGCAGCCTGGTTGGTGGCGAAAGGATTGCGAGGGCCATTGTCCACCGCCGCGCGCCGCTGGGCGCCGGCTGTGCCGGCCATCAGCAAGAGAGCGGCGATCGCGAGAGCAACTCTCATTTGGCGCCTCCCTCGGGCAGGCCGAAGGAAAAGACATTGCTGGAGGAGACCACGGCAACATATTGCCGGCCATTCACCGCATAGCTGATCGGACTGGCCGTGATCACATCGCCCGTGTTGAAGTGCCATAGCACCTTGCCGGTCTTGGTATCCAGCGCAGTGAACTGGCCGAACTCCTCGGGGCTGAACAGCACCCCGCCGGCCGAGGACATCAGGCCCGGACCGTAATGGTGCGAGGTGACCTGCTCATAATCCCACACCTTCTTGCCGGTGAAAGCGTCCAGCGCACGGGTGAAAAGCTGCCAGCTCTTGCCCTCCTCCGGGCTTTCCAGATAGCCGGTGCCGGCATAGTTGCGGGCGGTGTCGCGGACATTGATGCCGCAGCCTTCCTGGGCCACGAAATAGAACATCTTCAGCTGCGGATCATAAGTGGGCGACGGCCAGTTGGTGGCGCCCGCGGTGGAAGGACAGGTGGTTGTGCCCTTCACCGACGGATCGTGCGCCGGATCGGGAATGGGATGACCCTTGTCGTCCCAACCCTTCAGCCAGTCCACTTTCTTGACGAACTGCGTCGCCTGCAGGAATTCGCCGTTGGTGCGATCCAGAATGTAATAGAAGCCGTTGCGGTTGGCCTGCAGCACCATCTTGCGGGGCTTGCCCTTCCACATCCCATCCACCAGCACCGGCATTTCCAGGGAGTCATAGTCGTGGGTGTCGTGCGGGGTGTTCTGGTAATACCATTTCAGCTTGCCGGTATCGGGGTCCAACGCCACGATGCTGTCGCTGTAGAGGTTGTCGCCCTTGCGCCCCTCGCCCGCCCATTGCGGCTCGGGCTGGCCGGTGCCGTAATAGATCAGGTTCAGCTCCGGATCGTAGGAGCCCGATACCCAGATCGGCATGCCGTCCGGCTTCTGCCCGCCCCAGCTCGCCAGCGCCGGATCGTCAGCTGCGGGAATGGGCGACCAGCTCCACAGATATTTGCCGGTATCCGCGTCATAGCCCTGGATGAAGCCGTGGGGCTGATTGCCGGAGACGATCAGCTTGCCGTGTGCGATCAGCGGCGCCTGGCCGGCCAGTTGCAGGCCGTCATGCACGGCCACGTCCCACAAGACGCTGCCGTTGCGTGCATCCAGCGCCAGGAGATGCTTGTCGGAGGTGGTGACGTAGAGCTTGCCATTCCAGTAACCGGTACCGCGCTGCGCGCCGGTGGCGATCGGCTGGCGTTGATACTGCCAGATGATATTTCCGGTGCGCGCATCCAGCGCATCGATCCGGTTGTACTGGGAGATGTACATCACGCCATTGGCGACGATCGGCGTCGCCTCCAGGTCCTTCTGCCCGGTCATGTGATAGACCCATTTGGCCTGCAGACGCCCGACATTGGCGGCGGTGATCTGCTTCAAGGCGGTATGGCGCTGGGCATTGTACTGGCCAGAATAGGTCAGCCAATCCGCGGGGTTCGGCTTGAGCAGAGGGTCGGCGGGCTGCCCCATCACCGGTGCAGCCGCCAGCATCAATCCGGCTGCCAGGGCATGCCGCAAGCCCATGCATTTCTCCCCACTTTTTCTGAACTAGATCAAAAAAGCGCAGACGTGGAAAGCCGCTTCAGGGGGCTATGGCCAGCTTGCCGGAAAGCCGCGCGCCGGTGCCCATAACGCCGGGAACGGCGCGGATCAGCGCCAGCGAAGCAGCGCGGGTAGGCCGGCGCATCGCCAGATTTGCGAAGGCCGCGGCGGCATAAAGCCGGGGCGCGAAACGGCGCCGCCACTCCCCGGCATAGCGCTCGCCACGGTGGGCCACCAGAAGCCGCGCCAGCAAGGCCGACGACTGGATCGCCATACTGATGCCTTCGGCGATCACCGGATGGGCTTCACCGGCGATATTGCCGGTAAAGAAGACGCCGTCATCTTCTCGCGCCCGGATTCCCGGATGAATGGGGCCAGTGGAGAGAAAGCCCCCCTCCAGAGTGGCATCCTGCAAGGCTTCTCGCGCACCATGGGTGGTCTCCAGGATATGCGCCAACACCGCCTCGCCCGCCTTGCCGCCATGACGGGCCCGGGTCCGGGTCAGAACGTCACGCCGTATGCAGCAGGAGAGCGAAACACGGCCGTTGTCGCTTTCCACCAGCCCGCCATAGCCGCCCGGAAAGGCCAAAAGCGGCATCAGGCCCGGCGGCAGCGCAGCGCCGGTGAAATGCGCCTTGAAGGCAAAGAGGTCGGAACGGTGCGGCGCGGCCGATGTCACGGCAAAAGGACCTTTGGCATTCCAGGAGCCGCAGGCGGCGATGATGGTGCGCCCCGCAAGGCGGCGGCCATCGTCCAGGGCGCAGGTGGAAATCCCGCTGTCATGCGTCAATTCCGTGACCTTCGCTGGCTGATACAGTTCTGCTCCCGCCCCGACCGCCGCATCCCGCATCATCAGGTCGAGATGCTCTCGCCCCAAAGCGCGACCCCATACCTGCTCGCGCCGCTGGGTCAGCATGCTCTTGCCGGCATAGATGCCGAGCCGGGTCACCGGCGGACCGGCCTCGACGATGAAGCGGGCCGCCACCCCGCAGGCCTTCAGCACCGGCATGGAGGTGGCGGAGATGAATTCGCCGCAAACCTTGCGGCGGGGAAACGCGGCTTTCTCGACCAGCGCCACGTGCCAGCCGGCCTCGGCCAAGAGGCGCGCGACCGAGGAACCTGCGGGGCCCGCGCCAATCACCATCGCATCATGAAGCATGGCGCTGCTCCGCGACGAAGAGATGGGTGAAGGGAAAGACGCTACGTTCGTGAACGGTCCAGCCCGGGCTTTTCGGCCACAGCGACGACAATTCCGCGCCTGCAAATCCGGCGCGGACACTGGCAAGCGCGTCATGACGGGAAACGTCGTTGGCGCCCAGGGCAAAGACCAGCCGCGCACCCAGCAAGGCAAAGGCGGAGCGGCGCGGTTCGCAGGCGACAAAGCCCGGGGCGCGGCCCGCCACCGATCCCAGAAGCTGGATCAGTTCGACATTCTCAAGATGATGCAGGAACAGGTTGGCGGTGACGATATCGGGCGAAAGGTGCGGCAAGGTCTCGAAGATGTCGCCCTGCATCACCTCACAGGACCAGCCCAGGGCCTGAAATGCATCGCGCGTATTAGGACTGACGATGGCCTGGCGATCGAGGATCACGGCCCGCACGCCTTGCCACGATTTCAGCCGCCGCGCCACGCCCAGCAGAAACCGGCCATCGCCGCCGCCCAGATCGGCGAGCAGACGCGGACACGGCAAGCCGGCCAGCGCCCTCGCCATGATGCGGTGTTGCATCATCACGGCATTGATGCGAACCAAGTCGCGGCGGGAGCGCATGGCCCGGGGATCATCCGCGGCAAGGCTGTCCAGCAGCTCCGGCACCAACACCCGCATCACGCCGCCATGCGGAACATCATGGTTTCGGCCACCAGGCCGGGACCGAAGGACATGGCGCAGCCGCGCTGGCCACCGGTGGCAGCCCGCATGATGCGGTCCAGCACGAACATCACCGTGCCAGAGGACATGTTGCCATAATCGTGCAGCACCGAGCGCGAAACTGCCAGTGCCGCCGGCGGCAGGGCGAAGGCCTCTCCCACCGCATCCAGCACGGTGCGTCCGCCCGGATGCACGGCCCAGAGATCGATGTCATTGGCGCCGCCCAGGATGGCGTCGCGCGCGCCGGTCAGCGCGGTGCGGATGGCACCGGGCACCGCGCCTGACAGCACCATGTCGAACCCCTGTTCGCGGATGTGCCAGCGGATCAGCTCGCGCGTGTCCGGCACCAGGGCGGCATGGAAGGATTGGATGCCGACACCGACGGGATCGGCGGAAATCAATGCCGCGGCACAGCCATCGGCGAACAGCAGGAAGGAAAGAATCTCTTCCAGCTCCGGGGTCTCATGCAGATGGAGCGTGCAGAGCTCCAGATTGACCGTCAGGACCCGGGCGGATGGTTCGGACCGCACGATATGTCGCGCCAGCTTGAGCGCATTGATGGCGGCGTAGCAGCCCATGAAGCCGACCATGGTGCGCTCGACCGCTGGATTTAGGCCGCAACGCTCCACCAGGGCCAGATCGATGCCGGGCGCGGAAAAGCCGGTGCAACTGGTCACGATCAGATGGGTGATGGCCGCGCGATCGTCATGCGCCAGCAGCTTTTCCACCGCTTCCACCGCAAGGCCCGGCGCCACGGCCTCGAATTTCCGCATCCGCTCGGCCGTGCCGGGAAAGGAGCCCAGCCGATAGAAGCCGTCGCCATCCAGATCGGGAGGGGCGCCGCCCGGACGAAAATAGGAATAGCGGTGCGCGATGGCGCTGCGCTCGGCCATGCGATTGAACAGGGCCAGCCGCCGGCGGTCTTCCCGCAACATCAGCCGCCCGAAACCCAGAAAGGCGTCATGCACATCGTGCGGCGGATTGGCCGTGGCGATGCGGTTGATGAAAGCTTCGGGCATGGCGTGCTCCCTGATCACGGTACCCCAGCCCGCAGGTTTATATTGGCCTTTAATTGGCCTGGTGTCGCCCAGCCTTTATCCGCGGTCTGGTTTCACCACAGATGCACGCGATCCGCAGGCGCGAGATAATATTTCTCGCCCGGCTTGACGTCGAAGGCGCTGTACCAGGCATCCATGTTGCGCGTGGGGCCAATCACCCGGAACTCCGCCACAGTGTGCTCGTTGGACAGGGTCTGGGTGCGGATGGCGCTGTCACGCATCTTGGTGCGCCAGACCTGACCGAAGGACAGAAGCAGACGCTGATCGCCGGTATAGCCATCGATCACCGGCGCTGGCTTGCCGGTCAGTGACAAATGATAGGCCTTGAGCGCGATGGCCAGGCCCGCATTGTCGGCAATGTTCTCGCCCAGCGTGTTCTGGCCGATCACATGCAAGCCGGGAAGCGGTTCGTAGGAATCATACTGCTTCACCAGGGCAGCGGTACGGGCATCGAAATTGGCCCGATCTTCCTTGGTCCACCAGTCCTGGAACACGCCCTTGCCGTCATACTTGCTGCCCTGGTCGTCGAAACCATGGCTGATCTCATGGCCGATCACCGCGCCGATGGCACCGTAATTGACCGCATCATCGGCCGTGGGATCGAAGAAAGGCGCCTGCAGAATGGCGGCCGGGAAGACGATCTCGTTGAAGGACGGGTTGTAATAGGCGTTGATGGTCGAAGGCGTCATGCCCCATTCGGTCTTGTCCACCGGCTTGTTGATGCGCGCCACGTCGCGGTTCCATTCGAAGATGGTGGCGCGCTGGGCATTGCCCACCGGATCGTCACGTTCCACCTTGAGCGCGGTGTAATCGCGCCACTTGGTGGGATAGCCGATCTTGGGCGTGAACTGGTGGATCTTCTCCAGTGCCTTGGCGCGGGTCGCCGGGCCCATCCAGTCCAGGGTCTTGATGTCGGCTTCATAGGCCTTGAGCAGATTGGAGACCAGAAGATCGGCTTTGGCCTTGGCCTCGGGCGGGAAATAGCGGGCGACGTAAAGCTTGCCCAGCGCCTCGCCCATCTGTTGGTCCAGCAGATGCACCGCGCGGGTCTGGCGGTCGAGCTGCTGGGTGCGCCCGGTCAGCACCGTGCCATAAAAGGAGAAGACCAGATCGTCGAACCGCTTGGGCAAATAGGCGGAGAAAGACTTCAGATAATGGACGATCAGGTAATCGCGCCAGGTGGAGACCGGCGTGTTCTTGAAGATGGTGGCCAACGGGCCGAAGGCGGTCTTCTCCGCCACGATGACATAGCGCTCGCTGCCGTCCGGGCGCTTGAGCGGAATATTGACCTCGGAAAGGAACGCATCCCAGGCGAAATCGGGCGCCAGGGTCTTGAGCGCGGAGGCGGGCATCGGATTGTAAATCTTGTCCGCGTCCCGGCGATCGGCGCGGTTCCACGAAACCTTGGCGATCTCCGTTTCCAGCGCCAAGATGCGGTCGGCCCGCGCCTCGACATCGGTCATGCCCGCCAGGGTCATCATGTCGGCCAGATATTTGCGATAGGCGGCGCGGGTCTTCACGATCGCCTCATCATTGGAGAGGTAATAGTCGCGATCGGGCATCCCCAGCCCGCCCTGGCCGAGATTGACGGAGTAATTGTCGGGATGCTTGTCGTCCACCCCGATGCCGATATTGTAGATGCTCATGGTGGAGAGCCGGATCGAGCCCATGGCATGGGCGACATCGTCCAAGGTCTTCAGGTTCGACAGATAATCCAGATCCTTCTGCACGGGCGCCAGGCCCCGCGCCTCGATGGCGCCGGTATCGACGAACGCATCATAAAGATCGCGCAGCTTGCGCTGTTCGGTGTTCAGGCGCGGCTCGGGCGTCTTCTCCAGGTCGCCGACGATGGCCTTGAGCCGCTGCTCGCTTAAAATCTGCAGGTCCTGAAAAGAACCGGTCTGGGCACGGTCCGGCGGAATGACGGCGGTCGCCAGCCACTTGCCGTTCACATAGAGAAAGAAATTGTCGCCCGGCTTGACCGACGGATCCATTGAGGTCAGGTCGACGCCCCATTTGCCGAACTTGAGCGCGGACTGTGCCAATGCCGGCGATGTGACAAGCAAAGCGCCGCACAGAAAGGCCAGGAAACGGGTCATGCTTTTTCTCCGGAAAGAGAGGGAAACCTTACGGTGAGGACGGCGGCTTTTCCACGGTCCCGTTCTTGGCCGCCTCAGGTGTTTGTTCGGGCGGCTCGACCACCACCCCCAGGCCGATATTCTTCTTGCCGTCCTCGGCCTTGGTCATGGCAACGGTCACCACCACGCCCGGCTTGAGCAGGTCCTTGCCGCCCACCGACAGGGCGGACACTTTGGTGCCGGGCTTGACCGCGATCACCGCGTCCGCCTGGCAGGCGAGCGCGCTGGCATAGGCGGGCGGCGACGCCCTGCCCTCGCAGACGGTGCGGTTCGGGCCGGCGCTGGACAGCACAGCGCCGCGATAGTGAAGGGTGAAACTGCCATCGCTTTTGTCATCGGGCGCGGGCTTCACGTCCGTGACGGTGCCATTGCCCATCAGGCGCTCGCCTTCGGGAAAACGGCCCTCACCGGTGCCACGCAGGGGATCGGCATAGAGATAGACCTCCTGGGCGGACAGGTTGCCGCGCCGCTGCTCGCTGACGGCGGCGCCGGCATAGTCACCGGTCTTGATCGCGGAAAAAGCAGACGGTGCGCTGCCGACATAGCGTGTCTGCGGCGTCACGGAGACGCTGAAATCCTCGCCTTCCTTCGCATTCTTGGCCGGCAAACTCTCAAGCTGCATGACCGTGCCATCAAAGGCGGACAGCTTGGCCTTCACCCGTACGACGGGCGGCGCAGCGTGCGCCTCAGGGCAAAAGCCCGCAAAAACCTGCGCCGCGGCAATCCCCGCGGCGCAGACCGTCAGAAACAGAAACGCTGATTTCAATGGCGGGGCTTCTGGAACTTGAGCATGAACTGGTTGGTCTTGCCGCGGATATCATTCTCGAACACCCGCTTGGTGCCGTCATCGCTGGGATAGTTGAGGTCGTGACCTTCCGCCACCAGCCTGAAGCCGGCGGCTTCCACTTCCTTCTTGACGGTGGATTCCTTGATGCGGTGCAGGGTTTCGGTGACATCGTCGCCCGCGCTCTCTGGCGCCTTGTGGTCGATGATGACGTAATAGCCGCCGGGCTTCAGGGACTTGAAGATCGCCTTGTTCACTTCATTGACGTCCATGGCGTACTGCTTGTTGTGCATGTCATGATAGTTCTGCGCGGTCCAGACCACGTCGACCGGCTCGGGGGTGACGAACTGCGGCAGATAGCCGTGGATCACGCCCAGATTTTTGTAGGTCTGTTTCAGATCGGCGAACTGATTGTCCGGGTCCTTTTTCTGGCTCTTCAGGCGTTCGTCATACTGGGTGCCAAAATAGGCATAAACACGGCCGTTCGGTTCCACCGCCTTGGCGAAGATGCGGGTGAAATAACCGGCGCCCGGCAGCATATCCACCACCACCTTGCCCGGCCCGATGCCGGCAAAGGCCAGCATCTCGGCCGGCTTGCGGTTCTCGTCCCGCTTGGTGTCGGCTTCAGGGCGATTGCTATCGGCCACCGCGGCTTTCATCCGGGCGGTCGGCGCCGCTGCCATCACCGCCGTCGAAATAAGGATGGCACTGCCCGCCAGAAGCAAAAACTTTTTCATGATCCCACTCTCCCCGAAAAATTATTGATTGGAAACGCGCGCAAACTTGTCAGGCCGGGACCTCGATCGGATAGCCCGGTTCCTGCTTGGAGGCATGGATCACCAGCGAGCTTTTCACGCTGGCCACATTCTTTTCCGCCGTTACCGTATCGGTGATGAAGCTCTGGAAAGCCGAGAGGTCCTTGGCCACGCATTTGAGGAGGAAATCCACCTCGCCCGAGAGCATGTGGCACTCCCGCACTTCCTTCCAGCGGCGTGCGCTTTCCTCGAAATGCTTGAGATCGGCATCCTTCTGGCTGGCGAGCCCGACAAAGACAAAGCCCGTCACCTCAAAGCCCAGCGCCTTGCCGTCCAGTTCGGCATGATAGCCCTTGATGAAGCCGGCTTTCTCCAACGCCCGGATGCGACGCAGACAGGGCGGCGCGGTGATCTTGGCGCGGCGCGACAACTCGACATTGGTGATGCGGCCGTTGGTCTGCAGTTCGGCCAGGATGCGCAGGTCAATGGCGTCCAGCTTGCGGGTGTCCACGTCGTTCCTGCTGTCGGGGTTATCCCATCTCCTTAACGCCAGCCCACGCCTCCCGCAATAATATTTCTCGAATCGCCCCTTTGTG
>CAYQZM010000249.1:0-16129 GCA_964421935.1 uncultured Rhizobium sp. | reverse complement strand
CGCTGACAGCTCGCTCGATACCGCAAGCCGTCAGGCGCTCAACGCCAACTTCACGGCCCTGCGCGATCAGATCACCACGATCGTCAAGAACGCGGTGTTCAACGGCTTCAATCTGGTGGACGGCTCGACCAACCAGATCACGGCTCTGGCTTCGGCTGACGGCACCCGCCGCATCACCACCGCAGCGCAGAACATGAAGCTTTCGGGGAGCATCGTTACCATGAAGTCCACTGCTACCATCTCGACCCAGGCCAAGGCCTCGGGCCTGGTGGCCACGATCCAGACCTCGCTGACCAACGTCAACTCGGCGCTCGCCAAGCTGTCGTCCGGTGCGGCGAAGTTCTCGATCCAGGGGACCTTTGTCCAGAAGTTGTCCGACACCCTGACTCAGGGCATCGGCAACCTGGTGGACGCCAACATGGCGCAGGAAAGCGCTCTGCTGCAGTCCTTGCAGGTCAAGCAGCAGCTGGGCATCCAGGCGCTGTCCATCGCCAACCAGGGACCGCAGACCATCCTGTCCCTGTTCCGCTAAACCAAAACAAAAACCCGAAAGCAAAACCAAGGCTAAGGGGCTGGTGGGTGAAGGGCGGGAAGCGAAAGCTTCCCGCCCTTCGCATTTCATTACGCATTTTTAGGCATGCGGGGTTCCGCGGGCCCGTGGGAACCGCTTGCTCGCCGAGCCGTTCCGGCTTCGCGGCTGCAAAGACTTTCATGAATGTTCCGTCACCTCGCCACGACAAGCCGTGACGAGAACAGCACATTCGGAATACGTCATTTTCCTATAGCCGGTCCGGCAAGGTACCGATGGCGTTACACGAAACTTTCCGCATCTCCGATGCGGCCCCGCAAAAAGTGGCTGGCCGATTGCAAGGTTTGCAGCGGCGCGGCCGGGCTATCCTCTACGGGTTGGGTATCCTGGCCCTGCTGCTGCTGGCCTGGTATTTCCTCGCGCCGCTGTTCGCGCCCAAGCATAAAGGCCCGCCGCCGCCGCCGGTGAAGGTCGGTCTGGCTGAGCGCCACGACGTGATCGTCACCCAGAAAACCATCGGCACGGTGGTGTCGCCGGCCACCGTTCAGGTCACAGCCCAGGTGACGGGAAAGCTGCTGGCGGCCGACTTCCACGAAGGCGACATCGTCCACAAAGGCCAGCTGCTTTTTCAGATCGATCCGGCGCCCTATCAGGCGGCGGAGGCGCAGGCCGCCGGACAACTGGCGCGCGATACCGCGACCTTGGCCAACGATCGGCTGGACCTGGCGCGCTATCAGACCCTGGCGCAGCAGAACGCCATCTCCAATCAGCAGTTGGCCACCCAAGCCGCCAAGGTCAAATCGGACGAGGGCGTCGTGGAAGCCGATAAGGCTGCTGTGCAGTCCGCTCGCATCAATCTGAATTTCACCAGGATCGTATCGCCGATCGATGGCAAGACCGGCCCGATCCTGATCCAGCCGGGCAATGTGATCCCCGCCGCCAGCGCCAGCACTCAGCCTCTGGTCAGCATCACCCAGATCCAGCCCACCAAGGTTTCCTTCATGCTGCCGCAGAACCAGCTGGCGCAGATCCAGAACCAGTTCAACCAGCATCGGCTGATGGCGGTGGTCCCGCTCGCCGGTGCTGAAGGCGGCGCGGAAAAGGCGCCGGTCGATTTCGTCAGCAATGCGGTCAGCGCCTCGACCGGCACCATCGAGCTCAGGGCCGACTTTCCCAACAGTGACATGCGGCTGGTGCCGGGACAGACCGTGACGGTCGCCGCCACCATCAACCAGATTCCCGGCGCCACCGTGGTGCCGCGCGATGCCGTCAACCTGGGGCCGGAAAACAGTTTCGTGCTGGTGGTCGGCAAGGACGGCAAGGCTTATTCCAGAACCGTCAAGGTGTTGAACGACGACGGCGTCAACGACGCCATCCAGGGCGATGTGAAGCCCGGCGACCGGGTCGTCACCGACGGCCAGTTGCGCGTCACGCCCGGCAAGGCTGTGCGCGTGACGAAGAACCGGGGCGGCGGAAAAAGCGGCAGCCCGCCATGAATATCTCCACGCCCTTCATCCAGCGGCCGGTGATGACGGTGCTGCTGATGGTGGCGCTGGTGGCTTTCGGCCTGTTCGGCTATTCCGACTTGCCGGTCAGCGAATTGCCGGCGGTGGATTTCCCGACCATCTCGGTCTCGGCCAGCCTGCCGGGCGCCGATCCTCAGACCATGGCCAGCGCCGTGGCGACACCGCTGGAATCGCAATTCTCCACCATTGCCGGCGTCTCCTCCATGACGTCGCAGAGCTCATCGGGCACCACCTCGGTCACCATCCAGTTCGACCTGGACCGCGAGATAGATGGCGCGGCGGAAGATGTGCAGGCCGCCATCCAGGCCGCGTCGCGGCAATTGCCGGTCAACATGCCGTCGCCGCCGACCTTGCGCAAAGTGAACCCGGCGGATTCGCCCATCCTGTTCCTGGCGATGCAGTCCGATTCCATGCCGCTTTATGAGCTGGACAAGTACGCCGAAAACCTGCTGGCGCGGCAGCTTTCCACCCTGTCGGGCGTCGCCCAGGTCAATGTGCAGGGCTCGCAGATCTTCGCCGTGCGCCTGCAAGTGGATCCGGCCCAGCTTGCCGCGCGCAGCATCGGCATAGACCAGGTGGCCTCGGCAGTGCAGCAGGCCAACGTCAACGTCGCAACCGGCACCATGAACGGTCCGAACCAGTCCACCCTGGTTCACGTCAACGGCCAGCTGATGAACGCGGCAGCCTGGAAGCGCCAGATCATTGCCTGGCGCAATGGTGCGCCGGTGCGCTTTGCCGATATCGGCACGGCCATCGACAGCGTGGAGAACAACCGCACGGCGACCTGGCTGAACGGCAAGCGCGCCATCGTGCTTTCCATCCAGCGTCAGCCGGGCTCCAACACCATCCAGATCGTCGACGAGATCAACCACATCATCCCGCGCTTCCAGCAGAGCCTGCCCAGCTCGGTGAAGCTCTCGACCATCTATGATCGCAGCCAGTCCATCCGCGCCTCTGTGGCGGATGTGCAGCTGACCCTCCTGATCGCCGCGGTGCTGGTGGTGATGGTGATCTTCCTGTTCCTGCGCACCGTCTCGGCGACCCTGATTCCCTCCATCGCCCTGCCGATCACCATTCTCGGCTCTTTCGCGGGCATGAGCCTTCTGGGCTACAGCCTCGACAATCTTTCGCTGATGGCGTTGACCCTGTCGGTGGGCTTTGTGGTCGATGATGCCATCGTCATGCTGGAGAATATCGTTCGGCATGTGGAGGAAGGAGAGCCGCCTTACGAGGCGGCGATGAAAGGGGCGGTCGAAATCGGCTTCACCATTCTGTCCATGACCGTCAGCCTGGCGGCGGTGTTCATTCCCATCATCTTCATGGGCGGCATCGTCGGCCGGCTGCTGCACGAATTTGCCGTTACCATCGTGCTCACCATCCTGATCTCCGGCCTGGTCTCTGTGACCCTGACGCCGATGCTGTGCAGCCGCTTTCTCAAGGCGGGCAAGGCCAGCGAACACGGCCGCTTCTATTACTGGAGCGAGAAAAGCTTCGACCGCGTGCAAGCGGGGTATGAGCGCTCCCTCCATTGGAGCATGGGCCACCGGACAGTCATCATGCTGCTGTTCGCCGGCAGCCTGGTGGCGACGGTGGGCCTGTTCTATATCTCCAAGGAAGACTTCATTCCTTCCGTGGATACCGGCCAGATCCAGGTCTCGACCGAAGCGGCCGACCGCACCTCCTTCGAGGCCATGGGCCGGATGCAGAGGCGGATGGCCGAGATCGCCCAGCATGATCCCAATGTCACGTCCGTGATCTCATCGGTCGGATCGGGCGGGGGGCCCCGCACTGGCACCAATACCGGCACCATGCTGCTCAGACTCAAGGACCGCAGCGAAAGAAGCCTGTCGGCGGACGAAATCATTCAGGAGCTGCGGCCCAAGCTGCAAAGCGTGCCGGGCATCAACGCCTATATGCAGAACCCGCCGTCCATCCGCGTCGGCGGCCATTCTTCAAAATCGTCCTATCAGTACACCTTGCAGGACACCAATCAGGACGAATTGGATTCCAGCGCGCTCAAGCTGATGAATGTGCTGACGCATGTCCGCGGCTTTGCCGATGTCACCACCGATATGGATCTGACCAGTCCCGCGGTGAATGTCGACATCAACCGCGACGAGGCGGCGTCGCATGGCGTGTCGGTCCAGTCCATAGAGACGGCGCTGGGCGCGTCCTTCGGGGGCGAACAGATCTCCACGCTCTACGCCAGCGATGCCGAATATTGGGTGATGCTGGAGCTGGAGCCGCAGTACCAGAACGACTCCTCCGCCATCAATCTGCTCTATGTCTCGTCCAGCAACACGGCCGGCGGCGCCACCACGGCCACGGGCGCGCCCAGCACCGGCGGCGGCACTCCCAGCACGGTCACCAATCCCACCAATGCGCCGGGCCAGCCGGTGCCTCCCATCGTGCCGCTGAACGCGGTGACGATCTTGCGCATGGGCACCATGCCGCTCAGCATCAATCACCTGGGCCAGCTGCCTTCGGTGACCGTTTCCTTCAACCTGCTGCCCGGTTTCGCGCTCTCCGATGCGGTGACGGCGATCGAGGAGGCGCGTGTTCAGGCCGATATCCCTGCCACCGTGCAGGGGCAGTTCGAGGGCACGGCACAAGCCTTCCAGAGTTCGCTGTCCAACATGGGCATCCTGCTCACCATCGCCATCATGACCGTCTACATCATCCTGGGCATTCTGTATGAAAGCTTCGTCCACCCCCTGACCATCCTGTCCGGCCTGCCCAGCGCGGCGGTGGGCGCGCTGATCACGCTGGCGCTGTTCGGCGTGCCGCTCAGCCTTTATGCCTTTGTCGGCATGATCATGCTGATCGGCATCGTGAAGAAGAACGCCATCATGATGATCGACTTCGCGCTCAGCCGCGAACGCGGGGAAAAGGTCAGCCCCGATCAGGCGATTGTCGAGGCGGCGCTGGTGCGCTTCCGGCCCATCATGATGACGACCATGGCGGCCCTTCTGGGCACCCTGCCGGTCGCCATCGGCTTCGGCGCCGGCTCGGAGGCACGCCGGCCGCTGGGCCTTGCCGTGGTGGGCGGGCTTCTGCTCTCCCAGCTTCTGACCCTCTACATCACGCCGGTGATCTATGTGTATCTCGATCGGATGGGCGAGAAGGCCAGCCATTGGAGCTGGCTGGGCGGCGGCAAGCCCAAGGCTTCACCCGCACCGGCAGAGTAGCGGTGCCTGAATTTCTTGACTGGAAGCGCCGGTGCCGCAGGAATTTTGCGACGCGGGCAGGAGAAGGGCGAAGGCCGTAGCGGCAATACGGACGAGCCCTTCGACGAACCCGCGGCGGAAAAGACCGCATCCCTTCGGTTGCTCTCTGGCGGGCGCCCGCCACGTCGCAAGGCTCGACCGATGGACACCGCATCGCTCTTCGTCTTGCTTCTTGCGGATCGCCGCGCCGGACGGCAACGCCGGCTGTTTCCAGCCAAGAAAATCAGGCTCTAGGGCGCCGGCTCGCCGGTGGCGTCTACCAGCAGGCGCACGAACTCCTTCATCTTGCTGCCGTCGATCCAGCGCACCACCGCCACGATGTCGTGCTGATAGTCCACGAAGATGATGTTGGAGCCGTCGCCGATGAAGGCGACGCTGTCGGCCCGTGCCGCCGGATACATTTTCTTGCCGGTATTGAGGTACCAGTTGCAGAAGCCATAGCCGGGATTGGGGCCGGTGGGCGTGGTCGCCATCGTCACCCATTTGTCGGAGAGGATGGTCTTGCCGTCCCATTTGCCGCGGTTGAGGCCGAGCAGGCCCAGCCGCGCCTGGTCGCGGGCGGTGATGAACATGCCGCCGCCCCAGTGGCCGCCGCCTGAGACGACATGAATGCGCTTGCCGTCCACCTCGGTCCAGGAATTGTCATACCCTTCCCAGTGCCAGCTGTCCGACATGCCGATGGGATCGGCGACATATTGCTTGAGCACGTCCGGCAGCGGCCGCTTCCACAGATGCGTCAGCGCCAATGCCAAGGCGTTGACCCGCACGTCGTTGTATTTCCAGGCCGTGCCCACCGGCGGCGGACCCTTGGCCAGCTCGCTCCAGGGCTTGCCGGCCTCGGGCCGGTCCGCCCACCAGGGCTTGCCCCATAAGGTGCCGATCCAGCCGGAATCCTGGCGCAGCATGTTGTCCCAGGTGATGGGCTGGTTATGCGGTAGCATGAAGTCGGGGGTGGGCCGCACATAATCGATCACGCGATCGTTGATGTTCTTGATCATGCCCTTGTCGAAGGCGATGCCGGCGGTCGAGGACAGGAAGGTCTTGGTGACCGAGAAGGTCATGTCCACGTCATGGGTGCGGCCCCATTCCGCCACGATGTAGCCATGGCGAATGATGATGCCGTTGGCGGGCGCGTGGGGTTTCAGCGGTCCGATGGGCGAGGAGAAGGCCTCGCCGGTATATTTCAGCGGCACCGAAATGCGCAGGTCGCGGATGTCCGCAACCTTGGCCAGCTCGGGCGGATACTTGTTTTCGGCAGAGACCGCGAAGTCGATCGCCGCTTTCAGCTTGGCTGGATCCAGATGCTCCTGCTGCGGCGTGTGGGTAGTCCAGGCGTCGCCTTTGGCAGGGAAATAGTCGGCAGCATAGGCGGGTGAAATCAGCGTCGCGCCCAGCAGAGCCAGGACAAATTTCTTCATGGCCATCCCCTTCTTTTGGGGCGAAGCTTCTTGGCGGGTTGGGGCTTTGTCAATTTCGTGCCTTGCACGCCCCGCCGCCACGGGATTACCGTTCTGGTAACGCTACCAATATTCGGGGGGAACGATGGGGCTGGTCGGGAAAGCGGGGTTGATAGCGGCCTGGCTGGCATTGCCGCTCTGCGCGGCCGCACAGGATCAGCAACCCTGGTTCGATCCAAACCTGCCCACGGAACAGCGGGTCAATGCCCTGATCGGGCAGATGACCTTGACCGAAAAAGCGTCGCAGATGGTCAACCAGGCGCGTGCCATCCCGCGGCTGGGCATACCCGCCTACAATTGGTGGAGCGAGGCACTGCATGGCGTGGCGCGCAACGGCTATGCCACCGTCTTTCCGGAACCGATGGGCTTGGCCGCGACCTTCGATCCTGTGCGGGTCAAGCAGATGGGCGTCGCCATCGGCACCGAGGCGCGCGTCAAGTTCAATCAGGCGGGCGGGCCGCGCCAGGACCATGGCATTTCGCAGGGGCTGGATTTCTGGTCGCCCAACATCAACATCTTCCGGGATCCGCGCTGGGGCCGCGGCCAGGAGACATACGGCGAGGATCCGTTCCTGACGGGGAAGATGGGCAGCGCCTTTGTCGAGGGGATGCAGGGCGATAATCCGAAATATTTCCGCGTCATTGCCACCGCCAAGCATTATGCGGTGCATTCCGGCCCCGAGCCGACACGTCATGAGGTGGACGTGAAGGTCAGCAAGCATGACGAGATGGATACCTATCTGCCGGCCTTTCGCGAGTTGGTGACGGCGGCCAAGGTGGATTCGGTGATGTGCGCCTATAACCGGGTCAACGGCCAGCCGGCCTGCGCCAGCGATTTCCTGCTCGCCGACCAGCTCAAGAGCAAATGGGGATTCAAAGGCTATGTCGTGTCCGATTGCGACGCCATCGCCGACATCCAGCGCGGCCATCACTACACCAAGACCTATGCGGAGGCGGCCGCGGTCTCGATGAAGCTGGGCGTGGACAATGACTGCGCCGACTTCCGCGTGCCGACCATGGATAGCTCTGACTATGACCGCTATGCCGATGCCGTGAAACAGGGGCTTGTCAGCGAAAGCGTGATGGACGATTCCCTGCGCCGGCTGTTCACGGCGCGCATCAAGCTGGGCCTGTTCGATCCGCCAACGATGGTGCCTTACGCGCGTGTTGCCGAAGCGGAGCTGATCTCCCCGCTCCATCGCGCTCTGGCGCTGAACCTGGCGCGGGAATCCATGGTGCTGCTCAAGAACAATGGCGTGCTGCCCTTGCAACGACCCAAGCGGATCGCGGTGGTGGGCCCGCTGGCGGACCAGGTCGATGTTCTGCTGGGCAATTACAATGGCACGCCCAAGAATCCCGTGACCGTGCTGGATGGTCTTCGCAGGGAATTTCCGGACGCGCAGATCACGTTCGAGCCGGGAACAAACTTCCTGCGCGCCGCGCTGATTGTTCCATCTTCGGTCCTCACCGCCGACAATGGCCAGCCCGGCCTCAAGGCGGAATTCTGGCGCGGCGCAGGCTTTCCCGGCAATGCGGCGCTGACGCGGGTCGATGACGCGCTGAATTATGATTTGGACAATAGCGCGCCGGTGCTGCCCGATGCCGGTCCGCTTTCAGCCCGCTGGACGGGGACGATGAGCGTTCCGGAAGGCGGCCGTTATCGTATCGGGCTGATCGCCCAGAGCGCGAAGCTCTGGATCGACGGCAAGCTGGTGGTGGAGACCGATGCGCGCCAGCGCGGGCCGAAGATGGAAGAAGTGAGCTTCGAGACGGGGCGCAAATATGCGGTGAAAATCGAACAGACCCCGGCGCGCGGTCCGGTGCTGAAATTTGTCTGGACCCGGGTCATTGACAATCCCTTGGAGAAGGCGGTCACCGCCGCAAAGGCCGCTGACATCGTGATCGCCGTGGCCGGTATTTCCTCGGCGCTGGAAGGTGAGGAGATGCCGGTCAATGTGCCCGGTTTTGCCAGCGGCGACCGCACCAGCCTGGACATGCCCAAGGATGAAGAAGATCTCCTCAAGGCCGTACGGATGACCGGCAAGAAGCTGGTTGTCGTGTTGATGAACGGTTCGGCGCTTTCGGTGAATTGGGCCGCCGAACACGCCGATGCGATTGTCGATGCCTGGTATCCGGGCGAGGCGGGCGGCATCGCCGTCGCCCAAACCCTGTCCGGCTCCAACAATCCGTCGGGCCATCTGCCGGTGACGTTTTATACAGGCGTGGCTCAGCTGCCGCCTTTCGAGGACTACAGCATGAAGGGCCGCACCTACCGCTATTTCACCGGCAAGCCGCTTTATCCTTTTGGCTATGGGCTGAGCTACACCAAATTTGCCTATAGCGATCTGAAGGTCGCGCCCAGGTTGAAAAGTGGCGACTCGCTCTCGGTGGATGTGACGGTGCGCAATGCCGGCAAGCTTTATGGTGATGCGGTGCCGCAGCTCTATCTGAGTTTCCCTGATGCGCCCGGCATGCCGGTGCGGGCACTGCGCGGTTTTTCCCGCGTACCCTTGGCGGCGGGGGCGGCCCAGACGATCCATTTCACGCTCAGCCCGCGCGATCTTTCCAGCGTGACCGCGGCCGGCGACCGCATGGTCTCGGCGGGTCTCTACAAGGTCAGCATCGGTGAAGGCCAGCCGGGCACGGGCGCGCCCGTCGCGCAAGCCGGTTTCATGATCGAGGGGAATACAAGCCTGCCGGAATAAGCTAGAAGGGCCCATAACAAAAAGAGCAGGGGGCCTTCATGTCATTGTCCTTCGACCGTTCCGCCGCCCTGATCGAGGAAAATGCCAAATATATCGCCGGCGGCGTGAACAGCAATTTCCGCACCGGCATGGCGGGCGGGCCGCTGGTGTTCCAGCGCGGTGAGGGGCCTTATCTGATCGATGCCGATAACAACCGGTTGATCGACTATTACTGTGGCATGGGCGCGATGGTGCTGGGCCATTCGCCGGCCGGTGTTCAGCAGGCGGTCAAGGACCAGGTTGAAAAAGGCATTCTTTATGCCGCCCAGTCCGAAATCGAATTCGAAGCCGCCCGCATCTTGTGCGACCGCATTCCCTCTGCCCAGCGCATCCGTTTTGGGTCGTCGGGTTCGGAAGTGGCCCAGGCCGCTTTCCGCCTGGCGCGTGCCGCAACCGGCAAGCGCATCATCCTGAAATTCGAAGGCCACTATCATGGCTGGTTCGACAATATCCTCTGGTCCACCGCACCGGGCGAGAATGCCGCCGGCCCCGAAGACGCGCCGGTGCTGGTACCGGGCAGCAAGGGCCAGGACGCCATCGATGCGGCCGGGCTCGATGTCATCGGCTGGAACAATCTGGAGCGGCTGGAACAGCGCCTGTCGCGCGGCGACATCGCCGGTGTGATCATGGAGCCGGCCATGTGCAACCAGGGCGCCATCCCGCCGGCGCCCGGCTATCTGGAAGGTGCGCTGGCGGCTTGCCGAAAGCACGGCGCGATTTTGATCTTCGATGAAGTGATCACCGGTTTCCGGTTGGGGCAGAAAGGGGCGCAAGACCGCTTCGGTGTGACACCGGATCTTTCTATCTTTGCCAAGGCCATCGCCAATGGCTTTCCCGTTGCGGCGGTGGTGGGGCGCGCCGACCTGCTCGACATGTTTGCCGGCGGCGGCGTGCTGCATGGCGGCACCTTCAACGCCCAACCCGTGACCATGGCGGCGATGGTCGCCACCCAACAGGCGTTGACCTCCGACCAATATGAAGCGGCGTCAAAGCGTGGCGTGCGCCTGCGTAATAGCATCCGCGAAATCTTGAAGGATGCGGGCATCAAGGCCCAGGTCACCGGCTTCGAACTGATGTTCCATGTCGGCTTCGGGCTGGATGCGCCGGCGCGCAATTATCGCGACCTGCTGAAAACCGACAAGGCGCTCTATGTCCGCTTTGCGCATGCCTTGCTGAGGCGTGGTGTCAGGGTGCTGGAGCGCGGCGCCTGGTTCGTCTCTTTTGTCCATGACGATGCGGTGATCGAGGCGACGCTGGATGCGGTGAAGGGCGCGGTGAAGGACATCGCCTGATCAGCTCTTGCGCGTCTTGAACAACAGCCAGGTCAGGGCATGCGCGGTGGACGACACCACCAGCGACAGGCCGAAGGCCGGCCACATCTCCATCCGGGCCAGCAGGATGTAAAGCACGAAGCAGAAAGTCCCGACCGAGGCCAGCCCCACGGTCATGCCGGCCACCACTTCCTGCACGGCATGGCGGCCATATTGCAGATGGCTCGAGATGCAGATGATCGAGCCCATCACCGGAAAGGTGGAGAACAGGCCCGACCAGCGCGCGCCCAGTGTGGCGGCGAATTCGGTGATCACGATCGTCAGGCCCGCTCCGGCCAGCATGCGGGCCGGCTGCCCCCACCAGATATGTTCGCGTTCCTCGTCCGATGGCTCGCCCCGCGGATAGAGAAACAGAGAGACCAGAAAAGTCGCGAAGGGTACGACCTTCAGCCAGGGCGAGAGTCCTTCGACGGCCACGGCGGCTTCCGCTATCGCCGTCCAGACGGCAAAGCCGATCACGGTGCACCATAGCCAGCTCAATCGCCGCGCACAGAAGGCATAGGTCGCGGTAAAGGCGAGCCAGGGCACGAGCCCGAAATAAGCGCCCAATGCCGCCTGGCTGCCGAACTGGTTACCGTGATCCAGGGTCATGAACGCCAGCAGTGGCCCACCCACAATGGGGAATCCGGCCAGCCAGCCGGCCACGCGCGGGCCATGCGCCCGCTCGATAACGCCGAACAGCCACAAGGCCAGCGGCACAATCGTGAGTTTCAGGATCAGCAAATCAGTAGGCCCCCACGCCATGGTGACGGCAAAATGAGCGGCCGCCAATGGTGCAGCGCACCGGTCCTTGCAGTCCCCGCCAAAACCACCGACAGTTTGTCGGGGGTGACGACATGACACGCGTTTTTATTGCCGGAATTTTTCACGAAACCCATTCCTTTACCGGGACCGTCACGGGGCTGGACGGCTTTGTCATCCATCGCGGCGAGGAAATCCTGCGCCGCCGCGGCGATGCCTCGCAGGTGGACGGGTTTCTATCCGTGGCGGAGCGGGAAGGCTGGGAGGTGGTGCCCAGTGCCGTCTATACCGGCGGCGCTTCGGGCACCGTGGATCATGCCGTGTTCGAGGCTTTCTGGCGCGAGGTGAAGCCCGTGCTAGAAAAGGCGCTGGCGGAGGGGCTGGATGCCGTCCACCTGTCGTTGCACGGCGCCATGGTCACCAGTGCGTGCGACGACCCCGAAGGCGAGCTGATGGCGCGCATCCGCGCCATGCCGGGCGCCGAGAAACTGCCCATCTACTGTGTGGGCGACCTGCACGGCACCTTGACGCCCCAGATGGGTGCGCTGTCCGACTGCATGATCTTCTACCGCGAATGCCCACACACCGATCAGTTCGACAGCGCGGTGCTGTCGGCCAGCCTGCTGGCGCGCTGCTTGAAAATGGGCGTCAGGCCCAAGCATCAGGTGCTGGTGACACCGATTGTTTGGCCGCCGACCGGCACCGGCACCCGCGACGGGCCGATGCGGGCGCTGGAAGACGCCGCGCGCCGGATCGAAAAGGAGGTGCCCGGCGTGCTGGCGGTGAATGTGGTGGGCGGTTACGCCTTTTCCGACGTGCCGCATGCCGGCGTGGCTTTCAGCGTGATCACGGAAGGCAGCACCGAAGACGCGCAGACGGCGCTGCGCGAACTGGCCGGGATTGCCTGGGACATGCGCCAGGGCGGCATTCCCGAGCAGCACGACCTCGATCGGGTGGTGCGGGAGTTCAAGGAGAACAATTACCGGTTTGGCGGCAAGGGCCCGGTTCTGCTGGTCGAGCCGTCGGACAATATCGGCGGCGGCGCGCCGGGCGACGGCACCGATGTGATGCGGGCGCTGCTGAAACACGACATTCAGGGCGCTGGTGTCGTCATCGCCGACGCCGAGGCGGTGAAGGCACTGGCCGATGTGCCGGTCGGGGGCAGGATCACCTTGCCTATCGGCGGCAAGGGCAGTCCGCTCGATCCGGGTCCGGTGACCTTGGAGGTGGAACTGGTCTCGCGCAGCGATGGGGTGTTCGAGCTGGAAGACAAGAAGTCCCATCTGGTGGGCTCCTTGGGCAAGATCATCCGCATGGGACCTTGCGCGGTGGTGAAGCATCGCGGCCTCACCATTCTTCTCACCAGCAAGAAACTGCCGCCTTTCGATCTGGGCCAGTGGCGCAGCCAGGGCATCAATCAGGAAGATCTCACCATGATCGGGGTCAAGGCGGCGGTGGGGCACCGCGTCGCCTATGGCAAGATCGCCGCGGCAGAGTTCACGGTGAACACGTCCGGGCCCTGCACCTCCGACATCACCAGGCTGCCCTATACCAAATTGCGGCGCCCGGTGTTTCCGCTGGACCGTCTGGAGGGCTGAATGCTGGACCGCCGCGCCATGCTGGGGGCGGCGACACTTGCGTTGCCGGGGCAGGGCTGGGCCAGCGCGGCAAGCGGCCGGCGAGTCATCACCGCCATGATGACCGATGATCCGGCGACCTTGTGTTATCCGCTGTTCAATACGCGGCTGACGCAGGAGATTTGCGGCAATATCAATGAATCCCTGCTGCTGTTCGACTGGAAGTTCAAGCCGCAGCCCAATCTGGCCCGCAGCTTCGAGATGTCACCCGACGGGCTGACCTATGTCTTCCATCTGCGCGACGATGTGCTCTGGCATGACGGCGTGCCTTTCACCGCCAAGGACGTGGCCTTCAGCTGCGGCGTGATGCTGCCCCAGGTCAATCCCCGCAGCCGCGCCGCCTTCAGCCATATCGCCAGCATCAAGACGCCGGATCGCTATACGGTCGAGATGCGGCTCAGCCAGCCCTTCAGCGCCTTCCTGTTGGCCTTCATGGCGTCGAACGGCCCGATGATGCCGGCGCACATCTATGAAGGCACCGATTTCCGCACCAATCCCTACAACCTCAAGCCTATCGGGACCGGGCCGTTCAAGTTCGCCGAATGGAAGCGCGGCCAGTACATCCATCTGGCCCGCAACGAGCGTTACTGGAAGCCCGGCCAGCCCGGCATGGATGGCATGTATTATCGCATCTGCCCCACGCCCGAGCAGCGGCTGGTGGCGATGGAGACGGGGGCGGTGGATGTCGCCATGGGTGACGACATCGATACGGTGGTGGCCTCGCGGCTGATCAACAATCCGAACATCGTGACGCGCACCGACGCCTATTACGGTACCGCCGAGATCGCCATCATGGAGCTGAACCAACGGCGCTGGCCGTTCAGCGACCGCCGCTTCCGTGCCGCCTTCCTGCATGCGGTGGACCGGGAATTTTTGGTCAAGGCGATCAATTTCGGCCATGGCAAGGTGGCGACGGGACCGATCCCGTCCACGGTGCCCTATTACGACCGCAAGGCGCTGACGCTTTATCCGCATGACCCGGCCAAGGCGAAAGCGTTGCTGGATGACATGGGATTGAAGCCCAGGCTGGGCGGGATCCGCCACCGCTTCAGCATCATGCTGACCCCGGATGGCGGCGGCGAAATGACCCGCAATGCGCAATATATCAAGCAGGCGCTGGCGCAGGTGGGGCTGGAGGTGGAGCTGCAAGCCACCGACTGGCCGACCCAGCTTCGCCGCAGCAGCAATTGGGAGTTCGATTGCGGCAGCAATGCCTATGGCGAATATGGCGATCCCGCCATCGGCACCTCGCGCTTTTATCTCTCCAGCAACATCCGCAAGGGCGTGCCGCTCACCAACGAACAGGGTTATGTCAATCCGGAAGTAGACAGGCTGTTCGCCCAAGCGGCGCGGGCCGTGACCCACGAGGAAGCGCAACGTTGTTACAGCCGGCTGCAGCAGATTCTCACCCATGACGTCGCCATGCTGTGGCTTTATGAGCGCTATCCTCTGTTCTTCTACAATAAGCGGCTCAAGAATGTGGTGACGGGTCCCAACGGACCGTCCGATGGTTTCGGGGCCACAGCGCTCGCATGAAGCTCCGCTATATCGGCCTGCGCCTGGTCAAGACCCTGCTGGTCACCGTAGTGGTGGTACTGCTGAGTTTTTTCCTGATTCATGCCGTGCCGGGCGATGCCGCCACCGTGATGGCCGGTCAGGCCGGTTATGCCGACGAAACCTATATGAAGAATCTGCGCGCCGAATATGGGTTGGACCAGCCCTTGCCGGTGCAGCTTTGGGCTTATGTCGGCCGGGTGGCGCATGGAGATCTAGGCACCTCCTTTGTCCGGCGCGAAAAAGTGCTCTCCATCATCATGGAGCGGCTGCCCAACACTCTGTTGCTGGATGCTTTTGCCTTGCTGGCTGCAGCGGCCGGCGGCATCACCCTGGGAGCGATGGCGGCGCGGCGGCCGGGCTCGGCCGGCGACAGCGCGGTAACGACGTTGGCCATGTTGTTCTATGCCGTGCCGCAATTCTGGCTGGGCATGATGATGGTGCTGGTTTTTGCCGTCTGGCTGAACTGGCTGCCGCCTTTCGGCATTGAAACCATGGGTGCCGACTATACCGGTCTTGCCCGCATCGCCGATGTGGCCCAACACATCATTCTGCCGGGCGTGACCCTGGCGCTTTACTTCCTGGCTTTTTATGCGCGGTTGACCCGCACCGCGATGATCGAGGTGGCGACCCTCGATTTCGTCAAGACGGCGCGCGCCAAGGGCATCAGCGAACGCCAGGTCCAGCGCCGGCATGTCCTGCGCAACGCCCTGATCCCGCTGGTGACCTATGCCGGCCTGCAGGCCTCCATCCTGGTGGGTGGCAGCGTGCTGGTGGAGAATGTCTTTTCCTGGCCCGGTATTGGCACCCTGGCATACCAGGCGGTGCAGGCGCGCGACAATCCGCTGTTGCTTGGCATCTTCATCGTCAGCTCCGTCCTGGTCTGTCTGTTCAACCTGGTCACCGACATCGCCTATTCGCTGGTTGACCCGCGGGTGGAGCTCTCGTCATGAGCTTCGCCGCCCGTTTCTTTTCCCGCCCCGCCACCTTGTTCGGCTTTGTTGTCTTCGCCGCGATTGTGACAATCGCGCTGGCGGCGCCGCTGCTGTTCGCGCATGGGCCGATGGCCATCGTCGGCATGCCGCTGCGCCCGCCCGGTCCTGGTCTTCTGGCGGGCAGCGACGTGATCGGCCGCGACATGGCGGTGGGCCTGGCCTATGGCGCGCGCATCTCGCTGCTGGTCGGTGTCGCCTCCACCTGCTGCGCGGTGGGCATCGGCGTGCTCCTGGGGGCGGTGGCCGGCTATTATGGTGGGCTGGTCGATGATCTCTTGATGCAGATCACCGAGTTCTTCCAGATCATCCCCGCCTTCATGCTGGCGATGGTGCTGGTTGCTTTCCTGCAGCCCAGCCTCTCCTCCACCGTCATCGGCATTACCCTGATC
>CAYQZM010000248.1:0-11115 GCA_964421935.1 uncultured Rhizobium sp. | reverse complement strand
TGCCGAAGCCGGTCAGCACTACCACCCGGCTTTCGGGCCGCGTCGTGTGCAGGGTTTCCACCACATCCAGGCCATTGCCGTCATCGAGTTTCAGGTCCACCACGGCATAGGCAGGCGGGGCTTCCTTGGCGCGGGCCTTGCCTTCGGCCACCGATTCCGCCTGGGCAACGGTAAAGCCGCGCGCTTCCATGGCGCGGGCCAGCCGCTCGCGAAGGGGGCGGTCGTCTTCCACCAAAAGCAGGGTCTTGTCTTCGGGGGTCATCTCGGGGGCCTTTAGGTCACTTTTGCCGCAGCGTCAAACCCAGACCAAGTTAAGGCTAGTTAGAATCGCTGCGCCGGCGGGATTTTGCGGGCTGGGCAGGAGAAAGGCGCAGCCCGTATCAGGAAATACGGGCAAGCCTTTCGACGAACCCAGGACGCAAAAGACCCCGGCCCCTTCGGGGTTGCGTTCCGGCGGGCCCCCGCGGCGTCGCCGCGCTCGACCGTATTGCCGATACGCTCTTCGCGCGGCTCCTGGCGGATCGCCTCTCCGGAACGCAACGCAGACGGTTCTAACTAGCCTTAACTTGGTCTCATGCCGCAGCGCCGAACTGACCTGCGCCGGACGCCTTGCACTCTGTGACTTATGTCTCTGTTTGGGCCGGCGGCTGGGGGCCATCGATGACCCCGCGGGCCCAGCGGATGGAAACCACGGCGCCGCCGCCCGGCGGATTTTCCGCCTTAACCAGCCCACCCGTCTGTTCCAGCAGGATCTTGGCGATGAAGAAGCCGAGCCCCATGCCTTCATGTTCGTCCAGCGGGCCTTGCGGCCCCATATCGGTCTCGCCCAGGGCGTGATGGCCGGGCCGGGAGGTGATGTAGGGCTCGCCCAGGGCCTCGAAAATCTCCGGGGCAAAGCCGGGCCCATCATCGGCTACCGAAATGTCCAGGAACTGCTCATCCCAGCGGGCGCTGACCGCGACCGTGGCATTGGCGAAGTCGGCCGCATTCTCGATGATGTTGCCAAGCCCATGCAGCAATTCGGGCGCGCGCCAGACCTGAGGAACGGGGCTGTCCTTGGGCATGGCAAGCGTGATGGTGATCGCCACATCCTCGCCCCGGTGATGGGTGGCGATATCATCCAGGAAGGCGCCCAGCGGCAGGCGCGCGGTGGCACCCACCAGCGCCTCTTCCGGATTGGCCAGCCGAGCAATGATGGCACGGCAGCGTTCCGCCTGCTGACGCAACAGGCGCACATCTTCCACCTCGCCGGAATTTTCCGGCAGCGCCCGCTCCAGTTCCCGCGCCACCACCGCGATGGTGCCAAGCGGCGTGCCCAGCTCATGCGCGGCGGCGGTCGCCAGAGCGCCCAGCGCCGCCAGGCGATGCTCACGGGAGAGCGCCAACTGTGTGGCGGCGAGACCGGCAGACATGCGCGCCGATTCCGAAGCGATGCGCCAGGCATAGACCGAGGTGAAGCCGATGCCGATCACCAGTGCCGTCCAGATGCCGGCTTGATACAGCTGCGGCAGCACCAGGCTTTCATGCGCCGGCCATGGCAGCGGCTGATGCACCACCGCGATCAACGACACCGAAACAAAGGCGATCCCTGCCAGGATCAGGACATTGCCGAGATTGAGGGTGGTGGCGGCGATCACCACCGGCGCCACGAACATCAGGGCGAAGGGGTTGGTCATCCCGCCGGTCAGGTAGAGCAGCGCCGCCAGTTGCAGCACGTCGAAGGCGAGGTAAAAAGTCGCCTCGCGATTGGTCAGCCGGTGTGTCGCCGGATAGCGCAGGGCCAGAACGATATTGAGCGCCGCGCTGACCGCGATGGCACAGGCGCAATAAAGAATGGGCAGGCTATAGCCCAGCGCGAAATAGACCAGAAACAGCGCCGCCGACTGGCCGGCCACCGCCAGCCAGCGCAGGTTGGAGAGGGTGCGCAGCCGCACGCGGCCGCCCGCGCCGACGCCGGCTGCAAACCCTCGCGCCATGTCCTTGCGCGCCAATGTCACTTCCCTGAAAGCTCCGAAGGGAATAGAGCATCATTTCCATGCTGCGCAACAAGCAGGCCCTGATTCCCTATCTGCTGCTGATCCTGGCCCTGGCGGGCGGGATATTGTGGCACGAGAGCCAATTGGTGCCGGGGCTGGGCCGCACCGTCACCACCGGCGTCGCCAAGGTGGGTGGACCGTTCCGCCTGACGGACCAGACCGGCAAGACCGTCACCGAACGGGACTTTCGCGGCCGCTATATGCTGATCTATTTCGGCTACAGCTTTTGCCCCGATGTCTGCCCCACCACCTTGGGCGTGATGGCGGAGGCGCTGCAGAAACTGGGCAGCGACAGCAGCCGCGTGGTGCCGATCTTCATCACCATCGATCCCGAACGCGATACGCCCAAAGTGCTGGCCGATTACATGAAGGCATTCGGGCCGCAGTTTGTCGGCCTGACCGGCAGTCCCGCCGCCATCAAGGAGGTCGAGAAAGAATACAGCGTGTATGCCGTCAAGCGGCCGCTCGACCCTTCCAAAGGAAATGCGGGCGGCTATGGCATGGATCATTCCTCGGTCCTGTACTTGTTGGGACCGACCGGAAAGCCAATCAGCTTCTATGATGAGGCGATATCGCCGGACGATCTGGCGAAGGAATTGCGCCAGAAAATCTAAAGCGCCGTCGGTAGCGGCAGATTGTTCTGCGCGCACGCCGCGATCAGCGTGTTGTGCATCAAGCAGACAATCGTCATGGCGCCGACACCGCCCGGCACCGGCGTGATGGCGCCAGCCACCTCTTTCGCCGCCTCGTAATCCACATCGCCCACGATCTTGGTCTTGCCCTCGCCGGCAGCGACGCGGTTGATGCCGACGTCGATCACCGTGGCGCCGGGCTTGATCCAGTCCGCCTTGACGAATTGCGGCTTGCCGATGGCCGCCACCAGGATATCGGCGCGGCGCGCCAGCGCCGGCAAATCCTTCGAACGCGAATGGGCCATGGTGACGGTGGCATTGGCCGCCAGCAGCAGTTGCGCCGCCGGCTTGCCGAACAGCAGCGAGCGGCCGATCACCAGCGCTTCCTTGCCCGAAATGTCGCCGACATATTCCTTGAGCAGCAGCATCGTTCCGGCCGGCGTGCAGGACACCAGATGGGCACGGCCTGACAGAAGCAGACCGGCATTGATGGGCGTGAGGGCATCCACATCCTTGGCCGGATCCAGGATGTCCAGCACGGGATTTTCGTCCAGCTGTTTGGGCAGCGGCAATTGCACCAGGATGCCGTGCACCGAACCGTCCTGATTCAGTTCACGCACCTTGGCGTGCAAGGTCTCCTGGGACGTATCGGCGGGAAGGCCCACATGCACCGACTTGAAGCCCAGCGCCTCGGCGGTCTTGCCCTTGTTTTTGACATAGACCTCGCTGGCGGGATCGCTGCCCACCAGCACGGTGGCCAGACCCGGCACGAGGCCGTGTTTGGATTTCAACTCCGCGGCATAAGCGGCGATCTTCTCGCGCAGGCGCGCGGCCGATGCCTTGCCGTCGATGATGGTGGCGGTCATCTCAATAACCGTAGCGAACCGACATCCACCGGATCGTGTATTTGAGGAATTCGATCAGGATGATGACCACGATCGGCGACAGATCCAGGCCGCCGATCGCCGGGAGCACCTTGCGGATGGGCCGGAAGACCGGCTCGGTGAGGGCGATCAGGACGCGCAGCACCGTCCGGACAAAGTTGTTGTACTGGTTGATGACATTGAAGGCGGTGAGCCAGCTGACGATCACCGCGACGATGACGATCCATTCGTAAACGTCGAGGATTTCGTAGAGCAGGAAGGCGATCGGGTTCATCATGGGGCCCTTTTACCGGGGGGAACCGGGCCCGAAAAGCCTGAAATTCAGCGCCGCTTGACAGAAGAAAGGCCTGATCCCTACAAACCCCGCCTTGCCCGCAATGCCGGGCAATCGGTTCGGGGCTGTAGCTCAGTTGGGAGAGCGCCTCGTTCGCAATGAGGAGGCCAGCGGTTCGATTCCGCTCAGCTCCACCACCCTTCCGGGTGACCGAACCGAATTTTCCCCGAGCGCCCCGGCCTCGCAAACCCACTGGGTTTGCTCGGCGTTCGGTCGGCCAAAGGTCCACTGGCCCTTTGGCTTACGCCCTCACCGTTCGCAATGAGGAGGCCAGCGGTTGCTCGGGCGGCTTGGCCGCCGCCCTCGATCGCTCAGCTCCACCATTGCCGAGCACGCCGCGCGACAGCGCAGTGAGGCGTGCGAGGCCCGAACCGAAGTCTCACTTTCCCGTATATGTCACCCGCCAGACCACATCGCCGGTATCGTCCGCGATCAGCAGGCTGCCGTCCTTGGCCATCGCCAGGCCTGCGGGCCGGCCCCAGACCTTGGCCGGCTCGCCGGGATTGACCATGCCGTTCCAGAAGCCGGTGACAAAGTTCTCATAATCATTGTCGGGCTTGCCGTTGGCGAAATGCACCCGCACCACCTTGTAGCCCGTGGGATTGCCCGAGTTCCAGGAGCCGTGGAGCGAGACAAAGGCATCGCCACGATACTCGGCGGGAAAATTGGTGCCTGTATAGAAGACCAGCCCCAGGGGTGCCGCATGGGCATGGAACAGCACATCCGGTGTGATGGACGAGGCGACCTTCCCGCCGGGGTCCTTGGCGCCCCACACAGGATCGGGATTCTTGCCGGTATAGGCGAAAGGATAGCCGTAAAAGCCGCCCGGCTTGACGCTGGTCAGATAGTCGGGCGGCAGGTCGTCGCCCAGCCCGTCGCGTTCATTGGCCGCGACATAGAGGGTATTGGTGCCGGGATAAAAGGCGATGCCGACAGGATTGCGGATGCCGCCGGCAAACTCGCTCATGCTGCCATCGGGGTTGATCTTGAAGACCGCGGCCCCGGGCTTGAAGTCGGAGATATTGTCCCGGCTGCCCATCGCCAGATAGAGCGTGCCGTCAGGCCCGAACGCGATATCGCGGGTGACATGGGAGCCTTTCGGGCGAAGGTCCGCCACCTTGGTGGTGACTTTTTCCGGCGCACCCGCCGCCGTCTGCCCCTCCTTGTAGGCAAAGCGCCAGATACCGCGCAGATCGCCGACATAGAGATAGCCGTCGTGGAACGCCAGGCCATGCGGATAGACAAATCCCGCTGAGGAGGACAGGAAGGTGAAACTCTTGTCCGCCTTGCCGTCGCCATTGGAGTCGCGCAGCAGGGTGATCTTGCCGCCATTGTCGCTGGGCTCGGCCAGGAAGACATCGCCATTGGGCGCCACTGCCATCCAGCGCGGATCGCTGAGATGATCGGCAAAGACGGAGATGGCAAAACCCTTGGGGACTTCCGGCAGAACGCCGGCTGGGCGCGGGATTTCGGTCGGCTCGTTGCCCACCGCCGGCGTCGCATAGGGCTTGACCAGATTTGTCGGCAATATCTGGAATTTCTGGCCCGGATGATCGGCCGCACCGGCGGTCACAAACGCAGCCGATCCCGCCAGCATCGCTGCGGCAAAAGCCGGCAAAAGCCCGGCCAAAGGCGCAGAATGTCTGGTCATCTTTCCTCCATCGGCGGGCCGTTAAAATTCGGTTTACCAATCGGGCGCTTACTGGCAGCTCCGATGGGTATGCCAGCAATGCGCCTGTTTCCCGCTATTTTTGCTCTCGCCGCCCTGGCCGCGGGGCTGCCGGCTCATGCCGCGGAGGATGGCCCCAAAAAGCAGAAAGCGCCAGAGCACAAGACCACCCAGTCCAAGAGCTACATTCTGCTGGATCCCATCTACACCACCATCGTCTCGGACAACCGGGCGGCGGGCATGCTGATGGTGGGGGCGGGGCTGGATGTGCCGGACGAGGCGCTGCGCGATGAAGTTTCCCGCTCGCTGCCGGTGCTGCGCGACGCCTATGTTCGCAATCTGATGACCTTCACCGCCAATATCGTGCGCACCGATGAGCAGCCGGATGTCGGCCTGATCGCCGACCGACTGCAGGCGGTGACCGACCGGGCACTGAAAAAAAAGGGCGCCAGGATTCTCTTGGCCCAGGTCGCCATCCGGGTGACGACCAAATAGTCAAAGCCCCACGCATTCTGCGCGAGGCTCCGGCTTGCTTCTCTGACGTCGTTCAGGCCTGGGACAGCGCCGCCGCCAGTGAATCCGCGCTGCCATCAGTGTCCGTGGACGGAACCCCAAAAGCGTCTTTCGAAGATGCCGTGTCCGTGCCGGTCGATGCGGCGGATGGATCGGCTGTCTGGGCCTGCATCGTGCCGCCACCATGATGGCGATGATGGTGATGCGCACCCTGAGCCTGGCCGGTTGTGGTGCTGGACGGATTGCTGCCGTCCCCTGCAGGATCCTGCTGGGTCATATCCATCAGGGCCTGCAAGGTCTGGTTGTCCAGGGCGGAGGATGCGATACCGGTCAGGGTATTGGAGCTCGCATCCGTATTACCAGAAGCAGCGGCCGATGAGCTGGCCGCCGTTTGCGGATCAAAAGACTGAGCCAGGACCGATTGGGCCTGTTGGCTCAGATACGTCTGATTGAGAGCGGACGCGCCCCCAATCGAACCGATACTCATGGTTCTCTCCTTGTCTTTCCCGCACGAGACGTGCGCGACAAGAGCAAGCGACGCGAAGATTGTGCCCCGGCAATGTGAGCAGCCGCAGGGCGCGCCAGTCCGCGTAAATCAGGGTAAGGGCAAACTTAAAAGCGGCCGGCCTGGCAAAAACTGCCGGGCAAAGACTGGTTTCTGGTGCAATAACGATAATAGGCTGCAGTTCGCATGGATTCTCTGCTTGCGCGCCTGTCCTGGCAGCGGCCCGTCAGCCTGTGGCTGGCGCCGGCCCTGGTGCTGGTGCTGGGCGCGATCCTGATCCTGTTCGATCCGGCCGGCCTGGAATCGGCGCTCGCCAACTGGCAGTTCGACCTCTACCAGCGCCACGCCGCCCGGCCCGCGATCCCCATGGATCCGGCCGTACGGGTGCTGGAACTGCCGTCTCTGGACGAGGACAGCCTGGTACTGGCCACGCGCGCGCTTTCCGCCGCCGGCGCCCGTCTGGTGGTCCTGACCGCGCCCATCCAGATGGGCGCCTCGCCTCAGACTTTGGCGGCGCGGCTGCCGCCGGGCAGCGATGTGGCCCGCGCAGCCCTCGCAAAACTGCCGGAGCCGGGTCATGACCTGGCCCAGGCCATTTCGGAAACACGTGCGGTGGTGCCCGTGGTGCTGGGGACGGCCGGCCGCGCCCCCCTTATCAAGACGCGCTTTGTCTATCACGGCACGGTCGATCCCTTTTCCGCCGCCCCGCATGTGGGGGCCGCGGCGGCCAGCCCGGCGCTGATGGAGACCAACGCCGCCGGTTCCGGCGCCATCAACCTGAGCCCGGACGCTGACGGGGTGGTACGCCGGATGCCGCTGGCCTTCCGTCTGGGAGATGGCCTGGTGCCGGGCCTGGCGGCGGAGGCGCGGCGGGTGGCGGCAGGCGTGTCCGATATCACCGTCACCAGCAATGAGCGGAGCCTGTCGAGCTTTTTTTCAGGGCCCGGCGTCGGCGCCCTGGAAACGGCGGCGGGCCCGGTGCCCACGGACCCTTCGGGCGCCGTGCGCCTCTACTTCGCCGCCAACATGTCGGATCGGATGCTCAATCCCAATGCGCTGGAAGCCGTGCCGCTGAAAGACGCGATCGTGTTGGTGGGGGCTGAGGGTCAGGTGGTCAAAACGCCGCTGGGCTTGGCCAGCGTGGCGCAGGTCATGGCGGAAGGGGTGGAGAATCTGCTGAGCCGCCGGGTGCTTTCGCGTCCGGGTTGGGCTCAGCCAGCCGAAGCGCTGATCCTGCTTCTCACCGGTATCGTCATGGTCGGCCTGCTGCGGCGGGGATTGATCTGGGGGGCATCGGCGAGCCTGGCCGGGGTGCTTCTGGTGGGATCGATTTCCTGGCTTCTGTTCATCAGTCAGCGCCTGCTTCTGGACGCGACCACGCCTTCTCTGGTCCTGGTGCTCGCCTTTGCCACCGCTCTGGCCGCCTGGCTGTTCGAATTGCGCATGACCTATACGGCCCTGCGCATGGCTTTCGCCGATTCCCTGCCCCGGACGAGCATCGGCAAGCTGGCGCGCCATCCCGACCTTCTGAAGCTGGGCGGAGACACGCGGACCGTAAGCTATCTGGTCTGTGGGGTGCGCGGCCTCTCGGCGCTGGCGGCCGCCCACCGCGATGACCCCACCGGCTTCACCCGCCTGACCGAAAAGGTGCTGACCCCGCTGATAGACCAGGCGCTGGCGCATGGGGGCACGATCGACCGGCTCACGGCCGACGGCTTTGCCGCTTTCTGGAACGCCCCGTTGGAGGACGCCGAGCACGCCCTGCATGCCTGCGACGCCGCCATTGGCATGACCACGGCCTGGGGGCGGGCGATGGAAGAACTGGCGCGGGAAGAGCCGGCCGCGCCGGCGATGGAAATCGGCGTGGGCGTCGCCACCGGGCCCGTGATCGCGGGCGGCTTTGGCGCCTCGGGACGGATGGGCTACGGCGTTCACGGCGATGCGGTGGCCTTGGCCCAGAGCCTGCAAGCCATGTCGCATCTCTACGGCTCGGCGCTGGTGGTGTCGGAGGAGACCAAGCGCCAGGCTGAACGCGGTTTTGCCTTCCTTGAGATCGATACCATTGCCGCCGGACGCAGCCCGCCGGTGACGCTTTACGCCCTGATGGGAAGCCCCGTGACCAAGGCTTCGCCCAAATTCCGGGCGCTGACGGTTTTCCACGACCATATCTTCCAGGCCATGCGCAAGCAGAACTGGGCCATGGCACGGGAGCTGATCGCCCAGTGCCGGCGCCTGTCGGGCGTCAGCCAGAAGCTCTACGACCTGCATCTGGCCCGCATTGCCTATTACGAGAAGCATCCGCCTGGCTCAGAATGGGACGGCGCTTTCCGGCCTATTCTCGAGTAGGGTCGAGCGGGTATTTCGCTGGCGGCCTCGGGCATCATCCTGGGGTAGGATCAGAAATTATTTCATGGGCGGCTTTGCCGCCGGATCATTCTGGAATCGTCATGAAAGCGCGCCTGGCATTTCTGCTTTTGCTGCTGCCGCTGGCAGCCTGCGCCGGCAAGACCGAATTGCCCCCCGACTGTGCCGCCAATGTCATGTGCGCCGCACGCGGCGCCGAACCGGAACAACTGTCACCGGGCGTGGCGGAGCGGCATGGCGATCAACTGGTGCTGTTTCCCACCCATGCTGAAAAAGTCACTTTCACGGATCATCTGAAGGCCTGTGACGACGGCGTGGTGGAAAGCTGCATCGGCTTTGCGTTGATGGACAAGGTCGATCGCGCGGATGCCTTTGTGGTCCAGCAATTCTATTATGAGGGCAGTGTTTTCCTGCTGATAGACAGCCAGACCGGGCGCAGCACCACCCTGCACGGCATGCCGATGTTTTCGCCCGATGGCCGGCAGTTTCTTGTCGCGCCATACGACGAAGAAAGCGATGTCGGGCCCAACAATCTGGAAATCTGGCGCCGCGAAGGCGACAGCGCCGTGCTGGAATGGGCACATACCTTCGCCGAGACCCATGCGGAAGATCCGAATCTCAAGGCGCCCTATAAAACCCGCGTCAGTGGGTGGAGCGCCAATCGCATCAGCCTGGCGCTGCAGGAACCGGGAACGGAAAGGCGCTGGAGCGGCAGCATCACCCGAGACGACACGGGCTGGCACCTATCCGCCGTTTCACCCCGCTCCGGCTCATGGTTCCAAAGCCTTCAGGATGCGTTCTGAGCGGATTTGGGCGCGCAACGCGCTAGGCAGGAATCGTCGCCAATCCATAATGTGCGGCCGGCGCGCCGGTCAGCGCCGCCCACATCTGGTCGCCCCAGGAGAAGTGCCACCATTCGTCGGGATGGCCGGCAAAACCTTCTTCCACCATCAGCCAGTGCAGCAGGCGGCGATTGCTTCGCGCTTCCTGGTCGGAGAAGGAAAAATTATCGGCGTCCAGATTCTCGAAGCGGCCGCGATGGGCCAGCGCCGTGACGTCGTCGAACAGCGAGCCCATCCATAGCTGTTCGCCGCCCTTCCAGCGCAAGGTCAGATCCACCGCGGCCGCAGTGGCATGGGGCGCGGGCGAGGCCTCGCTGTCGGACGGCGCGGCCCAGTAGCGTTCCACTTCTTCGATCAGCGCGGCGCCGGCAAGAGAGGGATTGCGGCGCTGAAGCGCGCGCGGCATCCATACATCATGGAAATAGGCCTGGACCTGGCGCGGCCGCCAGGCATCAAACAGAAACAACTCAAGGCCAGCTTCGCCTGCCCGGGCATTCACCTGCGCCAGTTTCTCGGCAACCGTCCGGCGCAGCCACAGCCGGTCCGTGGCGCCGTCCACCCGCTGCCAGTAGGGCGGGTTGCGCGTGCCGGCATAGAAATTCTCGCCCGCCAGACCCATGTCACGTGCCTCGACCACCTGTTCACCGAACAGGCGATTGTCGCGAGCGATGGCGATGCGCTGGCGAAAACCCTTGCGGGCCGCGCGCGCCGAATCCTGATCGCCGATCGGCCGGTCGCGCAGGTGTTGCAAAGTGCCAAAGGCGGACATTGCGCTAGAGTAGGCTGATGGCAGCATCGTCCGAAAGTGTCTATCGCGCCGCCCGCCGTGCCTTTGTCGCGGCCTGTGAGACCGCGCACATCGATCCGATCGCGCGCTTGCATCCCGCCAAGGACAAGGACGGCAAGCCGCTGTTCATGGACAGTGCCGCGCTGGGCCCGAGGCTTGCCACCCGCGCGGTGCTGGCGATCGCCAATGACGCCCTCGGCTCGGCCATCATGGTCGGCCTTCTGAAACAGCAGCCGATCCTGCCGCAGGATACCCGGCTGGTGCTTGTGCATGCCCTGGACCCCGCCGCCTTTGCCGGCGTCAAAACCGATCCCGCCTGGCCGGCGGCCATGCTGGCGGCGGTGGCCACCGAGGACCTGTCGCGGGTGCGCAAGCTTGCGGTGTTGCCGCTGATCAATATGGACGGGCGGGTTCAGCCGGCCCTGGCCGCCGTACGGCCCAAGGCCGTGATCGCACTGCTTGCACCCGCCGCCACGGCGGAGGCGGCAGAGGCCGCCATCGCGGGATTTTTCGGACGTTAACGTCGCGACTTTGCAAGCCCGGGCCGTT
>CAYQZM010000247.1:0-46352 GCA_964421935.1 uncultured Rhizobium sp. | reverse complement strand
TCGAAGTTCGCCATACTATCGATATCAGGCTCGGCGCGAACTTCGAAACCAAACGACACTAGGAAGCAATAGCTTGCTAGTGTCCTTCGATTCCGAAATTCGCCCGGAGCCCGATATGGAGATCACGCGAATTTCGGAATCGGGACACTAGAGGACCAGTTCCGACACGGTGTGGTAGTCGCCCAGCTTGCCCTTGACGAAGGTGTTGAAGGCGATGGCATAGCGGGTCTGACCGGTTGCATTCGGATCGACGGTATGGGTCAAGGACGAAGGAAACAGCAGGACCTCGTTCTGCGCCGGCGTCACCGAGGTGATGGGGGTGTTGTAGACATTGCGTTTGTCTGGCGGGGGTCGCAGGTCGATCTGCTGGTAGCTGGTCTGGCGCACAAAGGTCATGGCCGCCGCCGGTTGCGGCAGTTCGCAATAGTAGAGCGAGCCCGAAATGATCGAGTTCGAATGGGCATGGCCGTGCATGCCGGCATTGGATTTGTTGATCAGCGACCAGGACTGGGTCACGTACAGCCGCTGAGGGATGCACATCACCTGCGCGGCATAGATATCCAGGACCTCCTGCACCGCGTCCTTGATGCTCTTCAGCTGCGGCTCCTCGAAGATGTATTTGTTCTCCGAGATCAGGTTCTCGATATTGTCCCGCATCTTCAGCTTCTTGATGAAGTCGATCTGCTCGGCACTGATGGCGCTGGCGATATTGGCCTTGAACAAGGGCTCAGCAAACAAGGCAATGACCTGATGGGACGTGGATGCCATTCCCGTTTCCTTTCCCCTGACCTGAAAATTGGGATTTTATTTCTGCCGGACCCGGTGAGGAGACCGATCGAGCCGTATGATATAACATCTCATTGCGGAGCCAATAGGCATGTGTGCCATGCGCAGTGACCGACCATTGGACGAGGCGGTGGAGGCTGGTGGCGCTGTCGAACGCGCGGCCATTCGAAAGGTCTCGCTGCGGCTGGTCCCCTTCGTGGCGGCGATGTTCATTGTCAATTTCCTGGATCGTACCGCGATCTCGTTTGCCGCTCCTAATGGGCTCACCCGCGACCTGGGATTGACGGCTGCCCAGTTCGGTCTTGCGGCGGGGATATTCTTTGTCGGCTATATCCTGCTTGAGATTCCCAGCAACCTTGCGCTGCACAGGTTCGGCGCCCGGCGCTGGCTGGCGCGCATCATGGTGAGCTGGGGAATTGTGTCGCTGCTCTTTACCTGGGTGAGCAGCCTCAGTCAGCTTTACTGGCTGCGCTTCCTTCTGGGTGTGGCCGAGGCCGGCTTCTTTCCCGGCGCGATCCTGTTCCTCAGCCTGTGGGTGCCGGCCAGGCACCGCTGCCAGATACTCGGTCTCTTCTATATCGCGCAGCCCTTGACCATCGTGATCGGCGCCCCGCTTGCCGCAGCTCTGATCGGGATGGATGGCCTGTTTGGCCTTGCCGGCTGGCGCGTCATGTTCCTGGGTGTTGCGATCCCGGCCATTCTGATCGGCCTGGTGACCTGGTTCTTCCTGGCGGATACGCCGGCGCAGGCGGGCTGGCTTACGGCCGATGAGCGCGATTGGTTGACGGCCGAACTGGCGAAAGAAGACAGCGCAAAAGCGGACTTGCATGGCCGCCATGCCGGCGCCGCGCTGCGCGATGCCCGCACCTGGGCTTTCGCGTTGATCTATTTCGGGCTGGTTTATGGCCTCTACGCGCTTACTTTTTTCCTGCCCACGATTGTCGGCGGATTCGAAGCACAATTTGGCGGCCGGTTCGACGTATTCCAGAAGGGCGTGATCACTGCCATCCCCTATCTGCCTGCAGCTGTGGCAACCTTTCTATGGACACGGCCCGGCCGCCATGGCGTACATAACTGGCATGTGGGCCTGCCGGCCTTGGTCGGCGCGCTCAGCATCCCCTTTGCGCTTTCCATGACCTCGCCGACCATGACCATTGCCGTCATCACCGTCACCGCCTGTGCGATCTTCGCGGCGTTGCCGGTTTTCTGGACGCTGCCGGCGCGCCATATGAGCGGCGCGGGTGCTGCGGCCGGCATCGCTTTCATCAACATGATCGGAAACCTTGGCGGCTTCGCGGCGCCTTATGTCACCGGGGCCATGAAAGATGCTACCGGTTCATATCAGGCGCCGATGTTCGTGGTCTGTGGCGGTCTTCTGCTATCGGCCTTCCTGGTCATTCTGATCGGCACAAAGTCCGGCCCAGCCGTGGCCGGTGACGCGCATCTCGAAGCAACGCCTTACGCCAAGTAGCCGCCGGTTCTGTCACATAATTCTGGGAGATCTTCATGAACGAAAAAATTGCTCTGTTCGGTGCCGGCGGAAAAATGGGATTTCGCCTGTCAAAAAATCTGCGCGATTCCGACTATCGGGTCCGGCATGTCGAGCCGGGCACGGCGGGACGCCAGCGGCTGCAGGAAGAGTTGGGCATTCAGTGTGTCGACATCGATACAGCCCTCGCGGATGTCGATGTGGTGATCCTGGCGATTCCCGACACCCTGATCGGCAAGGTCTCCCATGAGATTGCTCCCAAGCTGAAGGCCGGCACGATGGTCATGACCCTGGACGCGGCGGCGCCCTTTGCGGGACACCTGCCCGATCGCAAGGACCTGACCTATTTTGTGGCGCATCCCTGCCATCCGACGATCTTCAACGATGAGGTCGATCCGGAAGCGCGTAAGGATCATTTCGGCGGCATTGCCGCCAAGCAGTCCATCACCAGCGCTCTGATGCAGGGTCCGCCAGAGGCCTTCGATCTCGGTGAGGATGTAGCCAAGACCATCTATGCGCCGATCCTTCGCTCTTACCGGCTGACGGTCGACCAGATGGCGATCCTGGAGCCGGGCCTTTCGGAAACTGTTTGCGCGACCCTTTTGGATGTGATGCGCGATGCGATGGAAGAAACCGTCAAGCGCGGCGTTCCCGAACAATGCGCGCGCGATTTTCTCCTGGGACACATGAACATCCTGGCGGCCGTCATCTTCAAGGAAATCCCGGGCGCCTTTTCGGACGCCTGCAACAAGGCCATCACCTTCGGCAAGCCGCGCCTGATGCGCGATGACTGGCGCGGCGTGTTCGACCGCCATGAGATCGCGGAAAGCATTCGCCGCATCACCTGACAGGATCTCGCGCGGAAAATACGATGGGCGAACGAATCTACGCCACCTACTGGCTGGAAACCGGCGATGACCCGGGCCGCGCAGCGGAAGTCATCGCCGGCGAGCAGTCGAGCGGCACCTTTGTCGCGCTGGCAGCGGAGACGCCTGAGCTGAAGGCGCGGGCCGGTGCCAGGGTGGAAAAGCTGGATGTTATTGACACGTCGCTAACGCCGAGCCTGCCGACGCCGAAACAGTCGGCGCGTTACAGCCGCTGCATGCTGACGCTGTCCTGGCCGATCGAAAATCTCGGTCCCTCTCTCACGACCCTGATGGCGACCGTTGCGGGCAATCTTTACGAACTGCGCGAAGTCACCGGTCTGCGCCTGGTTGGTCTCGATCTGCCGCCGTCTTTCGCGGCCGCCTATCAGGGTCCTGCTTTCGGCATCGAGGGAACGCGCAGGTTGACCGGCGTCGCCCGCGGTCCGGTCATTGGCACGATCATCAAGCCGAGCGTGGGGCTTTCGGTCGCCGAAACGGCGCAGCAGGTGCGCGCCCTGGTTGCCGGCGGCATCGATTTCATAAAGGACGATGAATTGCAGGCCGACGGGCCCGGCTGTCCGTTCGACCAACGGGTGTGCGCCGTGATGGCGGTGGTCAACGAGGCCGCCCAGCGCACCGGCAAGAAGACCATGGTGGCCTTCAATCTGACCGGCGATCTCGATCAGATGCGGCGACACCATGATCTGGTGTTGGCCGAAGGCGGCACCTGCGTGATGGTCTGTCTGAATGCCGTGGGCCTGGTGGGTCTCACCGAGTTGCGCCGCCATGCGCAATTGCCGATCCATGGCCATCGCGCCGGCTGGGGTTATCTCAGCCGCTCTCCGGCGCTGGGTTTCGATTTCGCGCCACTGCAGAAGATCTGGCGTCTTGCCGGCATCGATCATCTGCATGTCAACGGCTTGCGCAACAAATTCAGCGAGACCGACGAGAGTGTCATCGCCGCCGCGCGTGCCGTGCTGGCGCCGGTGATGCCTGAGGCTCCGCTTGCCGCCATGCCGGTCTTCAGCTCCGGACAAACGGGATTGCAAGCCCTTGATACCTATGCGGCACTTGGCTCCGCCGACCTGATATACACGGCGGGCGGCGGCATCTTCGGGCATCCGCATGGGGTGCCGGCCGGGGTGGAAGCATTGCGCGCCGCCTGGGACGCGGCGATCGAAGGTGTTCCGCTGGCGCGGCAGGCCGAACGCGTTCCGGCTTTGGCTCAGGCTCTGGATTTCTGGCGATGAGCGGCGGTGCCGAGTCGAAAGATCTGCTGCTGACCTATTACAGCGACGACTTCACCGGTTCCACCGATGCGATGGAGGCGATGGCGTCAGCCGGTGTGCTCACCGCCTTGTTCCTGACGACGCCGACGCCGGAGATGCTGGCGAAATTTCCCGATGCGCGCTGCATCGGCATGGCGGGCTCTTCCCGCGGCCGCAGCCCGGAATGGATGGACGCAGAGCTTCCCAAAGTTTTTTCCATCCTCGCGGGGTTGGGTGCGCCGATCCTGCATTATAAAGTCTGCTCCACTTTTGATTCCTCGCCCACGATCGGTTCGATCGGCCGCGCCATCGACCTGGGCACGAAAGTCATGCCGGGCCGTTGGTCGCCCACCATCGTCGGCTCGCCGCGCCTGGCACGTTATCAGGTGTTCGGCAATCTGTTCGCCGCCGTCGGCGGGGTGGTCTATCGCCTCGATCGCCATCCCACCATGTCCCGGCATCCCGTGACACCGATGGGGGAGGCGGATCTCAAGCGCCACCTGGCGGCGCAAACCTTCCGCCGTATCGAACTGATCGACTTGCTCGAGTTGCGCCAGGGCGCGGCGGCCGCGCATCTGGAGGCACGCATGGGCGAGGACGTGCCCGTCATATTCATCGATGTGATGGATGAAGAGTCCTTGGCTGCCGCCGGCCGCTTGGTATGGGAACATCGTGGCGCCGGCTTGTTCAGCGCGTCATCGTCCGGTCTGGGCTATGCGCTGACCGCCTATTGGCGGCAAATCGGTCTGGTGCCCAAGGCGGTTTCGCTGCCGCAAGCCGCGGCAGTTCCGGCGATTGCGGTCGTCAGCGGCAGCTGTTCACCGGTGACAGCCTCACAGATCGGATGGGCCCGCGCGCATGGTTTTCGGACCGAGCGCATGGACCTTCCCAGTGCGCTCCACGAGCGGACGCGGGAAGCGGAGATCGAGCGCCTTGCTGGTGTGGCGACATCCGCCCTGCAGCATGGCATCAGCCCTGTCATCTTCAGCGCCGAAGGCCCCGACGACGAGAGCGTGATCCGCTTCGACCAATTGGCGCAGGATGCCGGTCTTTCCAGGCCGGACGCAGCCCGCGCCGTGGGCGCGGCGCTCGCCGAGGTGACAAAGCGGATGCTCGACCGGGCCCATCCTGGGCGTATCGTTATCGCCGGCGGCGACAGTTCCGGAGAGATCGCAAACGCACTCGACGTCCAGGCGCTCACGGTCGCAGCCGGCCTGACACCGGGCGCGCCGCTGTGCCGAACCTGGTCCGAGGATGAAAGCCGCAACGGCCTGGAGATCGTTCTGAAAGGCGGACAGATTGGCGGTGAAACTTTCTTCGGCCAGGCGCGGGCAGGTGGCGTGGTGCGCTGACCAGGTTGCGCTGCAGAAATTGTTCCCGCTTTCCGGGCCCGGCTATGGCACTGGACGAATAAAGGATGAAGTGACCTACTGACTTTGCGACTCCGGCTTTCCGGAGCAGGTGATCGAATTTTTGGGGCTGAAAATGAAAAAGTGCATTTATCTCGCAGCCATTGCTGTCGCGCTCTTCGGTCCGCCGGCTGAGGCCGGTGTGCGCGAAGATGTGCTGGCGGCGATGCAGCGTTGTTCGGTCATCCCGGATGATCGCACGTGGCTGAATTGCACCTATGGGGCGCAGCAACTCATGCGGGCCAAGCTGGGCCTGCAGCCGGCTCCCGAATTTCAGCAGCGTCTCGTGCCGCCCGCTTCCGCGATGGGTATGCCGGCTCCCGTTGCCGTCAGCAGCGCGCCCAAAACCGTGTCACCCCCACCGCCGCGCCAGGGCGGCGGCTTTTTTTCCAGCAATCGGGCCGTGGCCGTCTCGGTGCTTGTTGGCGTCCGCTATGACAGCCAGGGCGCCTTCATCGCGACCCTGGAGAATGGCCAGGTCTGGCACCAGGTGAATGTCCAGGTGGGCGAAAGAAAAGCGCGTCTGACCTTGGGTTCCAAAGTGACGATCGTGCCTGGCGCGATGTGGTCTTACGATCTCAAAATAGGCAACAGTGCGCACGCCTATAAAGTCGATCGCGAGACCTAGCTGTCGTCCCCGCTTTTCTTTCGCCGATGTAACAAAGGTGCGGTTGAAAAGCCGGCGCGCGGGGTTCCCGCGACACATTGGGTGTCCAATAGTCGTGCGCATTCAACGTGGTGGCAAGAAATCTCAATATGTGATTGCAACTACTAATATTTGACAAAAAAGGAGCAGGGGGCCTACCCTAAGTCCATCAGCCAAACGGGAAGGATGGCTATGTGGCATCAGCCTCAATCTAATAAGAGGCAATGGCATACCAGGATTGGACAGACCTGCATTCGTCATGCGCGTAGCGGGATCGCTCTCGCTGCGGGATTGCTGTTTCTGGGTTTTCAAGCCGCGGTCGCGCAATCCAACGCCCAGGCGCCCGCCGGCCCGGTGCAAGCGCCCACGGCCTCAACGACGAATACCGCGCCTGCGCCACGCCGGGCGGCCAACAATTTTGCGCCCGGCCCGCAAACCTACGCCAAGCTCAAGACAGCCGAGGGCCGCACCGAATTCTTCGGCACATTCTGCATAAGCTGCCACAATGCGAAATTGAAGACGGCGGGTCTGGTGTTGGAAGGCATCGACACCCAGCACCTCGCCGACCATGCCGACATCTGGGAAAAAGTGGTGGTGCGTCTGGGCGCGGGCGAGATGCCACCGGGGCCCATCAAGAAGCGGCCCGATGCCGAGGTCACCCATGCGATGGTCCAATCGCTGATCGCCGATCTGGACGCGGCCGCGAAAAAGAAGCCGATGGTCGGCAAGACCATCATCCGCCGCCTCAACCGTGTCGAATATGGCAATGCGGTCAGCGACCTGCTGGACATCGATTTCCCATATGCCGGCGATCTGCCAAGCGACGCCGTGGCGTACGGCTTCGACAACATCGCCGACTCTCTTTCGATGTCGCCGCTTCTGCTTGAAAGCTATCTGAAGGTGGCGCGCCGCGTCAGCGAACTGGCGGTGGGCGAGGGCGATCCCTCACCTGTCACCGACCGGTATCCGGCGACCAAGAGCCAGGCGGTATGGCAAGGCGAAGGCATGCCGTTCAATACGCGCGGCGGTATCCTGGTAAAGAAGTATTTTCCGCGTGACGGTGAATATGATCTTCGGGCCTTCCTGAACGATGCGGACCTGACGCCGACCGAAGGGGTGCGGTTCTTCCATATTCGGATGCCCATAAAGGCGGGCGAGCACAGTTTCATTGTCACCTTCCCCGAAAGCAACGCCAGGAATGAAGGTCCGGTGCCCAACCTGCCGGGCGCCGGCGGTGCCGCGCAGGGCGGCCCGGTGGACGTACAGGGCACGGCGATCCGCCCGACCCTGGTCATGCTGCTGGATGGCCGCAAGCTGAAGGAATTCGAGATCAGGGGACCGAAGGCCGGGGAAGCCGTCAGCATCGGCAGCGGTCCGCCGACCCTGGCGCGCGCCGAAATCACCGGCCCTTACAATCCGGGTCCTCCGACCGACAGCGAAAGCCGCCGTCACATCCTGGTCTGCACCCCGCGCACGGCGGCGGCGGAAGCGCCCTGCGCCGAGAAGATTCTCTCCACCCTGCTGCGCCGTGCCTGGCGCCACAATGTAACCAGGCAAGACGTGAAGCCGTTCCTGGCGGCCTACACCAAGGCGCGGGCCAAGCGCGACTTTACGGGGGCCATCGCGGTCGGCCTGCGCGACATTCTGGTGTCGCCGGCCTTCCTTTTCCGCCTGGAATTCGATCCCAAGAGCGTCAAACCGGGACAGGTCTACCGCGTTAGCGACTTCGACCTGGCGACGCGCCTGTCTTTCTTCTTGTGGAGCAGCATTCCCGACGACGAATTGCTGAATGTCGCCGCCAAGGGCCAGTTGCACAATCCGGCGACCCTGACCAAACAGGTCAACCGCATGCTGGCCAGCGAGAAAGCCGCCGCCCTGATGGACAATTTCGGCTCCGAATGGCTGACCTTGCGGGGCGGTGAGCATGATCTGACGGAATTCAAGCCCGATGCCGAGGCGTATCCGACCTTTGATGTCTCTCTGCGCGACGGCTTCGAGACCGAGGCTCGGCTCTTCCTGCGCTCCATCCTGCGTGAAAACCGCAGCATTCTGGACGTGGTCGATGCCAACTATACCTTCGTCAACGACAAGCTGGCGAGGAATTACGGCATACCCGGTGTGATCGGGCCGGGCTTCCGCCGCGTCCAGCTGCCGCCGGATTCGCCGCGGGGCGGCATTCTTGGCATGGGCGCGATGCTGATGCCCAATTCGCACACCACCGGGACCTCGCCGAGCTATCGCGGCACATGGATTCTGACCAACCTGCTGAACTCGCCGCCGCCGCCGCCGCCCTTCGTGCCGGTGCTCAGCCAGGCGCCGGGCGCCGGCGGCAAGGTGCTGACCACGCGTGAATTGATCGAGCGGCACCGCGCCAATCCGTTCTGTGCCACCTGTCATGCGCGCATGGACCCCTATGGCTTCAGCCTGGAGAATTTCGATGTGATGGGCCGCTGGCGCGCCAAGGACCAGGGCGGGCCGATCGATGCCAAGTCGGTGCTGGTGAATGGAACGACGTTCACAGGTCCGCAGGGGCTGCGCAAGATATTGACCAGCAACCCGGAAATATTCGTCAGCGCGACCGTCACGCGCATGATGACCTACGCCCTTGGTCGCACCGTCGATCCGCATGAGATGCCGGTCGTCCGCGACATCGTCCGCAAGACGGCGCCTGCCTACAAGATCGACGACATTGTCCAGGCGATCGTGCATTCCACGCCATTCACGATGAGAACAGCGGCAGGAGGTCAGTCATGATGTATGTCTCCAAAAAGCATCTTTCGCGCCGGGCGTTGCTGCGCGGCGCCGGTGCCGCCGCGATTGCACTGCCTTTCCTGGATGCCATGCACCCGGCTTTGGCTGCGGAGCGGTTGACGGCCGCCGCGCCGGTCAAGCGCTTCGGTATCGTCTATTATCCGCATGGCGCCACGGACCGCTGGCTGCCGTCGGGCGAGGGGGCGAACTTCAAGCTCAGTTCGGGTCTGGCGCCGCTGGAGCGCCACAAGAGCAAGCTTCTGGTGATCGATGGTTTGTCGGCCGATCCCGACCGCAGCAAGCCCGATTTCCACGACCGTGCCATGGCCTCCTGGCTGACTGGCATGGAATTGCACCGCGACCGTGTCGAGGTGGGCACCTCGGTGGACCAGTATGCCGCGGCGCATCTGGGCAAGGAGACACAGTTCGCGTCCCTGGAAATGGGCTGCGAAGAGCCGCAGGACGGCCGCTATCCCAATTATAAAGACCCCAAAACGCCGCTGCCGACGGAGACCAATCCCCGCAAGGTGTTTGAGCGGCTGTTCGGCGACAGCGCCAAAATCGATCCTGCCGCCATGACGGCGCGCAACAAGCTCGATCAGTCCACGCTGGATACCGTCATCGCCCAGATCACGTCCTTGAAGTCGCGGCTGGGACCTTCCGACCGGCAGAAGCTGGATCAGTATCTGGATTCCATCCGTGACGTGGAACGCCGGATTCAGGTGGCTGCGCGGACCAAGACCACGGACCTTCCCAGTTTTGATCGGCCGGTCGGGGCGCCCGATGCCTGGCCCGACTATGTCAAGCTGCTCTTCGATCTCCAGGTGCTCGCCTACCAGGCGGACCTGACACGGGTTTCCACCATCATGACGGCGCGTGAAGCCAGTCTGATGACGTTCCCCCATCTGGGCATCTCCATGCAGCATCATGAAGCCTCCCATCACAATTACGAGCAGCCCAAGCTGGATATCCTGCACCGGGTCAACATCAACCAGTCGGAGCTGTTCGCCTATTATCTCGACAAGCTGGATGCCATTAAGGAGCCGAGTGGCAGCATGCTGGACAATTCGATCATGTTCTTCGGCTCTACCTTGTCAAATCCGACGGTGCACAGTCAGCGCAAATTGCCGGTGATGCTGGCGGGCGGCGCATCCGGCAATCTGCAGACCGGCCGCCTGGTCCAGTATCCGGGCGATCTGACGCCGTTGTCGAATTTGCATCTGACGATTTTGGACAAGCTCGGTGTCCCGACCGACAAGGTCGGCGACTCCACCGGCCCGCTGAAGCTGGATCGCGCATCGATTTAGGAGACAGTTCGAACCGTCCGAGGGGAGTAAACGTCATGAGAACGTATCGGGCCTGTTTGCTGGCAGCCGCTTCCGTCACCTTGATGCTGGCCGCCCTGCCGGCGACGGCTTCGCCATCCGGCGACCGTCTGATTGCCGCGGCCCAGGACGGCCTGACGGCGGAGGTGGATGCGCTGCTCGCCAAGCATACCGACGTCAACGCCACGGACAGCGCCGGCGCCACCGCCCTGGCCTGGGCGGTCATGCGAGGCAATGATGAGGTTGCGGCACGACTGCTCAAGGCGCATGCCGATCCGAACCGGACCGATGCCAGTGGCGTCAGCCCGCTGATGCTGGCCATCGACAGCAATGCCCCCATCCTGGTCAAGCTGCTGCTGGCCAATGGCGCCAACGCCAACCTGGCGGGGGAGAATGGCGAAACGCCCTTGATGCATGCCGTGCAGCAGGGCTCGCTCGACATGGTGCAGATGCTGCTGGCCAGCAAGGCGGACGTGAATGCGCGGGAGAAGCAATTCGACCAGACAGCGCTGATGTGGGCGGCGAGCCATCCGGAATTGACCACGCTGCTTTTGGCCCATGGCGCGGATTTCCGCGCGGTGACGAAAAGCTGGGAAACCAGCACCGTGAATTATGTCAACGTCACCTCCACCCTGGGCGCGACCGGAATTCCCTGGAACAATGAAGGCTCCTATTCGGGGAAGGCTGGCGGTTCAACGCCGATGCTGTTCGCGATCCAGGCGGGCGATCTGAAATCCGTCGAGGCTTTGATCGCGGCTGGCGCCGACATAAACCAGGCGGCCGCCGACGGCACCACCCCGCTGCTGGCCTCACTGTACAACTTCAACCGTGGTGCGGGCACAGGCGTGGGCAGGAACGCCAGCCGCGGGCTGCGCTATGCGCCCAGCCCCGCCATTGCCAATCTGCTGCTCGACCATGGCGCGCAGATAAATGTCAGCGATCGCGCCGGCTACACCCCGTTGCACGGCGCGGTGCTGGTGCTGGTGGCGGGGGGCACGGGGCGCTTGCCCCAGATCGGCTTTCAGCCCACCAAGCTTTCCACGCCCGATGCGCCCGCGCCGGTCCCGCCCAAGAACGAGGAAGAAGGCCTGAAGCTTGTCGCGCGGCTGCTGGACCTGCACGCCGACCCGAATGCGGAGATCAAGAACACCACGCCCGGCCCGGTTGGGGCGTTGCGCGTCAATCCGGCCTCGGCCGGCTCCACGCCCTTCCATCTGGCGGCTTTCGCCCACAGCGTCAAGCTGATCGACCTGTTGGCGGCGCATGGCGCCAATCCCAACCTTGTGCGCAAGGACGGGCATACGCCTTTCTCGCTGGCGGTGATGTCCAACGACCTGCCGGTGGTCAAGGCGATGGTAGCGCATGGCGCCGATCTCAAGATGATCTACAATCCGGTGGATAAGGTTGCCGGCACCGATCCCCTGAAAGCCGACGCCTATCCGCGCGGCAACGAGACGATCCTGCACATCGCCGCCATTCCTGGTGCCAATTATGTGGTCGAATATCTGGCCCAGCAGGGCGTGCCCCTGGATGCCAAGAACAGCCTGGGCCAGACGGCGTTGCAGCTGGCCGATGAGCAGGAACAGTTCCGTTTCATGCATGACAAGGAAGGGCCGCACGGCATCGGCCTGGAGGGCGCGAACAAGGGTAAGGTCATTGTGCGCGAAACCCAGACCACCGATGCATTCAAGCGCGCCATGGGCCTGAAAACCCACGTCGCCACAAACTGACAGAAATTCCGGCAAGCCACGCCTTCGCCGGGAATGGACAAGATCAGTCCTGAAGACGACCGCCCACGGCGGTCGAAAGGAGAGAAATGCGCATCCTTGTTAACGTGTCCTTGGCCGGCGCTCTGCTGATTGGCTCGCAGACCGGTGGCTTTGCGCAGAATGCCATGCCGGATGGCGTGAAGGTGGCGGGCGGCGTGCTGACCGATGCCAAGGGCATGACGCTCTATACCTTCGACTACGACACCCAGCCCGGTCAGTCCGTGTGCACGGCGGACTGCCTGACCCAGTGGCCTGCACTGGCTGCGACGGCCGATGCCAAGCCCGTCGGCAGCTGGACGCCGATTTCCCGGCCCGAGGGCACGAAGCAATGGGCTTACAAAGACAAGCCCCTTTATACTTTTTATCAGGACACCAAGCCCGGCGACAAAAAGGGTGATGGCAACAGTCAGGTATGGCATGTCGCAGTGCCCTGATGGGCCCGGTATCGAGAGGGGTGTGTGGTGCGATGGCCAAGAAAAAGCGAAACGCGCGCGGACGGCCACGGACCGGGATCACACCTGTCATATCGTTCCGCCTGTCCACGAAAACCCTGGCCGAGGTGGATGCCCGCGCCAAGGAATGCGGCCTGACCCGGTCAAAGCTGGCGGCGGCTCTGTTGACCCAGGCGCTGGGCCGGCGTTCCGCGAAGGCTCGCGCGAAAGCGCAGGAAGTTCTTCCCCGCCCTTCTTGAGTCGTTGCGCTATTGCGGCTTGGGGCCGGCCTTGACGATCTCGTCATAGGCAACTTCCGAAAACAGATAGTTCGGATAGCGGCCATTCACACCGCTGTGCAGCGCCATCCGGACCTCGTCCCGGCTCTTGCCGGCTGCAACCAGGCCTTTTATCTGGTCGTAGACCGCTTGCTGCGCCCCCAGCCGCTGCTCCATCTGCGCCTTGGTCCAGATGTCGCCGGGCCCGAGCACATAGATATCGGCGTCCACATTGATCAGTGCTTTCATGAATTTGAGCCAGCCTTCCGCCGATCCATCCTGGTCGGGATGAATGACGGGAAAATCGGGGCGGGCCTGTGCCACATAGCCGGTAAAGACGATGCGCTGATCGGGCAGATAGACAGAGGATTCGGCCACAGTGTGCGACGGGGCAATATGCAGGAACACCATGCGGACGCCTTCAAGGGTGAGCAGCGTGCGGTCGTCCCTGATGATGACGTTCGGCATCTTGTCGGCCGGCGCCCGGTTGCGGGCATTTTGGGCCGCCAGCCTTTCCAGCGCCTTTTGCGTCGTGGCATGGGCGATGATCTTCAGTCCCGTGGGGTATGCAGCCAAGCCCGGAATGCCTTCGCCGCCATTGCCGGTCAGGATGATCGTGGTGACAGGCTTGGGCGTGATCTCGCCGATCCGCGCGATGGTCTGGCTGGCGCTGTCCGGGGTTTGCTTGGCGTCGATGACGGTCACGCCCTTGTCGCCGACCACCACGCCGGAGACACCGCCGGCGCCGCCCAGCGCGGCATAGACGTTGTCACGCAGTTGCTTGATGGTGACCGGCGCCACCGGCCTGGGTGCAGGGCGCGCCGGTTGTTCCGCAGCCGGGCGCTGGGCATCCGAGCCGGGTTGGGCGGAAGCGGCGCACAAGGGCGTGACGCCCATCGCAAGCACCAGAAACGCCAGTAGATTGGGCCTCATGCTGTCCATCCCCATATGTGCGCCAGGCCTTCAGGGGCCTGTTTCACGGTGCAGTCTAGTACTCGTGCCGGCCTTGCCCATATGGTCGGGATGCATAGGCTCAATCGGGCCTCTCGCAGAGTGATAGGCTGGTTGGAGAATGGATCGCTGCGCGGCGCCTCGAAAAATGAGAGGACTTATCCTCCGGCCGGGCTATGCCGGACAAGACAGGGTTGGCCTGATGCCATGAGCTGATCGCACAAAGCCGTCGCGGGCTTGCGGTCATTTCCTCCCGCCACCAACAATCGGTACCAGATGCCTTTTTGTCCCAGATCCGCCTTTTCAATCTGATGCGGCAGCGAGACCAGAGAGGGGTTCTGCTTCAACCGGTTCCACTGCGCCTCGGCGGTTTCGGCGCTTTTGAATGAGCCCACTTGCACGACATAGGCTGACGTCGGCGTGGTCACTGGCGGGGGAAGGGTCGCTTGCCGCAGTTGGGGCGGCGGGCTGATGCTCGCGACCTGGGCCGCCGATGAATCAGGCGTGCCGGACCGGCTTTCGCCCAAGGCCGCCAAGCGCTCTTTCGCTTCCCGAAGCCCGCCGCGGGCCGATGCGATGTAAAGCTCGGCGGCCTTGTTGATGTCTTTCGGCACGGCATTGCCATCCTCATACATCTGGCCCAGCAGGAATTGACCGAGCGGATGACCGGAGTCTGCCGCGCTCTGCAGCAGGGGAAGCGCGCGTTTGGGAGCGGGCTGTCCGACCTCGCCATTCAGGTACATCTCGGCGAGATCGACCTTGGCATTGGGCATGCCTGTGGCTGCGGCGGTTTTCAGAATGTCTTCGGCCTTGCGCGGGTCCTTGGGCGCCCCCAGTCCCTTGCGCAGCATCAATGCGACATTGCGCATGGCGGCAAGATCCTGGTCCTTGATGTTCCACCAGATCTGGAACGCCTCTGGATATTGCCTGGCGTCATAGGCTTTGAGGCCGCGATCAAATTCCCCGGCCAGTTCCGGGCCGGTCAAGGCAGCCGCGTTACCCGCGATGGCCATCCACAGGACAGTGATGATCCAACCAGCTTTTCGCCGCACGGGAAGCGGACCTCCTTTGAATAACCAGGATCAAAGCGAGAGCAAGCCGTGACTGCAGGGGCGCGATCCATGCAGAGGCTTTTAACCAGGCCACTATAGGACAAACAGCGCGTGGACGAAATCAGGCCCCGTCGGCCGATATGGCGGAACAGCCTGCGCGCCGGGGAGCACGCAGTTGGCGCAGACCCACCGGCAATGTCGCAATCAAATGATCGGCCACGCGACGATAAAGGCCGGTGCCCAGGAAAATCTGCAGGAAAATAACGCCCGCCAGGGAAGGGCGGTAGCAACCGCGGACCACCGCGTTCAAATAGAGTCCCAGCGCCATCAAGGGCCGTGTCTGCGCCACGCGCTTGGCATAGGGCCAGCCGCGCGCGCCGTGATACGCCTTGGGATGGATCAGCGGCTTCATCTCTTCCAGCCAGGCGCGCGGCTGCTCGATGCAGGCATCGGCGGAAGCACGGGCCGGGTCATCACGATCGTTCCATATCGCACCGGCCTTCTCGAGCATGCGGAAGCGGCATCCGGCAAGATGCAGGCGGATGGCGAAATCCGTATCTTCCGCCGCACGCAAATGTTCGTTGAAGCGTATTTTTTGCGCCGCCTCGCGTGGCACCACCATCGTGCTGGTCTGGGTGAAGCCACGGTCACACAGCAGATAGATCGCCATGTCCTCTGCCAGACGGATGGCGCGCGGTGGCTTGAGGAAGACCGGTCCCTGGCCGCGATCGACCCACACCCGGGCATAGCCGGCGATGTCCCGCGTATCCTTCAACAGAGCGTGCATGGAGCCCAGGTGATGCGGCAGATAGACATCATCGGAATCCAGGAAAGCGACAAATGGGCCACGCACCGCGTCGATGCCGCGGTTACGGGCCGCGCCGCCGCCGGCACTGCACTGGTGGATGACATGAAGCCGTGGATCGCGGAAGGCCCCGACCACAGCCTCGGGATCGTCGCGCGAGCCATCATCCACGACGATAATCTCGAAATCCTGGAAGGTCTGCGCGCGCACCGACTCGATCGCGGTCCGCAGCTCGGCCGCGCGATTGTAGATCGGTATCACGACGGTGAAAAACGGCGCACCCCTGCTCGCGGCCTTGCGCATCGGCCCAACCCCACTTGCCCATGCTTATGGTAACAGCGCGGTGGACCCGCCCTTTGTGCGAATGGATTGTTCGTTAATGGGCGCGGCTGCGCGATCAGCGTCTCAATGGCGGCAGATCGAGGCCATAGGCCTGCTCGGCGAAGATTACGGGCTGTTCAGAACTCCGGCACGTGAGGTGGGCGTCCCGTGGATGACGCGCCGGACTTGGTCCTCAAGGGACGCGCCGCACATGTAACAACGGTTGTGTCCTTGCTACGCCTCACCCAACTTGGTTAACGCGACCCGTTAACTTTTTGAACGAAGATAGTACGTCCACGGACAAAATTTGCGCAGGACCCTGCCGGCCCTCTGGAAGACCGCCGCAAAATACAGTTAAGTATTTATTAACAAATATAGGGGTGAAAACGTGGAAGGCACCATCCAGTCCTATCATGCGATCCTGTGGCACGGCGGCGAACCCCTGGCGGAAGGATCTCTGTCCGATTGCCTGAAGAGTTGGGACGCGCTGCCGCGCTGGCCCCGTACGCATTCTTACATTCAACTGAGCAGGCCGGTCGGGCAGAAAAGCGTGCTGCGCGCCATCGACCTTTACCGGATCGCAGCCGGCGAACTGGCGCAGGAGCAGCATTAGCACTGACCGCGGCTCGTTATGGCGTCTGGTGGAAGAATACCGGGCGCGCCAGTTGGCCACGCCCGCGCCGCCGAGCACTTCAGTGGCCGGCGCGGATGTCATGAGCCTTCCTCCAAAGACAAAATGATTGCCCAAATGCTCTGTCCGGGGCGGCGCGCGGAAGGGGCTGCCGGATCGCACGCGAAGGTGTGCGACCGTGGGAAATTCTGAGGAGCGGGCGTGCGTGTCCGCGCGAGGTGCGTGCCTCATGCCTTCCCTCGGGCGACAACAATTTCTTCCGGGCGGACAAGGCGCAGCTACGGCCCTTGCCGCGATCCTGATTGTTCACGCGGCCGATTTCTGTTCAGGTACGCGAGGTGGCGGCTATGGTTTTTGCGCAGCAGCCTCACTTGTCGCCCTTGAAGGGCCCTTTTGATAAGAGGCACGGAGAGCCGCAATGAGATTGAATGCAGAAGGAAAGCCGCCTGCTCCTTCAAATGCCGGTGCGCCAGGCTTGGCGGAAAGTCCGTCGGGCACCAGCGCGGCAAGCGGGCGTTATACGGTTTATCTCATCGCCGTGGCTCTCGCCGGCTGGGCGCTCGCATCGTATGACGTCAATCTTCTTGTGCTGGCGCTTCCCGATGTCGCCAAGGGACTGAATGTGTCCCAGGCCGGGATCGGCATGCTCGGCTTCTTTGTCTATGCCGCGCAGTTTTTCATCACCATTTTTGCCGGTTACGGCATGGACACATTCGGCAGACGCAGGGTCTGGATGATTTGCCTGACCGGCACAGCCATCTTCACCGGCCTGACCTATTTCGTGCAGGATTTCTGGCAGCTTGTCATCGTCCGCGCCCTGGCGACTGGCATGGCCTATTCGGAACTTGCGGTCTCCATTACCATCGTCAATGAGCAGGTGCCGCCGGAAAGGCGAGGACTGCTCTATTCGATCGTGCAGGGCGGATGGCAGCTGGGCGTGTTCCTGGCGTCTGGGGTGTATCTCATTTTCGGCAGCTATGGCTGGCGGATCGTATTCCTGCTTGGCGTTCTGCCGCTGATTGCCGTGATCATCGGGCGCGTGTTCATCAAGGAATCCGAACGCTTTGAGCATGTCGAAAAAGTGAAGCGGGCGCGGCGGGAGGGTGACACGGTCCGGCTGCAGCAATTGCTTTCCCAGCATGCCGTCGCGGTCGAAGAGATGGACCGGATTACCCTGGGGCAGCTTTTCGCCAAGCCCGGCGAGATCCGCAGGCAGCTGATCCTGCTGTCGATCACCTGGATCATCTATGGCGCGAGTTACGTGGCCACCAATTTCTACATCGTCTACTGGCTGACCAAGTTCAAATCCTTCAGCAGCGAACAGGCCAGTACCCTGTTGCTGGCGTGCGGTGGGATCGGCTTTTTCTTTTACATCCTGGGTGGATGGCTGGGCGAGCGCTATGGCCGCCGCGCCGTGATCCTGGTCACAGGCGCCACGGTGGCGCCCCTGAGCCTGCTGTTTCTTCTGGCCCAGCAGCAATGGCTGGTCGTGGTCACCTATTTCCTGCTCTACCAGGCAACCAATGGCACCTGGTCGGGCGCCGGCTATGCCTATCAGGGGGAAAGCTTTCCCACCCGCGTGCGCGGCACAGCCGTGGGCTTTCTCAGCGCCATGCAGATTGTCGGCTTTGTTGTCGGCACGCTGTTGTGGACTGCGCTCAGCGCCACGGTCAGTGCCGACGTGACCTGGCTGGTGCTGGCCGTTGCGGTATCCATCGGCCTGTGGCTGACGGCGTTCCTGCGCTACATCCCTCCGAAACTGGAGCTGGAAGCGATCAGCCGCTGATCGTCAGAAGGTCGCCACGCCATTGGTGTGGAGGTGGACCGTATAGAGGGAGGTCGTGCCGCAGATGAAGAGCTGATGGCGCTTGTGGCCGCCGAAGCAGACATTGGAGACGACCTCCGGAACACGCACCTTGCCGATCAATGTCCCATCCGGATCCAGGCAGTGCACGCCTTCCGCGCTGCTGCTCCAGAGCCGGCCCGTCTGATCGATGCGGAAACCGTCGAACAGGCCCGCGGTGCTGTCCGCAAAGACCTTGCTCTTGCCGAGGTTGCCATCTTCCCGCACGTCAAAGACGCGAATATGGGCTGGCAGGTCCTTTCCGTGGGTGCGTCCGGTGTCGGCGATATAGAGCTTCTTCTCATCCGGTGAGAAGGCAAGGCCATTGGGCTTGACGAAGTCATCGGCCACGACGCGGATGGCGCCGGTTTTCGGATCTATCCGGTAAACATAGGAGGCGCCGATTTCGCTTTCGGCCCGCTCGCCCTCATAATCGGAATCAATTCCATAGGTGGGGTCGGTGAACCAGATCGAGCCATCCGATTTCACGATGACGTCGTTGGGGCTGTTCAGCCGCTTGCCCTCGTAGCGATCCGCGATACAGGTGATGCTGCCGTCATACTCCGTGCGGCTGACCCGCCGCCCGCTATGCTCGCAGGTCACCAGCCGGCCCTGGCGATCGACCGTGTTGCCGTTCGAATTGCCCGCGGGGCTCCTGAAAACCGAGACCTCGCCGTTGCATTCGTCGTAGCGCAGCATCCGGTTGTTGGGAATGTCCGACCAGACGAGATAGCGCCCCGCGGGAAAATAGGCCGGTCCCTCGGCCCAGCGGCAGCCGGTATAGAGACGATGCAAATGGGCAGTGGGGCTGAAGAGACGCTCGAACCGTTCATCCAGAATCTCGAATTCCGCAGTCATTTCGTGTCCTCTTCTGTCGGTGAAACGTTTGTCATCGTCGGCGCTATCCATTCGCAACAAATCCAACCCTATCCTGAATTGCCGCGCGCCGGCCAGGCGACCGGTGCGATGCGCGGGATGATGAAGGCCCAGCCGATAATGCCCGCCAGGGTGATGACGCCTACACTGATGAAGGCCCAGGCAAAGCTGCCGGTGGCATCGACGATCCAGCCGGTGGTGATGGGGCCGATGATGCCCGCGAAATTGGCGACGGCATTCTGCATCCCGGCCCATTTGCCCGCGGCCGTGGGGCCGGCCAGGGTCTGGCCAATGGCATAAAGGACCGGCGTGATCATGCCGAACATCAAGCCGGAGGCGAACAGCGCCGCCAGTGAGATGGCCGTGCTGCCCAGGGCGGGAGCGGCCAGGCACAGGCCCAGCCCCAGATTGCCCAGCACGATGACGGTCTTGCGCACCCGATCGACAGAGGCGCCACTCGCGATCATCTGGTCCGCCGCCCAGCCCGACACCACCGCGCTGACAGCATAGCCGAGATAAAGAAGGCCGCCGAAGCGCGCCATGGCGGTGACGGAGAGCCCCTGGTTTTCCACCAGATAGAGCGGCAGCCAGGAGAACATGAAATAGAGGGCGTAGTTGCAGCAGAAATGGCCCAGGCACGCGCCCCAGAGGGAACGCTGGCGTGCGATATCGGCAAAGGAGGGTGAGGGAAGGGCCCCCCCTTCTTCCACCAGCGGTTTGGGCGTTTGCGTCCGGGTCCAGAGGATCAGCCACAGCAACGATATCAAACCGAACAGCAGGAACATGGCGCGCCAGCCGTAACTCGCCATTACCAGCCCACCGATGAAGATGCCGGCGGACGGGCCTAGCGCCTGACCCACGGTCACCCAGGCGTTTGCCGCGCCCAGCCTTGTGGCGGGAAGTTGCTGCGCCATCAGCTTGGCTTCGGCGGGGAAGGTGACGCTTTCACCCAGCCCCAGAAGCAAGCGCAATAACAGCAACAGGGCAAAACCGCCCGCCACGCCCAGCAAGATGGTGGCGAGCGACCACAGCGCCAGGCCCACCGCCAGGATGCGCCAGGCGCCATACCGATCGATCAGCCAGCCCGACATCAACTGGGCCGGAATGTAGGTCCAGAAAAAGGCCGACAGCAGGATGCCGAGCTCGGTGTTGTTGAGCTGAAACTCACCCTTCAGCAGTGGCGCGGCGGTGGCAAGGTTGCCCCGATCGGCATAGTTGAGGAAGGTCGCCAGGGCGACCAGCACGACCAGCCAGGCTGCGGTTGCCTTGCGCACCTTAAAAGGCCAGGCCGCCATGCCACCAATGCGCCAAGGGGTTGGAGGTCAGAATGCGTTCGATGGTTTCGTTCGGGACGCGCGGCAGGCCGGTGCCTTGGACCAGCTGGTTGATATTGCGCAGGCCCTTGATCGCTTCATCGACTGTCGTAAAGGGAAAATCCGTGCCCCAGAACAGCTTGTCGCGGTCGGTGATGGTGTATTCCTGCGCTGCGACCATGATGTTGTAATATTGCCAGGGTCGATAGCTCAGGCCGGAAATCTCCCCATAGACATTAGGCTGCTTGCGGATCACCGCGATGCATTCCTCGTACCAGGGATGGCCCATATGGGCCAAGATCATCTTCAGATCGGGATGGCGTCGCGCCACCGTGTCGACATCCAGCGGCCGGCCATACTCGATCGGGGCATTGGCGCCGTAGGTCGTGCCCATATGCATGGTGAGGGGCAGGTTGTTCTTCTCGAGATAGGCATAGATGGGCTCCATGCGGGGATCGAGCAGCGACACGCCGTTATAAATCGGGCCGAACTTCACGCCCTTCAGCTTCAGATCCCGGGTGGCGTGGATCAGCAAGTCCATGCAATCGGGCATGCGCGGATCGATGCAGGCGAAGCCCACGAACTTGTCCGGATATTTTGCCACCGCCCGCGCCGTCACCTCGTCATCGCCGTCGATGCCGATGGAATCCTTGTAGCGCAGCGAGAAGATGATCGCCTTGTCCACCTTGGCCAGCTCGCGCGCCAAGGTATCGGCATCGGATTTGAAGCCTATGCCGCCGGGCCGGGTGATGGCGCTGAGGTCGCGGAAAAGCGGCAACACCTGGTTGTCGTCGAAGACATTGACGTGACAGTCCACCAGCATTCGCGGCCCCAATTTTGATGAGGGAATGAGAAAGGGTCCGCGGCTTCCCGTCAAGAACGGCCAGGGACCGTGTCTGAACGATTGCCTTCCGGATAACCGGGAGCCATGCTGGTGCGTGCATCCAAAGAGCCTCGCTACGAAAAGAAGGCCGCCCCAGGGGGATATCATGCGCCGAATTCTTGCCCTTGCGGCCGCGCTAGCCCTGCTGTCGCAGCCTGCCTTTGCCGCGGTATTCGAACCGGTCGCGCCCACCGAGGCCGGGTTCGATTCTGCCCGATTGGCACGGCTGGATGGCTTTCTCAACGCCGCGGTGGCGGAAGGGCGCATGCCGGGCTTCGGCGTGCTGCTGGCTCGGCACGGCCGGCTGGTCTCGCTCCAGAGCTATGGCAAGAAGAACCTGGAAACGGGCGAGACCATCGCGCCCGATACCATCTTCCGCGTCGCTTCGATGACCAAGATCGTCACTGGCGTGGCGCTGATGATGCTGTATGAGGAGAACAGGTTCGACCTCGACGATCCGGTTGCCAAATTCATCCCGGAATTCGCGCGTCTGAAGGTTCTGGCGGGCACGGGGCCGGACGGCAAGCCGATGCTGGCCGATCCGGTCCATCCGCCCACCATGCGCGAGTTGATGTCACACAGCGGCGGTTTCGGCTATGGCACCAGCGACGATCCCGCCGACAAGATTCTGGGTGCACAGGACGCTTATGGCGCCGGCGACCTCCACGAATTCGTCCGCCGTGTCGCCAAGGCGCCGCTGCTCTATCAACCAGGCACCACCTGGCGCTACAGCGCCGGCGCGGACATCTCCGGCTATATCGTCGAGAAACTATCGGGAATGCGCTTCGGCGAATTCCTGCAGCGGCGTCTGTTCGGGCCGCTGGGCATGAAAGATACCGCCTTCTATGTGCCGCGGGAAAAGCTGGCGCGCCTTGCCCCAGTCTATGCCGGCGATCCTGCCACCCACCGTTTCGCCGAAGTGAAAACCTCGCCCAACCCCATCGGGCTGCCGCTGGTGCCGCCCACGGCGCCACCGCGCCTGGATGCGGGCGGGGCCGGGCTGTTCTCCACCCTGATGGATTATGCCCGCTTTACACAGATGCTGGGCAATGGCGGGGCGCTGGACGGCGTGCGCATTCTTGCCCCTGCAACGGTCGAGATGATGCGCACCAACATGATTTCCTGGAAGGCGTTGGAGGCGGGCATTTCGCGTCCGCCGGTGCATTTCGACACCGCCATCGGCTTTGGCCTGGATGCGCAGGTGATGCTGGACCCGCGCGCCGCCGGCAGTCTTGTCGGCAAGAACACGATGAGCTGGCATGGGGCTTTCGCAGGCTGGTGGTGGGTTGATCCCACCAATGACATCGTCTGTGTCGGCATGGCGCAGCGATCGGGCATCTATCCCGACTATGTGTTCGACGATATCGATCAGGTGCAGAAGCTTGTCTATCAGGCGCTGGTCCATCCGGAACGCTGATGTACCGCCCCGGCAAGGTTCGCCGTGTGACGATGATCAAAGGGTCTTCAGATATTCGATAATGGCTTTGCGTTCATCGGGCTGCAGGAAGCGGCCGATGACGCCTGGGCCGGGCGTGTCTGAAAACGCATGTCCGATATTGAGATTGCCCGGTTTGGACGTGTCAAAGAGGGTGAGACCGGGCGCGGCATCCGTTTTCAGCCCAAGCTTTACCGGATCGAATTCGCGGTCGCCGGTATAGAATGTCTTTGGGCGCTCCGCGACGGGCGAAAGAAGGTCGTAGAGCGTGGGCACAGACCCGTTGTGGAGATAGGGCGGCGTCGCCCAGATACCGTCGAGCGGCCGGACCTTGTAGGCGAGCTTGGCCTGTATGCCATTTGGCCGTCTCCCGTTCATCTGTTCGCGAATATCTGCGGGTACCGGCGGCTTTTGATCGTCGTACCATTTGACGACGACTTTCCCGACAAGGTCGCCGAGCGCCGGTCCAAAAGATGTTTCCGTGATCCCGAGTGCAGGCGGTACCTGGACCTGCCGGTTCGCGAGCCCGGCAGCCTGGGCGGGATCAGTACCGACATGCCCGGCGGGGATGAGTTCGAGATTCAGAAACCGCGGGCCGGCAGCATTCAGCTGCATCCAACGGTCAGACGCCCAGAAGGCCGGCGTGCCGACTGGCGCAAGATGACATCCCTGACAAACGCTCGCATAGAGCTGCTCTCCCTTGGCCGCCAGCGCCGCGTCGATCGGCGGCAGCACATCGCGTAGCCTGGCATCCTGCCATCGGGGCGCCCTCAAACCCGTGAAGCCCGTCTGAGCGTCCGGTGGTGCATGTCCCGCGAGTAGCTTTTCGATATCGTTCAAGGTGTCGACGCGTACGGTTGATCGGAACAGTTGATCGGGCTGTCCCGACAATGTCACCGGTGCTCCCACACCCAGCGCCTCACCGGCATTGCGGACCATGGGTTGCTCGATCGAGCCGTCATACTGCACCCAGAGAAACCAGGATGCGTCCCAGATGCGGGGAAAATGCACGGGTGCTGTTTCAGGTGAATAGTTGGCATCCAATTTCGTATCGAGAGAAAAGACCTGGTTGCCGATGCGATTGAGAGCATCGAGGCGCCCAAATCCTTCGACTACGCTTTGACCAGCAACCCGGTCTTCAAGGGACTTGACGTGAAAGAAGCTGCCCAATGCCGCGTTCAGTTGGCCGATCAGCTTCAGGCGGGCCACCAGGGGCGCCCGCGCACCCAGGACGCGATTCTCAAATCGGATGCGACGCAAGGGATCGGCGGCCGTCTCAAGCAGGGCCAGGACCAGGCTGCCCTGAAATTCCTTCAGGTTTGTATTGGCCGGGGCGCCATCGACGCGGATCTCGGTCCCGTTGTAGGTGAGCCGCCCGGTGTGGCAGGCCGCGCATGTCAGCCCGATACCGGTCATCGCGGCGCCGGTCTCCGGGTTTTTCCAGATTGCGCCGCTCGGTGTGAGAGCTGTTCCACCATGCGCGAAGCCTATGGGCAGCGCATCAGGTTTTTCGTCAGGTATGAAGCCGTAGCGGTCGAGATAATTCGGACTTGCCAGCAGCCCGAGCGGCGTCACCGAAACGCCCGGCTGTTCCAGAGCGACGAACCATTCATAGGGGATCAGGAAGGTCTGCGTGCCCTGATCGGCGTGATGAAACCAGTCGGAGCTGGCGCTGTCCCAACCCTGGTCAAGCCACAGAATTTTTTGGGGCCGCGCAAAGCTGGGTAGATCGGCGCTTGCTGCGGACATTGCGCTGCCTGCCAAAAGCAGCGCGGCGATAGCCCAACAGGCGAACGCCCTCGTAATCGATGCCGACATGGCGACCAGACTTCTCATTCAATTCCCCTTGAGGACACTTTCTAGTGCCCGGCACGAGATATCGGATTATGGATGCGGGAGGCAGCAGGCGGAGCCTTAGAACAAGTTTTTCTTCTCGCGAATGATATCGAGAATAAAGTCAATGACAGCCCGCACATTCGGCAGCCCCTGTGCATCGGGATGGACCGACAGCCAGTAGGTCCGCATTTCTTCGACTTCATTGGGCAATACGCGAACCAGCGCAGGATCCCGGGCCGCTTGATAGACGGGAATGACGCCCACCCCCATCCCGGCAGTCAGCGCAACATATTGCGCAAGAATATTGGTGGCCCGGAAGCCGGCGCGCGAATTCGCCACGATCCGTTGCATGTAGCGCTGCTCGTCGATATCCACATAATCATCAACGTACCAAAGAACATCGCGGCGCGATAACTCCTCGATCGAGTTGATGGGCCCGAACTCCTCCAAATAACGTGGCGAGGCAAACAGGCCGAGACGGTAATCGACCAGCTTCTGGACGATGACCCGGCTTTGTGACGGATATTGGAGCGAGATTGTGATGTCGGCGTCACGCTTTAGCAGGCTGATGGTGCGCGCCTCGGAAACGAGCTCGAGCTTGAGATCGGGATAACGACGATTCAGGCGTGCGACCTCGGGACATATCAGCCAGGCGCCCACGCCTTCGCGTGTCGCCAACCGGACTTTCCCGGAAACCATGCCGTCGACCGAGCAAACTTCCTGTTCGGCACTCAGGGCTTCCAGTTCAATGCGCTCCGCGTGCTGAACGAATTTCTGTCCGGCTGGCGTCAAGGTAACCCCAGTTGGGGTGCGGGTTACCAGCCTGGTGCGCAGGGAGGTCTCCAGATTTGTCAGTCGGCGTGCCACTGTCGTGTGGTTGATGCCAAGTTGATTGGCAGCGGACGTAAGGCCTCCCTGGCGCGCAACGGCCAGGAAAAACCGGATGTCGTCCCAATTCTCCAAGCTGTTCCCCCATTGTCGCCGGCAATTGATCGATGCCGCATCGCAACAAAGGCGGTGCCCCGGCATGACCTGCAGACTGTATGCAATCGACCTGTGGGTCGGATGCGCTCCGGTCGCATTGATATCACTATTAGCATTTTTGCACATCCCATTCGCACAATTCTGCCTTCATCAGGGATTTGAGCCGGGACTACTTTCGGCTCCGACGCGTCTGTACAGCCAAAAATCCATTGGGGGAGCCACCGGGCGGCAGAGGCAAAGCACGCGCCAGCGAAGGGGTACTTCGCGTGGGCGCCGCAGTCTTTTTGGAGCGAGGGAAATTATGCTGAAACTCAGACTTGCCTTTTTGCTGGCCAGTGCAAGCGCATGCATTTTGAGCATGCCGGCATGGGCTCAGGGCGCGGATCAGGGTACCGAGGCCGTCACGGTCACCGGCAGCCGTGTCGCCCGCCAGGGTTTCGAGGCGCCTACGCCGACCACCGCAATCGGCAGCGCCGAACTGGAACAGAAGGCCGCGCTGACCGTCACCGACATCATCGCCGAGATTCCGTCTTTGGCGCCGAACCAGAACAACAACAATTCCCAGAACATCGGTCTTAGCACCTTCAATCTGCGCACTATCGGTCCCACCCGGACCCTGGTGCTGATCGACGGCATGCGGGTCGAGGACACCAGCCCCACCGGTGGCTTCAACGTCAACGTGATTCCCGCCCAGCTGATCAGCCATATCGATATCGTTACGGGCGGCGCCTCCGCCGCTTATGGCTCGGACGGCATCACCGGTGTCGTCAACGTGCAGCTCACGCCCCAGATGACCGGCGGCAAGATCGACCTGCAGGCCACCGGCTCAAACTATGGGGATGACCACGCACTGTCGGGAAGCTTCACCTACGGTCACGGCTTCGCCGGCAATAAGGGTCAGATTGTCTTTGCGGCTGCCTACTACAACCAGCCCCACATCATCTATGAGGCGGCGCGGCCCTGGGGGCGGCAGGGCTGGACGCAGTTCACCAACACCAAGGCAGCGGTGGCGGCCGGTGCTCCCACTTACACGATCGGACCGGGCGGTACATTGGCCATCGTAACCAACGGCGGTGTGATGCAGGTGCCGCAGAAAAACGGATCGCCCACACAATATTATCAATTCCTGGCAGGCGGCGTCTTGGCGCCTTTCAATCAGGGTTCGCTCTGCGGCGCCACCAATTATTGCCAGAATGGCGATGGTGTTCAAACGGCCACCCAGCCAGCCGCTTCACCAGGAGGTGTGCTGCTGCCGAAAGCGGAGCGCTACAATCTCTATACACATCTTACCTACGACCTGACGCCGTCGATCCAGCTCTTCGGTTCGGTGCTGTTCTCCTCCGATACCGAAACCGGCACCAATGTTCCCAATTACAATAATGGCGACCTGAAGATCGCCACCGACAATTATTACCTGCTCAATTCCCCCAACTGGAATCCTGCCTCGCCCACCGCCTACAACATCAGGAACATTCTCATAGCGGGCAATGGCGGCACGCTTCCCGCCAGCTTCAACCTTGGCCGCGAGAATTTCGAAGATGGTTCGACGGTCAACCAGGCGCTCACCACCTATATGCGCTACAATGCCGGCGTGCAGGGCACGCTTTCCTGGGGCAGTGGCTGGAGCTGGGATGCGCATGTGACCTATACGCAGTCCCTCTATTACAACCAGTCCGCCAACAACCGCATCCAGACCAATTTCTTCAATGCGGTCGATGCGGTGGCGAACCCGGCCGCGGGCGGTGTGGCCGGCGTGCCGGCGGGCCAGCCGGTGTGTCGTTCGACCCTGACCAATCCGGGAAACGGCTGTGTGCCGATCAATGTCTTCGGCCCCGGCACGATCAGCCAGTCCGGGCTGAACTATTACCGGGGCACCTCCTATGTGAGGGACGGCGACAACCAGTTCAATTTCGGCGGCAACCTGCGCGGCGACCTGTTCAGCACCTGGGCCGGCCCGATTTCGGCGGCCATCGGCGGGGAGTATCGCCGGGATTCCATCAACCAGACCTCCGATCCGATCTCCCATGTTCTCGGCTGGCGCCAGGCCAGTGCACAGCCCTTCTATGGCGCGAACGAAGTGCGTGAAGGCTATCTGGAGTTCGTGACGCCCCTGACCATCCCGAACATGCCGCTGATGCAGAAGCTGGAAGTCGATACCGCGGGCCGTATCGCCGATTACGACAGCAGTGGCGCGGCCTTTGTCTATAAGGCGGGTTTGAACTGGACCCTGATCGACGATATCCGGGTTCGCGCCACCTATTCGCGCGACTTCCGAGCGCCCAGCGTCAACGATCTCTACAGCACGCCGCTGATCTCCAACGGCACGGTGGTCCGCGACAGCGTGCAGACGATCAACGGCGCCGCCAATCCGAACTTTCAGGGCAGTCCCACCATCCAGACCCTGTCGGGCGGCAATCCCAAGCTGAAACCGGAAACCGCCAAGACCTTCACCGCAGGCCTGGTGCTGTCGCCGCGCTTTTTCCCCGGTTTCACCACCTCGATCGACTATTACAATATCGACATGGGCAACGCGCTCACCACCTTCAGCGCCCAGAATGTGGTGGACAATTGCGCCGCGGGCAGCGCGATTTTCTGCGCCGGCATCACCCGCAATGCTGCGAATGTCATCACGGTGGTGCAGTCCTCGCAGTTCAACGCCCAGACCCTGAAGGTCAGTGGCGTCGATTTCGAAGCCAGCTATGTCTTCGATCTCCATGACGTCTGGAACGAACTGGAAGGCTCGCTCGCGATCGGCGGCCTTGCTTCCTATGTCGAACACATCACCACCACCGCCAACAACATCACCCAGGAAAATGCGGGCTTCCTGACCGGCGGCAATTCCTTCCCGAACTGGCGCACCGTGACATCCCTGGTTTACAACAATGGGCCGCTCACCGTGCGCCTATTGTGGGATTACACCGGCGCCGGCCGCTATTCTCCGACCCTTAAGGGACCGAAGGACATCTACCCATATCACTTCGACGGCAGGTCGCTGTTCGACCTTTCCACCCAGTATCAGCTGACGGATCAACTGCAGGTTTACGGCAAGATCAACAACCTGTTGAACACCGATCCGCCGTTGCTCGCCAACAACGCGACCTTGAAGGCGCTGGGCGACAGTTCCTCCCTCTATCCGGAATATGATCTGGGCCGCGTGTTCGGCGTCGGTGTGCGTTACACTTTTGATTAAAAAAGCTGTCCGGGGAAATTTTGTTGGCGGTCGCGCTTCATGAAAATCCGGCCTGGCCGGCGGTTTCTTCGCGGCCGGGCCGACAAAGACAACAAGACAAAAACAACAAGGCAAAGATCACAGAGGACACATGAAAACGACCAGGCGCGAATTTGTGGCGTTGAGCGCAGCCGCGGCCGTCGCATCCGCAGTGAGCCCGTCGCAGGCCGCAACTACGGAGCCCTGGTATCGCCGGGTCAGGCGCTGGGCCCAGATCAATATCACCGAAGACGACGGCAACATGGATATCGGCTTCTGGCGCCGGTACATGAAGGACACCGACACCCAGGGCACGATCATCAATTCCGGCGGAGTGGTGAACTACTACGATTCCAAGATTCCGGGCGCACACAAGGCGCTCACCCTGGGCAATCGCGACCTGTTGGGTGAGCTGGTCCAGATGTGCCGTGAAGATGGCATCGTCTATGTCGCGCGCATGACCAATGCGCCGACCGAGGAAACCATCAGGATGCATCCGGAATGGATGTGCCAGGACGTTCATGGAAAGCGGACCAATCGGGCCTGCATGAACGGCGGTTATCTCTATGAGTGGGTGCCGGCGCAGATGAAGGAGATCGCCGCCCGCTACAAGCCGGCGGGCTTTGCCGTGAATGGCGGCGGTGGTCTCAATTATCAGCTCTGCTATTGCCAGGTCTGCACCAAGCTGTTCAAGGACAAGACGGGCCATGATCTGCCCAGAGCCGTGAACTGGCAGGATCCGGTCTACCGCGACTGGGTGAAGTGGAATGCCGACCAGGTGATCGCCCTGTGGGATTTCCAGAACAAGGTCACCCACACCGCCGGGGGCCCCGATTGCCATTGGATCGGCATGACACGCGGCGTCGTCACCGAGCGCAACATGCTGCGCATCCTCGAGCGCTCGCCGATCTCTTTCCAGGATCACCAGAACCGGTCCGACGCCAGCGGCTTCCAGCAGTTCCCGGAGGATGGCAAGCTCACCCATGGCGTCATGGGCTGGGACAAGATCGTGACCGCCTCGCAAGCGCTTTATGGCCCGCGCATGACCACCAAGGCGCCGCCGGAAAGCCAGATGTGGATGTATGAGGGGATCGCGGGCGGGGTCTCACCCTGGTGGCACACCATCAGCGCCCATCATCACGACAAGCGCCGGTATGAAACCGCGCTGCCGGTGTTCCAATGGCATGCTCAGAACGAGCAATATCTCTATGACCGGACACCGGTCGCAACCATCGGCATCGTCTATTCGGAGGAGAACAACGTCTTCTATGGTCGCGACGATGTTTCCGGCAACGTGGAGACGCCTTGGCGCGGCTGGATCAACGCCTTCACCCGCTATCGTATTCCTTACATGGTCATCAACGCCGAGCATATCGACCGCGACGCATCGAAGGTGAGGACCCTGGTTTTGCCGAACCTGGCTGCCATGACGGATGCGCAGGTGGCCGCGGTGAAGCGCTTCGTGGCCAACGGCGGCAGCCTGGTGGCGACCGGCGATACCAGCCTGCATGACCCGCTGGGTGATGCGCGCCAGGACTATGCCCTGGCCGACCTGTTCGGCGCCCATTGGATCGCGGGCACTCGGCCCAATACCGGCTATCGGGCTCCGATCAACGGCCGCTCGAACCCGTTCGACCTGGATCCGGGCCCGGGCTTCAACACCGCGGGCCAGGGCGAGCGTCCGCTCGGCGTCAATACCTATGCGCGCCTGACACCGGAGTTGCGCGCCAATGTGGCCTATAGCCCGCACCCCAAGGGCGATGAGCCGCCGGTGGCGCCGGGCGCGACGCGCCACCCCATATTCAAGGGCTTCGACAAAACCGATGTGATTTATTTCGGCGGTGTCGTCCCCAAGCTCAATACCGATGCGGGGACGGAAGTGCTGCTGACCTTCATTCCGGTCGCCCCTGTCTTGCAGGCTGAAAATGCCTGGTGGCGCACGCCCAAGACTGATATCCAGGCCTTGATGGTGCGGACCCTGCCGAACGGTGCGCGCGTGGTGTTCATGCCGGCCGATTTCGACCGGCAATATGCCAACGACCATAATCCCGACCACGGAATCCTGCTTTCCAACGCGGTGCGGTGGGCGGCCAAGGACGACCTGCCGCTGGCCGTGGAAGGGCCCGGCTATATGGATTGCAATCTCTATCAGCAGGCAGGGCGCATGGTGCTGCATGTCGCCAACCTGACCTACACGACCTTCCGCGCGCCGCTGGACGAATTCGTTCCGGTCGGCCCGTTCAAGGTGCGGGTCAAGCTGAACCGGGGCGTATCAGGCCAGAATGTGAAACTGCTGGTCGCCGGCCAGGCTGCCCAGGCCAGCGTGTCGAACGGCTGGGCGGAATTCGTCATTCCCTCGGTCGCCAGCCATGAAGTCGTGGCCATCGCCTGACGGCTCGCGTTGGGCGTTCATCCCCCCTGGACGGACGCTCGTGGTGGCCTCCACCCGTTGTAGGGTGGAGGCCATTCTTCAAGGAGTTCAGCATGACGGACCAAAATTCGACCGGCATCGACCGCCGCATCCTGGTTCAATCCGCCGGTGCTCTTGCCGGTCTCGCGGCACTATCTCCGCGACCAGCAGCAGCAGCAGCGGCGCCCGCGCCGGGCAAGGGTTGGGAATGGGAGCCGATGCGCTGGGTGCAGATCTGCGCCACCGAGGATGATCCGCAGCGTTATGATCCGGAATTCTGGATGGGCTTGCTCAAGCGCACCAGCACCCAGGGCGTCTGTCTGAGCGCCGGTGGCGTTACCGCTTTCTATCCCACCAGAGTGCCGTTCCATACCCGCAGCCCCTATCTGGGCAAGACCGACATGTTTGGCGACCTCACCAAGGCCTGCAAGAAAATGGGCATCCGCGTGCTGGGCCGTGTCGATCCGCACGCCATGCGCGCCGATGCGTTGCAGGCGCACCCCGAATGGGTGGCCCGCAACGCCGACGGAAATCCCAAAAAACATCCCACCGCGCCGGACCTGTTTCTGACCTGTCCCAACGGTGGCATCACCTTTGACTGGATGCCGAAAATCCTCAAAGAGATCACCAGCCTCTATCCCGTCGACGGCATCTTCGGCAATCGCTGGGCCGGCAGCGCCGGCATCTGTTACTGCGGCGTTTGCAAGAGCGAATTCAAGGCCGCCAGCGGTTTTGAGGTACCCCTGTCGCTCGCCAATCCGCAAGCGCCGGACGTCAAGGCCTACAATGTCTGGGTGGATGAAAAGCGCTATGCCCAGCTCAAGCTGTGGGGTGATGTGGTAAGCGGGGTCAATCCCAACGCCTTCTTCACCCCCGGCACCTGGGGTCGGCTTGATCCGGTGCGCCTGCGCTCCACCATTCGCGCCGTGTTTTCCGACCGCCAGGGCCGTAACGGGCAGGACCCGGCCTGGCGCAATGGGCAGAGCGCCAAGGAAGCCTATTGCACCATGCAGGATCGGCCGGTCAGCGGCATCTTCGCGGTGGGCGAGACCTCAACACCCTATCGGTTCGAGGATTCCTGCCAGTCCAGCGCCGAGCTCGCGACCTACATCCATGATGGTCTGGCCCATGGTTTCCGGCCCTGGATGACCAAATTCAAGGCGGAAGTCTTCGACAAGCGCTGGGTGCCGGTGGTGGAACAGGCCTATTCCTGGCATGCCCGGAACGAAAACTATTTCCGCCACACGGAGAATTTGGCCCGCGTAGCGATGGTGCAGTCGGACCAGACCGGCACCTATTATGTGCCGCCGTCGGCGCAGGCATCCGGCAATCGCGAGGTGGTTCCGCAGACCGCCCAGCCACGGGCGGGCAATGGCGACTATGTACGTGGTTTCTATCAGGCGATGGTGGAATCGCGCATTCCCTTCAATCTGGCCGACGAGCGCCAGCTCGAGCCCGGCTATGTCGAGCGCTATCGGGTACTGGTGCTGCCCAATGTGGCCGCGCTGTCGGACAAGCAATGCGCGCAATTGCGTGACTATGTCGAAAAGGGCGGCGCCATCGTCGCGACGCACGAAACCTCGCTCTATGACGAGTGGGGAAAGCCGCGCGCCAATTTCGCACTGGCCGACCTGTTCGGTTGCGACTATGCCGGCAAGACGGATCAGCGCGTGCAGAATTCCTATCTCACGGTGCATGGGCCGCACCCCCTGACGGCGGGCTTTGACGATGCCCCGCGGATCATGGCCGGCACCAAGCTGGTGCATGTGAGACCGCACGGTGCTGTATCTGCGCCTCTCACGCTGGTTCCCAGCTATCCCGACCTGCCGATGGAACGGGTCTTCACCAATGTCTGGCAAACCGATACGCCGATGGTCTATCTGCGCAATGTCGGCAAGGGCCGAGTGGTGTATTTCCCTTTCGACCTGGACCGCTGCTTCTGGGAAACCTCCAATCAGGATCACCTGGCGCTGTTGCGCAATGCGGTGCTTTGGGCGGCCGCTGCGGAACAGCCCATGACGGTGAAGGGACCTGGCATGGTCGATGTCAGCTATTGGCGGCAAGCCAATTCCGTGACTGCGCATCTGGTCAATCTGACCAACCCGATGGCCATGAAGGGCTATATGCGCGAGATCCTGCCGATGGGTCCTTATAGCGTCAGCCTGGAACTGCCATCCGGGCGTGTGCCAAAGACAGTGCGCCTCTTGGAGGCGGGCACCACTGCAACCACCCGCAGCGAGGCGGGCCGTTTGGTCGTCGAGCTGCCACGCATATCGGTGCATGAGGTGATCGCGGTCGATCTGGCATGATCGATGGCCTATCCGGGGTTTCCGGCCTTTTGACAAGCCATTAAGTTTTTCGTGATCTATCCGTGGCACTGTCGATTTGGTTGAGGAATCACTAATAGCACCCGGAATGAGCGCCATCGATTTTCGAGAGTTGCTCCGATCCGCCGGCCCGGCCGGGGGCGGCATTGCGCCGCCGGCCTCAGAAGCCGCCGCGCCAACACGCCTTGAGTCCATCGCCCGCACCAAGCCGCCGCTATCCTCAACGGTGCTGTCGGACAGCGCGCGCACGGTGGAGTTTGTGCTGATCGTCGTCCTGTCGCTGTTTGCCCGAAGTCTGCAAGAGCATGGTATTGACGCGCTCGACGTCATTGGCAGCGTACTAATCGCCGTCCTGGCAGTGGGCATGCTGCAGACCTGTCGTGCCTATCAGGTGGCGACCCTGAAAAGCATATGGAAGACCACAACCAAGCTGCTCGCTACCTGGTCGCTCAGCATCGTTTTGTTCGACTGCGCGGTAAAGCTCGCCAAGATGGACAGCGATGACGCTTTTGCTTGGCTGACGACACTATACCTGTTCGGCATCGGCTCTCTTCTGCCCTGCCGCCTGGTTCTTCTTCTCGCCTTTGTCCGCGCCAGGATCGCTCAGGGCGCCTTCACCCGCAGGACCGCCATCGTCGGCGGCGGCGCGGCCAGCGAGGCGCTGATTGAAGCGCTCGAAGCTTCCAACGAGGGCGATATTCAGATCGTCGGCGTTTTCGACGACCGCAACGACGACCGATCGGCGGAATCGGTGGCGGGCTATCCCAAGCTGGGGAACGTCAGCGATCTGGTAGACTATGCCCGTCGCGAGCGCATCGATCTCATCGTTTTCACCATGCCGATCACGGCCGAAGCGCGCATCCTGCAAATGCTGGCAAAATTGTGGGTGCTGCCGATCGATATCCGCCTGTCGGCCCACGCCACCAAGCTGCGCTTGCGTCCGCGCGCCTATTCCTACCTGGGCAAGGTTCCGGTGCTGGATCTTTTCGACCGCCCGCTGGCCGATTGGGACTTGATTTTCAAGTCGCTGTTCGACCGGACGGTGGCCCTGATCGCGATCATCTGCCTGTCACCGGTCTTCCTCGGTGTGGCTGTGGCGGTCCGGGCCAGCTCCCGCGGGCCAGTCCTGTTTCGCCAGAAGCGCTACGGGTTCAACAACGAGTTGATAGAAGTTTACAAGTTCCGCTCGATGTATGTCGACCAAAGCGACGCACGCGCCGCGAAATTGGTGACCAAGGACGATCCGCGCGTGACGCCTGTCGGCCGTATCATCCGCAAGGCCTCGCTCGACGAACTGCCACAGTTGTTCAACGTCCTTGCCGGCTCACTCTCGCTGGTCGGTCCCCGCCCGCACGCACTCGAGGCCAAGGCCGCCAACACCCTTTATGATGAGGTGGTCGACGGCTACTTCGCCCGTCACAAGGTCAAGCCCGGCATCACAGGCTGGGCCCAGATCAACGGCTGGCGCGGCGAAACCGACACTTGGGAAAAAATCCAGCGTCGCGTCGATTGCGACCTGGAGTATATCGAGAACTGGTCGCTGGTCCTGGACATCAAGATTCTGGCATTGACGCCGTTCGCCCTGCTGAACACGAAAAATGCCTACTGAAGACATCGGAGCCGATCGAGATGTCTTTGGCGGATCGCAACGGCTTTGGGGACCCGCACTCCTCTTCGCTGCCCCAAGAGTGAATATCCTGGCGCGCGCCACGCCTGTCATCCTCGTCATGCTGATCCTGCACGTCTCACGGGGGTATCTTCAGTGTTAGGCGACAGCTTTACATCGGCCGCACTGCTTCAAGGCCGTTCATGATCGATTACCTGGAATTTGCCCGCCGCGGTCGTATCGTCTGGTGGCGGTATCTTTTGACACTCGTTCTTGCTGTCCCGATGGCGGGTCTGATCCTGCTTGTGCCGCTGGGGACGCTGATGCTGCTTCACGTGCTGCCACCTGATTTCGCGGCGGCCCTGCAACGGCCAGAGAGGGGGGCGGTTTTTTTCTCGGGCGTTGCTGTCACGTTTGGCGCTCTTGCGATTGGGCTTGCGGCGGCCGCTTACCTGATTCAGGGCAAGCGGTTTTCGGACATTGTCGGGCGCAGGCGATGGTCGGTTTATTTTGGCGGTGCCGCGGTATGGTTCGCCGTGCAATTGTTTCTTGCACTGATTGATGTCGCAATTGCGCCGCACGGCTTCTCAGTGAAGGCCGATACTGCGACGATCTTTGTGGCTTTTTGGGCCTTTATCGCTCTCGGGATTCAGACCTTTTCCGAAGAGTTCATTTTTCGGGGCTATCTGACCCAGGCGTTTCTGCTTGCCACCGGAAAGCCCGTGCCCGCCGCCATCGCGAGTGGGCTTTTGTTCGGCTCCATGCACCTCGCCAATGGCACCGTGCAGGCTATCAATGCCGTCGTCTTTGGCATTGTCTGTTCGCTGATTGCGATCCGTACAGGCGGCATTGCGCTAACCAGCGGTCTCCATCTGGTCAACAACTACTTCGGTGCCATTATCTTGGTGTCGGCCTCTGACGTGTTCAAAGGCAGCCCGGGGTTTTTCACCCAGGACACGCCGCAGCTCATCTGGTCCGACCTGGCTTTGGCCATTGCGGCATTGTTGGTGGTCGGCTGGCTGGCGCTCCGGACGCGGATTTTGTCTCCGGGGCCGGAGATTACGCTCCGGCATTAACTATGTTTCGCTTGCGTCCGCCTGCGCGAACGCGCCGGCGTTGAGAAAAGCTGGCAATCATTTAATATAAAAGATGGCGTTGGCAGATGGGGCACGCCAGTGGGCGGAGTTCAATTATTTCAAGCGCGCGCGGGGAAATTCCTGCGCAGTTTTCCGCGGAGCCAGCGCGGCAATGTCAGCGTCATGGTCGCGCTGCTAATCGTGCCGTTGGTTGGCGCGCTTGCCGTCGCCGGTGAAGTATCGTCCTGGTACACCGTCAATCGCACATTGCAGAACGCTGCAGACTCCGCGGCCATCGCCGCGGCCTGGAACGCGGATACAACCAACGATAGCGGCACTCCTGCGCTCGCGGGTTATCAGCGCGAAGCTAACGCCGTCGCTGCCCAGTACGGCTTGGTCACGGGTGCCAGCAATGTCACCGTGACGCCGATAACCGTGACCTGCCCAAGTGGCAGCGGCACCTGCTATCAAGTCACCATCAGCAAGGTCGTGCCTGTCATGCTCACGGGCATTCTGGGCTATGCCGGTGACACGACCTTGGCGGGCGGCCGCGCCCAGACCATTTCCGCCAAGGCGATTGCCAGTGGCCAGGGCGGGGGAGCGAGCTTCTGCCTGCTGGCATTGGGCGGCACCGTCGACACGGGCATTCAGACGGCTGGCACACCGAAGGCCGACATGTCGGGATGCAGCATAGGCTCGAATGGCGATGAGAGCTGCAAGGGCAACGGCCTGGGGGCGGATTCGGTCTACGCCTATTACAGCGCCGATGCCAATTGCACCGCCAGCGGCAGTCCCGGCAGTGCGCACTCCAATTATGCCACAGCATTCACCGATACGCTGGATGCAGGGCGGGCGTCCAATCTTCCGTCCGATGACTGTGGCGGCAGCTACCCGCAGGAATCGGGAGGCATTGCGTCCAATCTGCTGTCGAGCAGCTATACAGGCGGGGGCGTGCAGAAATTCTGCGGTGACGTGCAGCTTTACGATGCCACGCCCGGGAAGAAGGGAAAGATTAACTACAGCCCTTCCACGGTGTCACTCGCCTCCGGCACTGTTCTGGTGATTTTCAACGGAACGCTCGATATCCCCAGTGGCGCGAGCTTGGGCGGCAGTGGCGTCACCGTCATCTTCACCGGATCCAAAGTCGCGGGCCTTACACCGGCCTATTATCCTACCGGCGGAGGCAGCCTGAACATCTCCTCGCCCAGCTCCGGCGACTGGAAGGGCGTTGCCGTATGGCAAGACCCGTCATTGCCCAAGCAAACGATCAGCGACGCCGGCAACAGCCCGACCTGGAATATCGGGGGAATGGTCTATCTGCCTGTGTCAGACCTTACCCTGACGGGGGCGGTCAACAAGGACGGCAAGGGGTCCTGTTTCGGACTGGTGGTGAATACCATCGTCATAAAGGGAACCGGCTACATCGTGGATCATAATGGCTGTGGGACGTCCGGCACGACCTTGCCGGGCATACCGGGCACTGTCGTGGCGCTCGTGCAATGAGAGGCTATCTGGCTCCGCTGCGCAGGAGATTGCTGGGTTATGGCCTGGGCACCGGCGGCGCGGCGGCGGCCGAGCTGGCCCTGGTGTTGCCGATCCTGGTCGTGCCGTTGCTGAATGTCTTCGACCTGGGCACCTATGCCTATACGCGTATGCAGGTGCAGAATGCCGCGCTCACCGGCGCCGATCAGGTGCGCAGTTCGTGCAATACCGCGAATTTGCCCGCGGTTACCAAGTGCGGCCTGACAGCCGCGACCGTGACCAATTTCATCCAGAACACCTCACTGGGCACCTCGGTCACACTGGCGGCATCCTCGCCGGTGATCGAAGCGTATTATTGCACGCTTACAGACGGCACCTTGCAGATGGTGGGCACATCCGGCACGCCCGGTACGGCTCCAAACCTCGGGACCGGCAAGACGTGCTCCGATTTCACAGCGGCGGCCGGAAAGGTGTGGTCTGCTGGCACGAAACTTCCAGGCGATTATATCCGGGTCACCGTCACCTATACCTACACGCCCCTGTTCGCCGGCTTGTCGGTTACGACCCTGTTGCCCACGACACTCACCCAGACCGGCTGGTCGAGGCTCGGCTGATGCGCCAACGCCTTGCCCGCTTCTGGCAGGATCGCCGTGGTGCCAGCGCCGTGGAGTTCGCCATTGTCGTGCCTTTGCTGGGCGCCTTGACGATCGGGGCGATTAATTTGTGCATTCTCGTCTATATGGACGCGCGGCTGCAGTTCGCCGTTGACGGCGCGGCGCGCTGCGGGGCAATCGGTACCTGCACCGCGACCTCACAGGCTGCGTCCAGTTTCGGCTTCGCAAGCCTCAGTCCGACATTTTCTGTTCCCGTATCGGCCAATTGCCACGGTACCAAGGTGACAGGCACGGTGACCTATCCCTTGAACGCCGTGCTGGCCTCGTTTTCCATTCCACTCACGGCCTCGAGCTGCTTTGCAGCGCAGGGCTAAGTCCTTGCCGGGCCGGGCCCAAAAATGATGTTAACAGGACCTAAACCCGCTTCTGCTTTAGTGCGCGCCATGACCGTCCATCTTCTCAAGGTCTGCGGCTTGATCAAACGTTATGCCGGCGCGGGCGGTGTTTCGGGTGTGTCCCTGTCGGTGCCCGCCGGCTCGATCACAGGCTTTATCGGTGTCAACGGTGCGGGCAAGAGCACGACGCTGCGCTGCATCCTGGGCCTGCTGCGCCCGGACGCGGGCGAGATTTTTCTGTTTGGCGGTGCTTCCTCCCGCGCTGCGCGCAACCGGATCGGTTTTCTGCCTGAGGAGCGCGGGTTGTTTCCTCGCGACCGCGCGCGCGATGCCATCGCCTTTTATGGCCGCCTGAAGGGCATGAGCAGGCGCGATGCATGGGAATCGGCCGATCGCCTTCTGGCGCGCATTGGCTTGGGCGCTCGCGCTTACGACCGCATCGGATCCCTGTCCAAGGGCAATGCTCAGCGCGTTCAGGTCCTGTGCGCCCTGGTGAACGACCCCAAACTGCTGGTGCTGGACGAACCTCTGTCGGGACTCGATCCCGTGGCGCAGGCCGACATGCTGGCCATGCTGACGGAATTTCGCGGCCGCGGCGGCGCGGTGTTGTTCTCCACCCACTCCATGGCTGCGGCCGAGACCGTATGCGACCGGGTCGTGATGCTGTCTTCCGGCCGCACCGTCTTCGAAGGCACGCTACCGGATGCTGCGGCGCTGGCCCCGCATGGCGCGGTGGTGACATCGGATGGCGCGGGCCTCGCCAACGCCGCCCGCGCCGTGGGCGGAAAAATTGTTCCGCTCGCCGCCGGCATGGGAGATGCCAGCCGCTGGCGGGTGCTGCTGCCCCGCCATGTCACCCATCCCCCCCTGGTTCGCGCGCTCGCCGACCAGGGCGTACCGATCTTCAATTTCCAGCCGATCGAGGCCGGCCTGGAAGGCGCTTTCTGGCAGCTTGCAGAGACCCATATTCCCCAGAGCAGGGCAGCGTGAGCCCTGTCGACCGGGTTGGGACAATGGACCTGCCAACGGACGGTGATGCCCAGGCCGATGTGGAGGTTCCCCCGGCGAACGGCGAGAAGATTACCGGCAACGCAACTTCGCGGGTAACCGCGCTGGATGGCTTGCGCGGCCTGCTGGCCGCAGTCGTCATGATCGGCCATGCGCTGCGCAAGATCGGGATCGACGATCTGTACTGGCCCAGCCAGATCGCCGTCGCCATTTTCTTTTTGATCTCGGGCTATGTTCTCACGCGCGGGTGGAACGGCCGGTTTTTTCCGTTCCTCTTGCGGCGCGCTATCCGGCTGTGGCCCGTCTATGTCCTGTGCCTTCTCATGGGCTGTGCAATCAACCATAGCCCGTTCGTGTGGCTTGATCTGTTCTGGCTGCGTTATGTCAGCCCCGTCGATCCGGCCTCGGCGGATCCGCCCATGTGGTCGCTGATCCTGGAGGCCTGGATGATGCCGCTGATGCCCTTGGTTGTCTGGGCCGGAACCGGCGGTCTGATGCGCGCGGTACTGGCGATGTTGACGTGCGGGCTGGTCTTTCAGGTGACGCATTTCGCGCTGGTGCCGTTCATTTTTATCGCCGGCGCCTTTCTGTCGCGCGCCGATTTCCGCAACAGCTTTCTTGAATCGGTGATCCCGCAATGGCTGGGGAAGATCAGTTACAGCCTCTATCTGTCGCACCTTCTGGTCATCACGGCGATCATGGCGGTGTTCGGCGCCTGGGGTTCCGCCTTGGCAATTCCTGTATCGCTGCTGGTCGGCTGGGGCCTCTGGATCACGATCGAAAGACCCAGCATCCGGCTGTCTCGTGTGGCAGGGCACCTTGCAAGCGGATCAGGGCCGCCCGATCAGATCGTCGGCCAAGACGGGGACCGCCCGAAGATGGCGACATCGCTGCAATAGGGCATGCATTCAATATGGCGGAACAAGCGGGCCCGCCTTGACGGGTACGCCCGTCAGGACCTCCCGCTGCCAGCGCACCAGCGCGATGGTGACAACGGCGACGCCCGTGCCGCCCAGCATGTCGACAAGATAATGATTGCCGAAGGTCGGTGTTGAAAGGAGCATGAAAAAGTTAAGCAGGGCGAAGAAGGGAAATGTCCACCTAATCCCGCGATGTGCATACACGAACAGTATCGCCAGCACGGTGTGATAAGACGGGAAGGTCACGATCCCCATATAGGGCAATGGCACGTGGGATCGGCTGTGGAGGGCAGTGAGAACCTTGTCCAATTCCGAATGCGCGCCCGGAACAAATGACGGACCAGTCGCCGGAATGAATGCTGCGATAATAGTCGTGATGACCAGGCCGATCAGGCCCGTTGCCAGGAATTCGGCATTTCGGCCGCGTGGCCCCAGAAACGACAGCAGCGGTATGGAAAGGAAGGTCTGCCAGCCAAGGCTCTCATAGGACGCTCGCAGGCTTTGGTGCAGCCAAGGATGGCGGGCGATCCAGTCGTGCCATGCCAGCCATTGAAAGCCCAATGCACTGTCGATGGATTGCAGCAGCCGGTCCTGCTCCGGAAAGTTCAACGTTGCCGCAAGATAGGTCATCTTCGCGCCAAAAAGCGCGAGCAGTATCCACAAGGCCGCGTAGAGCATGAAATCCGGGATGTGAAATTCCCTCGGCCGAAATATGCGGTAGTACAGGGCGTAGAGCAGGCATGCGGCCGGAATGGCCAACTTGGGCGCCAGCGGCATTGACCATGACAATCCGACCGACGCATTCCATGCCGAAGCCACCACCACCATGGCAGCCACCAGAATGATCGCATGGCGGTCGCGCCCGATTTTCGGGCGGGACCACCGCGCGGGGATGGCGGTCGCGGCTTCGTTGCTCGCCAGGGTCATCCCGGCAGACCTAGCATGGCCAGCATGATGGACAACGATCCGGTGCGAACGTTGTTAATGAGACGCCGTTAAGGTTTGGGCCGCATCTGGAGCGCACGGTCGTTACTCGCTGGCCGGAAATTATACGCAAGACTCCAGATCCAGGCGCCGAGACATGCTGCCAGAACAAGCGCAACCGGCATGTGAAGCAGGCCCGCGGCGCGCGACAGGAACGGTGCGATCCAGAGGAGTGCCAAGGCCGCGGCACAGTGCGGGCTGAACCCCCTGTCCATGCCGTAAGCGGCCAGAAGCGCAAGCGCCGAGGCCAGGATCGCCATGTCATAGTCAAGTGCGAAAGGCGTTGCGAAAAAGGCCGCCATGCACAGCATGGCGCATTGAAGCCGGAAGTCGGCCTTTTTCCTCCAGATCAGCATCGTGGCGAAAAGGGCGGCCAGGGTGCTCAGCCCCTGCGCACCGTAAGCCGCGGCAAGCGGCACTCCCACAAGGCGCAGCGCCGAGAATGTGCTGACCATCTTGTAATAACCCACCCGGCCCTGGTCCAGGATCGCTTCGCGGGAATAGCTGCCGGCAGCGATGAATTGTTTCCACACATCCGGGCCGAGCAGGGCCGTACAAAGCGTGCAAAGGGCAAGTGCGGTCAGCGCCGCCGCCAGAAAGGCGCGCCAGCGGCCGGACGCGGCGAGGGCGAAGGGGATCAGAAGGGCGAGCTGCGGCTTGAAAGCCATAAGCCCGATCGAGATGCCGGCCAGGATGGGCTGCGCATCCAGAGATGAAAATGCGAAGGCGATCAGGGCGGCACTCAGGAGCCCGTTCTGGCCGTTGCTCAGGCTGACGAACACTGCGGTGAAAGCCAGGCTGGCCGGCAGGAAGGTGCGGGCAGGCAGGCGGGGCGTCAGCGTGCGCCGCAGGCGCATCATCGCGAAGCCATAAAGGGTCAATGTCCCGGCCTGCCATGCCAGAAGGGCAAGCGGATAGGGCAGCAACGAAAGCGGCGCGAGCAACAGAAGGAATATCGGCGGATACGAGAAGCCGAAATAGGGTGTGGCGGCGCCGAAAAGCGATTGTTGCGTCTGGTACAGCAGGGCCTGGTCGTAGGGGGACTGGCCCAACCGCGCCAGCGTTCCGGCGCAATAGAAGCTGGAGAAATCCGCGCCCAGCGGCCGCCCGGCCAGATCGCTCAGGCCATGCGCCGTGCCAACCAGGGCGGCGAAGAAAACCAGGTAGCCGCCCAGGAAAAGCCAGGACCAGCGCTCCACCCGTTGTGGCGTCAGCCATGGTGCGCCCCACGCTGCCGACGATGTCGCCAAGTCTGCGCCCCCCATGCGGCAAGCCTGGCGTAAAGCTTCGGATGGCTCAACGTGGGACAGAATGTTCGGTTAAGAGCCGTTCCTAAGGGAATTTTTACCATGCCGGGCCATGATGAGCGGGCCCGCGCTGCCGGGTCCGAAAGGTCTCGGCATGATCTCGCCTGTTCTGCTCATTGCCGAACGTGAATTCCGCACCTATGTGGTGACGCTGAGTTTCTGGCTGTCGCTTGCCCTGGCGCCGCTGGCCGGCGTGGTCGCGCTCGTCTTCGTGCCCGTGGATGCGCCGGCTGTGGTGACCATCGCCGGCGGCGACACCATGCTGAACCGGACGACGCAGTCGGCCCTGCAGCAGGCCGGCCAGCTTGAAGGAAGGCGTTTTCTTTTTGCCGCCGGCGGCGCCCGGCTGCATCTGTCGTTCCCGTCCCGCAATCATATCGATCTTGATTTCGCACCCGGCTTTCCGCTCTCCAATACGGGGCGCGCCCTGGTGAGCGTGGTGCTGGAGCGCGATGCCGCGCGCCGCGGCGCGCCAGCGCTTCCGCTTGCGGTGCGCGCCAGCGCGGCGTCGGCGGCAAGCGGCATGGACGGCAAAAGACAGGCGCAGCTGATCACCATGACGGCCCTGTGGCTGACATTGACGGGGTCGCTGGGGATGCTGCTTCAGGCTGTGGTGCGGGAGCGTGCCAATCGCGCGCTGGAAAGCCTGCTGGCATCGGCGGAAGGATGGGAAGTCGTGGCGGGAAAAATCCTGGGCGTCGGCGCGGTGTCGCTGCTGGTCCTTGTCAGTTGGGGCTGTACCGCCGCGCTGTTTTCACTGGGCGTGCATACCGGTCCCCTGGTGGAAGTCGCCGCGATCCTTTCGGACCCGGTGATGCTGGCCGGCGATATTGCGATCTATGTTTGCGCCTTTGCGTTCTACGGCGCGCTCACCGTGCTGCTGGGATCGTTGGCGCAGGATAGCGCGTCCGCGCAGAATCTGGCGCGGCCGCTGTTCATTCTCCTGCTGCTGGGATTTCTTGCGGCGCTGGCGCGCATGAGCCAGGCTTCGGCAGTTCTGTCCTGGCTGGTGTGGCTGCCGCCATTCACACCTTTCATGCTGCTGGTGGGAAATGCTCCCGGCGCATTCTTCACCCAGGCACTTCCGCTTGTGATGTTGGCGCTGGCGTCTGTGACAACCGTGGCGATGGCGGCGGGATCTCTCACGATCGTTCCACGTCCGCGCGGTGCGTGGCGTCTATTCCGGGTTTCAATGTCAGCGGAACCCAATTTCCGCGCCGGCAAATAAGTTCCACGCTGAACAGCGGCCACCAGCATTAATCATAACAATGGCGGATATCGGCGCGCTTCGTGTTCGCTTATGGCTTACGATTAACTATGCGCCCAGTTTAGCTTTACAAAAAATGAAAACTATCCACATCATTTGAATACAGTTCGCGTAGTGCGTTTCTGTACTGACAGTCGTCTTTCGAAGGGGCGGATGCTCAGTTTGAACTACAAAAATGGGGTGGTTTTCATGTCCAAGCACATTGTCACCTATTTCAAGGACGAATCCGGCGCGGCAGCGGCCGAGTATGCGCTGATCCTGGCCATCGTCGCCGTTGGCATTGCCGCCGCGGTCGGCGTTCTTGGCACGGCGATCTCTTCGTCGATCAGCAACGCGGCGAGCTACATCACGATCACTGCCAACGCCCCTGCTGGCGGTAGCGGCGGTAACTAAGAACAGGCGTGGCGCGGACACGGGTCCGCGCCACACTGTCCCGCTGGCGGCCAGATGTTCACTCTGGTGCAAAGACATCAACACGAAATTTTGCCGCAACTCGCTTTTCGAAGGAGCGACGTGTGTCAATCTCGATCCGTACCATCGCGACCCTGGCGGTCGCCATTCTGCTCGGCATCATCGCTGTCGCTCTGACACGATCCTATATCGGTGCGGCGACCCAGCGTACCGTCGTGTCTGCGCCAACCGGCCTGGTGCCGGTGGTGGTGGCGGCACAGCCTCTTGACCGCGGCGTGGTGCTTCAACCCGCCTTTCTCAAGGTGGCAAGCTTCCCCGCCGATGCCGTGCCGGCAACGGCGTTTCACAGTGTCGCCGAGTTGACCGGAGACAAGGATCATCAGCGACTGGCGCTGCACGCCCTTGCCGCCAATGAGCCTGTCCTGGCGCCGAATGTCAGCGGCCCCGGCGGCAAGCTCAATCTTTCCGGCACTATCGCGGATGGCATGCGCGCCGTCAGCCTGCGCTCTACCGATGTGACCGGTGTGGGTGGTTTCGTTCTGCCGGGCGACCGGGTGGATGTCTTGCTCACGCGCGCCATGGCCGGCGGCCCCAACACCGTCAATACCGTGACCCAGGTTCTGGCCGAGAATGTGCGCGTGTTGGGGGTGGACCAGTCCGCCAATGACCAGGCCGACAAGCCGGTTGTCAGCCGCGCGATTACGGTGGAAGTGTCGCCGGACCAGGCGACGGCGATTTCACTGGCCCAGGCGATCGGGACCGTATCGCTTACCCTGCGTCATGTCGCCGATGGCGCGCCGCTGGTCCGCAAAAGCATGGCGATCAGCGATCTTGGCCCGGCCCCGCACCCCGCTCCCGCCGCGGTACACCAGGGCGTGACCGTTCGGGTCGTGCGCGGGACCGAGGCGCAGCGTTTTTCAATGTCCGTGGCAGATGGGCTGACCCGTGCTGCCACAAAAGCGCCGGCTGGGGAGCGCGCACCATGAAAACAGCACAATCCCGCTTGAGATGGAGATATGGGGCCGCGGTGCTCGCCATCGCCCTCGCGCTTCTGGGCGATGCGCGTCCGGGCATGGCCCAGGCCGGCGCGGAGCCGGCCCTGTCCGTCGCCCTGGGCAAATCGCGGCTTGTGGAACTGCCCTCGAGCTATTCCGACGTCATGGTTGGTGATCCCAAGATCGCCGACATCATGCCGCTCAACCCGCACTCGATTTATCTGGTGGGCAAGGGCATGGGCAGCACCACGCTTACGGTCTATGGCACCGGCAAGAAGGTGATTTACACCTCCGACGTTCTGGTTTCGGCGGACCTGGAGAACTTCAAGATCCGGCTGCACGAAATCCTTCCCGGCGAGAACAATATCGCGGTCAGCACCGCAAACCAGTCCAT
>CAYQZM010000246.1:0-4835 GCA_964421935.1 uncultured Rhizobium sp. | reverse complement strand
GTGGATGCTTTTGCAGACGACCGCATCCGCTATGTCCGCCAAGCCAATGGCGGCGGTGGCGCGGCGCGCAATCGCGGGATTGACGAGGCGCGGGGACCGTTCGTGGCCTTCCTGGACTCCGACGACGTCTTCCTGCCGCATCATCTGGCCAGCATGTACAGCTTGCTGGCCGGCACCCGTAACTTCATCGGTTACGCCCGGGTGCGGGTAGATCGCGGCGGTAAGCGCGTCTTCCTGAAACCGCCGCGCGGCTGCGGCCCGCGCGAGGATATGGCAACCTATCTTCTCTGCGATCGTGGCTTCACGCCGATGATCACCCTGGTCGCGCCACGTGACGTGGCTCGCGAAATACGATTCCACGAAAAATTGCGCGCGGCCGAGGATACCGATTTTGCCATCCGCCTGGCCCTGGCGGGCTATCGTTTCCGCATGCTGGAGGAACCCGGCGCGGTCTGGAACGACGGCTTTGATCCAAAGCGCCAGTCTTCGGCCCGCGGCGCGGAGGAGCTGCGTCTCTGGCTCGATATGCTGAGGCCTGTCATCGCCGCCAGGGCCTATCACGGCGGACGCGGCTGGGCCTATGCCAAGCAGGTCGTGCATGAGAGGCCGCTGGCGGCGCTGGGGCTTTATCTCAATGCGGTATTGCGCGGCTGCTACCGGCCGTCGCTGGCCGTGATCGTTTTCCTGCAGATCTTCCTGGGACGCGCCGTTTATCGCCTCCTGGCCGACTGTGCCATCGCCTGGCTCAGGGCAGGCCCGCGCGAGCCGCAAAAGAAAGCACCGCTGCGCAAGCTGGAACGGGCGTGATCAGCCGCCGGCATCTCCTTGCGGGAGCGGCCTCCGCCCTGACCCTTCCCGCCGAGGCACAAGCGGCATCCTTGCGCGATTTGGCGGCGGCCCGCGGACTTGTCTTCGGCAGTGCCGCCGCGACCTATGAATTGAAGGATGCCGATTTCGTCGCCGCCCTGACGCGCGACGCCGCCCAGCTGGTGCCGGAATATGAAATGAAGCGCGATGTGCTTCAGCCCCAGCCCGGCCGCTATGATTTTGCGGACATGGATCGCCTGTTTGCCTTTGCCCGCAACCGCGGGCTTTCGGTGCGCGGCCATACACTGGTCTGGTATTATGCCCACCCACCCTGGCTGCCGCCGCTGCTGACCTCGCACCGGGATGAAAAGCTTTTGACCGGCCATGTTCAAACCGTGCTGAAGCGCTATCCCATGGCGTCGGTGGATGTGGTCAACGAGGCACTGGCGCCGCCCGGCGAGGAGGTGCGCGCCGACGGGTTGAGGCCCTCGCCCTGGCTGGACGCTTTCGGGCCCGGCTACATCGATCTGGCTTTTCATGCTGCCCGCCAGGCCGATGCGACGGTGCGGCTGGTCTATAACGATTGGGGTTTCGAGCAGGGCGCCGCCGAAAATGACCGCTTTCGCGCCCGCACCTTGCGCCTGCTCGACGGCCTCTTGAAGCGGCGCGTGCCAATCGACGCACTCGGCATCCAGGGACATTTGTCCGCATTTGGCAACCGGGTGGATCAGCGCAAGCTCGCTGCCTTTCTGCGCGAAATCGAGGCGCGGGGCTTGCGGATTCTGGTCACCGAGCTGGATGTGGACGATACCGGTGGGCCCTTCGATATCAGCGCGCGCGACCGCGCCGTGGCCGATGAGGCGCGGCGCTTTCTGGATGTGGTGCTGGCGTCTTCCGCGACCAGGGCGGTGCTGACCTGGAGCCTATCGGACCGCTATGTCGATCCGCCCGATGAATGGAAGCTGAAGCTGATGGGCTGGCGCTTTCGCAAGACGCCTTATGACGCCCAGATGCGCAAGAAGCCCTTGTGGGAGGCACTGGCGCAGAGCTTCGCCGGCCGCCGGGTTTAGTGGCTGTTCTTACGCGACAGCCTTCATCCGGGCGCGGTTCAGATGCGCCGCCAAGCGCGGCGCGGCATATTCTGCGCCCACCATGAAACGCATCAGCGGACCGAAGGCATTGGCCGCCAAAGGACCCATCACATAAAGGCCGGGCACGGACGTCTCGAAATTATCGGTGAGATGCGGCGTGTGCTCGATCTGGGCCACTTCCTCGCGCAGGCTTGATTCCAGGAAAGGCAGGCGCCGCAGGTCAGGACGAAAGCCGGTGCCGGCCACGACATGATCGGCCACGACCTGTACTATCCGGCCATCATCGCCGCGCGCCGTCAGCAGCACGCCGCTGCCATAGGCTTTCGCGCTCTCGATGGTCTTGCCGAGATGGGTGGCGGCCGAGAGCTTGCCGCGCATGAACCAGCCCGGCGCCGGACCCAGATGCCGACGCGTGGCGCGCAACCGCAGGGGCGCCGGCATGCGGCGAAACAGGCGCGGCGCATTGGAGCAGATGAAGGAGCGCCAGCCCGGTCCGATGCCGCTGGAAGGATGGGCGATGGCTTTCAGCCATGAGACTGCGTCAGGATCGGGCATGCTGTGATATTCGATGGTCGGCGCGCGCGCGAGCAAGGTCACATCGGCGCCCGCTTCCCCCGCCAGCACCGCGGTATCGACGGCCGAGGACCCGGCGCCCAGCACCAGAAGCTTGCGGCCGGCAAAGCGCGACAGGTCGTGATGATCATAGGTATGAGAAGCCAGTTCCGGCGGCAGATCGGCCAGCGCTTTGGGACTGTGCTTGAACCAGGTGATGCCGACGGCCAGCACCACACGCTGGGCTTTGACCATCTCGCCGTCTTCCAGCCACAGGTTGAAGCCGTGCTCGCTGCGCGCCAGGGAGACGACCTGGCTGTCTTCCAGCATCGGCACATAGCGTTCCTGGAACCAGGCTGAGTAATTCAGGAAGGTGGAAAGCGAAACCGGCAGATGATTGTCGTCATAGGGAATGCGGCGCTGGGTGCACCAGTACTTCAAGGTGGATCGTGGATCCGGGGCAGAAATATTGGAGGCAAAGCCATCAGACTTCAGATGCATACCCTTGGGCATATGCGCGCGCCAGCTTGCCAGGGGCGAGCCGAAGATTCGGAATTCACGTCCGGCCGAAGCCAGATGGGCGGCGAGCGACAGGCCATAGGGCCCCGCTCCGATGATCGCTGTTTCCACCATTTTCCCCCGCCAGCGCTCTGCCAGTCCGTCCCGAACTGGGACGCGCTGGTTTTGTGGCTTCGGGAGCGTAACAGCGCAATCTTCACCGATGGTTGACGGCCGCTGACTATTCTGGCGCCCCACAAGGACGCAAGCGTGCCTGGCACCATTCTTCTCGCCACGACCATGGGCTGGCCGTTTCCGGCGCAACTTGCGGGCGCCTTTGCCGGCGCCGGCGCGCAGGTCCAGGCCTTGGCACCGGCCACCGCGATACTGGCGCGCTCGCGCCATCCCTCACGCCTTCATCTCTATTCTTCGCTCGCGCCGATGGACTGCCTGAATCAGGCGATTGCGGCCGCCAAGCCCGATCTGATCGTGCCGTGTGACGATCTGGCAGCCCGGCTGGTGGCACAGGCCAAGGGTGAACCCTTGCTGGGACGGCTGGAATTCCTCAGCCGCGCCGCCGAGGCGGGGGTGGCGATCGCGCCCACGCAGCAGATCAACCGGCCAGAATATCTGGAATCGGCGATCGAAAAGCTGGGCTTGCCGCTGGTGCTCAAGCTCGACCATAGCTGGGGCGGCGAAGGCGTGTTGATTGCCGCCAGCCGGCAGGAAGCCATGGCCGGTTTCCGCCGCTTTAGCCGCCAGTCGCGCTTGCGCGATCTGCTGCGGGTCCTGCGCGGACGCGGCATGCACTTCCTGACCCAGGCGCTCTATCCGGTATTTTCGCCCATCAGCGGCCAAGCTTTCGTGACCGGCGCTGCCGCCACCAGCTCGCTCGCCTGCTGGCGGGGCAAAGTGGTGGCCAGCCATCATTTCGATGTTCGCGTCTCCACCACCTCGACCAGCCCCGCCAGCGTGATCGCGATCAGCGATTGCCGGCAGATGACCGCGACGGCCGAAACCGTAGCGCGGACATTCAATCTCTCCGGCCTGTTCGGGCTGGACTATATCCGGGACGGACGCGGTCAGGTTCATCTGCTGGAGATGAACTGGCGGGCGACGCCCACCATGCATCTGGCGCTGGAGCAGGACCTGGCCGCCAGCCTGCTGAGAGCCGCAGGGCTTCCTGCCTCTTTCCGCCCGGCCGTCACGGACAAGAAGCAGATCGCCCTCTTTCCCCGCGAATGGCTGCGCGATCCAGCCAGCCCCTGGCTCACCCGCGCCTATCACGACGTGCCCTGGGATGACCCCGAGGTGATGCGGGCCTGCATTCAGGAAGGCTCGGGGGAGGCCCATGCCCGGCTGAAGGCAAGCGGCCAGGAATCCTTAACGACGGAAAAGCCCATTTTTGGCGGCTAACCGCCGTTTCGACTCCCGCCCGTTAACCATTCGTCAGGGAGGGCGGCCATAAGAATTGGAGCTTGGGGGAGCTTCTGGTCGGCGGCCCCGGCGCCAACACGGTTGCCAACAGGTTGGAAGGCTGCTCGTAACCGCTATGTCTCCTTACCGGTCTCTCACCAGCTACACGGCCAACCGTCCGGCGCCGCCGGTCTTTGTACCGCGCAGTTTCCAGCTCGCCGATTTCATCCGCATCGTCGATGCGCGCCGCGGCCTGATCCTGAAGGTGATGGGCGCGACGGTGCTGGGCGCGCTGCTCGTGGCGCTGGCCCTGCCCACGCTTTACTCCAGCTCGGCCACCGTGCTGCTGGATCCACGCAAGAACACCATCACCGATCTTTCCGCGGTGATGACCCCGCTCGCCATCGACCCGGCTGCGGTGCAGAACCAGATCCAGATCATCACCTCGCGCGATCTCGCGGCCACGGTGGT
>CAYQZM010000245.1:0-3908 GCA_964421935.1 uncultured Rhizobium sp. | reverse complement strand
GGGGTGTTCGGCTTCGAGGCTTGGCGCGGCATCGTTCCACGCTTCGGCCAAGGTTCGCGCGGAAGCATGCGCGTACTTGCCGCGACCAATGAAGAGCGCGATGTCGAACCGGACCGCATTCGCGATGATCGCGGCATCGCGTTCGGTTGGCGGATGAACTTTCGGCATGGATTGCCCTCCGTTTGATAGGGGTCACTCAGGCTCGACCCGCGAAGGAGAGCAACTGCGAAGTCACTGGAATTTCGAGCATATCGGGAGCGCTGGAGCAGCATGGGTCTCTCCCGCAGGGCTTATGCGCGCCATCGCGGCGTCGCCGAGAACGCCGTTCGCAAGGCGATCGCCGCGGGCCGGATCACGCTCGAACCCGACGGCACGATCAATCCCGAGAAGGCCGATCGCGACTGGGCCGCGCGCACCGATCCGGCGCAGCAGCGCGGCCGTCATGCGCCCATGGCGGAGAAGTCGGCGCGGGAGCCCGGTCAGGAAAAGGCGGTCCCGCGCACGGCGCTGGATACCGTTCAGAAGACACTCCGCGAATCCGGAGAAAAGTCGGAAGGCGACGTGACCTTCCTGCGCGCCCGCACCGCGAACGAGGTGATCAAGGCACAGGAGCGCAGCGTCCGGCTCGCGAAGATCAAGGGTGAGCTTGTCGATCGGGCGCGCGCGGTCGCCACGGTCTTCGGCCTGGCGCGTCGCGAGCGCGACGCGTGGGTGCAATGGCCCGCGCGCGTCGCCGCCCTGATGGCGAACGAGCTTCGCGTCGATCCGCATCAGATGGAAACGGTTCTGGAAAAGCATGTCCGACGGCATCTCGCCGAACTCTCGGACGTCCGGGTCGAACTCCGGTGAGGCCTATGACGGCGAGGCCGACATCATCCGCGCCTGGGCGCGCGGTCTCGCGCCCGATCCGGCGCTGACGGTTTCCGCATGGGCGGACCGCTATCGCATCCTTTCCTCGCGCGCCGCCGTCTCGGCCGCGGTCAGCAGCGCGAAGCCGACCCCCTGGCCGCGCGCCTCTTCGGTCACGAAGCAGCGCTTGAGCTCGCCCTTGCCGGGTCCGGTGCGGGCCAGCGCCATGCAGCCGAGCGCCCGCCCGTCGCGGCGGGCGACAAAGAAGCGCACATTGTCGGCGAGCAGCGCCGGGATATCGATCTGATACCGGTGCTCGGGCGGGTAGAGGGCGATCGAGAACGCGTCCGACTGCCGGATCAGCTCGACCGCCTCGCCTTGGTCGGGGCGCTCCTCGGCGATCACCAAATCCGTCATCGCGCGGCGGCCTGCGGCGCCGTGACCACCTCGTGCCGCGGCGCCGTCCGCGGCGGACGACCGCGGCGCCGCACCCGCAATGACGGCGGCATCTACTCCGCCGCCTGCTGCAAGGGACGGGTCGCCGCATCCATCTGCCGGCCATAGGCTTGCCGCCAGTCGAGCCCGGCCTCGGTGACGAAATCGCCGCTGCGCACCCGGTACATGATCTCGGGGTCGTCGACTCCCGGCGGCACGGTGCCTTTCCGGGCGAGCGCGCGCGCCGCCGCCAGCAGGCGGCGCCGGGTGCGCATGATCATCATGTCGCTGGGACCGAGATGCTCGAACAAATGGTCGGTGATCGGCCCCATGCTTTCGGTGACCGCCTGGTCCTGCTGGTGGATGCCGGCGATGCCGGTGTAGTTGCCGCCGGTGGCCTGCGCCTCGCGGTCGATCAGCCAGTCGTTCTCGGGCCGGCCGTTGAGCCGCCAGCGGCCGAACCAGTCGGTGGTGTTCGGAATGTAGTCGAACACGCGGCTGAAGCCGGGCATCAACTGGCCGGTCTTGTCGTTGGTGACAAAGGCCGGCTCGTGCTTCCACCGCAGGCTGACGAACATCGTGTGGTGGTCGTCCATCGGGACCCACGCGCGGTTGTGCAGATGCGTCGCAAACTTGCCCTGCGGCGTCTGGGTCCAGAACGGCAGCATGAAATTGGCGAAGCGCCAATAGGTTTCGTCCGGTCCGCCGTCGCGATAGGCGGCGTACATCGTGCCGGTATCGGTATCGGCGACATGATAGTCCGGTGCGCGGTTGGTCACCGTGTAGCGGAAGATGCTGTCGTCCGGCAGCATGCCGGCATTGATGCCGCCGGCATGCAGAAAGCCGAAATGGCAGGTGTCGATATCGCCTTCCAGCGCCTGCAGCCAGTTGCATTCACGCTGCACGAACTGGATCTGCACCTCGCTTTCGGGCAGCAGCGTCGCTTCGATCTGCGGCAGCGGCGGGGCGCTCTTGCGCTCGCCCATATAGACCCAGACGAGGCCGTTGCGCTCGACCGCCTTGTAGGCCTTGGCGTGCACGAGATGCTTGAAGTCGCGCTCCGGCGGCACGCTCGGCATGTCGACGCACTGACCGTCGACATCGAATTTCCAGCCGTGATAGACGCAGCGCAGCCCGTTCTCCTCGTTGCGGCCGAGAAACAGCGAGGCGCAGCGATGCGGGCATTTGTGATCCATCACGCCGACCCGGCCGGCGCTGTCGCGAAACGCGATCAGCCTCTCGCCCAGCAGCATCAGCCGCATCGGCTCGCCATCGGCCTTCAGCTCCGACGACATCGCCGCCGGCAGCCAGTATTGTCGCATCAGATTGCCCATCGTCGTGCCGGGGCCGACGCGGACCAGATCGTCGCTGTCCTTTTGGCGCATGGGAAATTCCTTATTGAATCAAGCCGTCTTCCCCGCGAAAGCGGGGACCCGGGGCCATCGTCCCGCCGCTCGCCCCTGGGCCCCCGCTTTTCGCAGGGGAAACGGGCGGGGAGAATGGGTCCAAGCCGGTCACGCTTACGACCAGAAGGCGAAGCCGAGGCCGGTGCCGGTGCCCGCAGGAGTGCGGTAGCCCGGTTCGTAATGCGACCATTCGAGCGACAGATGCTCGACCGCGCCGCCGACGCAGATCCAGTTGCGGATTTCCGAGCTGCCGGAGTTGAGCAGCTTTTTCGGCAGGTTCTGGATCGCCTCGGCGTCCTTGCGCCGGAGCATGTCGATAAAGCCGCGGTCGAGCGCCTCGTCGACGACAAAATGCGACAGCCCGCCCGAGGCGATGATGCCGACCCGCTGGTCGCCCGGGTAGCTCTCGACCGCCGCGCGGATCGCCCGGCCGAGCTTGTAGCAGCGGCGCGGCGTCGGCTGGTTGGGCGGGTAGTAGGTGTTGATGCAGACCGGCACGATCGGCACCACGTCCTTCATGATCCGCCGGTGGACAAAGCCGACCGCATGCCCTTCGCCCTCGCCGTCGGGGCAGGAATCCGCCGCGGCGAGGTCGAACTCGTCGTCGATCAGCGCACCGATCAGGTGGCGGGCGAGTGCCGCATCCACGGGATAGTCGCGCGGCGCCGTTTCCTCATGCCAGCGGGCGCTGGCGCGCCAGCCCCAGGTGGGGTTCGCCACCGGCGGCATCGGCATGTTGCGGATCGTGTCGCCGTAATAGACGAGGATGCCCGGCATGTTGGCGGGGTGATACAGCTCGTCCTGGTCGTCGCCGACGACGATCAGCGTGTCGAGCCGCGCCTCGCGCAGGTAGTCGCCGAGCCGCGACATCGCCGCCTCGACCGCGGCGTGCCGGGCCGCCATCCGCTGCGGCGCGATCTGCGCGCCGATATCGGCCGGCGCGCGCTCCAGCTGCGCCGCGTAGGTCGTCGGGTTGCCGTCGGTGTCGAGCAGGTTGGCGCGCTGCGTGTCGCGTTCGATAAAGCGCGGCCAATCGGTCGGCGGCGCGTTCAGCATCGGGGTGTGCGAGGTGCCGATTCCCAGGACGAGTTGTGCCATTCTGCGTCCCTCCTACGGGGAATTGTAGCGCAGGAGCGGGCGCGCGCCGCGGGCATTTTCGCGCGCGGCTCGCAGGCGAGGTTCCGGGCGTCGCTAAGCGGGCCGGTTTCGCTCGCGCCG
>CAYQZM010000244.1:0-3620 GCA_964421935.1 uncultured Rhizobium sp. | reverse complement strand
ATAGTAATCAGCCGTCATGCCGTCGCTGGAGGTGACGGCGCGCAGGGCGCAGACGTGATCATAGGTGCGCGCATCGCCCATCACGCCCACGGTCTTGACCGGCAGCAGCACAGCAAAGGCCTGCCAGATCTTGTCGTAAAGGCCGGCCTTGCGGATCTCGTCCAGATAGATGGTGTCAGCCCTGCGCAGGATCTCCAGCTTGTCTTCGGTGATCTCGCCCGGCAGGCGGATGGCAAGGCCCGGCCCCGGGAAGGGATGGCGGCCGACAAAGGCCGGCGGCAGGCCCAACTCGCGGCCCAGCGCCCGCACCTCGTCCTTGAACAGTTCGCGCAGCGGCTCGACCAGCTTGAGCTTCATATAGTCGGGCAACCCGCCGACATTGTGATGGCTCTTGATGGTGACCGACGGCCCGCCGGTGGCCGATACGCTCTCGATCACATCGGGATAAAGCGTGCCCTGGGCCAGGAATTCGGCGCCGCCGACCTTGTGGCTTTCCTTGTCGAACACATCGATGAAGGCAGCCCCGATGATCTTGCGCTTCTGTTCCGGATCGCTGACGCCGGCCAGGCGCGACAGGAACAACTCGCGCGCATCGGCATGGATCAGGGGGATGTTGTAATGGCCGCGGAACAGGCTGACGACTTCTTCCGATTCACCGGCGCGCATCAGGCCGGTATCGACGAAGATGCAGGTGAGCTGGTCGCCGATCGCCTCGTGGATGAGGACCGCGGCGACGGAAGAATCCACGCCACCCGACAACCCGCAGATCACCTTGCCCTTGCCAACCTGCTGTCTGATCTTTTCCACCGCGCGCTCGCGGAAGGCGTGCATGTTCCATTCCGGCGCGATGCCGGCGATGGTGCGCACGAAGTTGGCGAGCAAGGTGGCGCCGCGTGGGGTGTGCACCACTTCGGGATGGAACTGCACGCCATAGAATTTGCGCTTCTCGTCGGCAATCACCGCGTAGGGCGAGGACTCTGACGTCGCGATCACCTTGAAGCCGGGCGGAATGGCGGTGATCTTGTCGCCATGGCTCATCCACACCGGCTCGCTGCCCGTTTCGGCCAGGCCTTCCAGCAAGGCCGAGGGGGTCTTCACATGAATATCGGCGCGGCCGAATTCCTGGTTATGGCCGCCTTCGACCTTGCCGCCCAGTTGTGCGGACATGGTCATCTCGCCATAGCAGATGCCCAGCACCGGCACGCCCATCTCGAATACGGCCTGCGGCGCGCGCGGGGCGTTTTCCTCGTACACCGAACAGGGTCCGCCGGAGAGAATGATGGCGCGGGGCTTTTTCGCCAGCGCCTCCTCAGCCTTGTTGAAGGGCACGATCTCGCAATAAACGCCCGCCTCGCGCACGCGCCGCGCGATCAGCTGGGTGACCTGGCTGCCGAAATCCAGAACCAGAACGCTCATTTGCTATTGCGCGCCGTGGCTTCCGGATGGTCGCGGTTGAGATCCGACAGCGCCTTCTGCGCCGCGGCATCGGCGGGATCGATCTCCAGCGCCGCGTCATAATAAGAGCGGGCATATTCGGGCTGCCCGGACGAGGCATAGACATCGCCCAGGGCGACATAGGAACCGGTGCGGGCCGGGTCCTGCACGATGGCCGACTGGGCCAGCCGCGCGGCCAGTTCCGTGTCGCCCTTGGCGATCGCGTCCTTGGACTGGGTGAGCAGGGATTCCACCGTCACCGGTGGTTCGACCGGCGCGGGCGTTGCCTTGGCTGCGGCGGCCTTGGCTGGCGAAGCCTTGACGGGGGCCTTGTTCGGGGCGCCGACGGCAGCGGAAACCGAGAGCGCCAGGGCCAGGAGGACAGGAATCGCGCGGAAGGTCATGGCCGGACCATACGGCATTTGGGGCCCGTCACCCATGCGTCATTCACGGCGGAGCCCTGCGCAGTAAAAGCCGTCCGTGCCCGTCCGGGCCGGGCTGGCGCGGAAATCCCCGGCCAGGCCCGGGGGCTGGTTAACAGGCCAGTCCCGCCCCAGGTCCAGGGCAGCAAGCTCGGGATGGCGGGCCAGGGCGGCCGCCACCCGGTCCTGGTTCTCCACCGGCAGGATGGAGCAGGTGGCGTAGACCAGTCGGCCGCTAGGGGCGGCCAGGCCGGCAGCCTGGTCCAGCAGCCGGTCCTGCAGCGCCATCAATTCGGCCAGCCGCGCCGGCGTCAGCCGCCAGCGCAGCTCCGGCTGGCGCCGCCACGTGCCGGTGCCGCTGCAGGGAGCGTCGACCAGCACCAGATCGAAGGGGCCGGATGGCTGGGTATGGTCCAGGTGCAGGGTCTTGATGATGGCCACGCCGGCACGGGCAGCGCGTTTTTCCAGTTCCACCAGCGTCTCACCCCGGACATCGCAGGCGACGATCTCGCCCTTATTCTCCATGGCCGCGGCCAGGGCGAGGGATTTGCCGCCGGCGCCCGCGGCCAGATCCAGCACGCGCATGCCCGGCATGGCCGCACAAAGCCCTGAGGCGATCTGCGCCGCCTCGTCCTGGATCTCGAAGGCGCCGGATTTGAACAGCGCCGTCTCCGACAGGTTGCCGGCTTCGCCCGCGATGCGGATGCCATGCCGTGCGTAAGCGGTGGCCGATGCCGTGACGCCTTGTTTTTGCAGGGCACGCAACATTTCCGCGCGTGTCGCCTTCAGCGTGTTGACGCGCAGATCGGTGGGGGCGCGGCCGATAAAGCCTTGCATCTCTGCGGCAAGCCGGTCGCCGAAAGCGCGCTTGAATTCGCTTTCCAGCCAGTGCGGATATTCGCCGCGTACCCAATCGGGCACGGGAGCTGGCGTTGACGCCATGGCGGCGCGCTCCGCATCGGTGAGCGGCGCTGGGCCATACCCTCCGGTGAACAGCGCTTCGACATCCTCACCGCTCTCGAGCAACGCGGCGATCATAAGGGCGCGCGGGCAATCATTGTCCATGCGATGGGCCAGCGCGGCGCGATGGCGCTGCACCGAGAACACCCGCTCGGCGATGGCGCGGCGGTCGCCCGAGCCGGCAAAGCGGCGACTGCGGAACCAGGCCTTGAGAAAACGGTCGGTGGGCTGGGTGGTGGTCTCCAGCGCCTCCAGGATTTCGATGGCCATCTGTACGCGCGCGGCGGGCGTCATGGCCACGTGCTTAGCCGATGGTGCGCGCGTTTGACTCTGGTTTTTTGTTCTTGTTATGTTCTATATCATGGTCGGCCTGTTCTTCGCCAACAAACCTAGCTTCGAGGTCCGTCTTGCGATCGCCGAGAGGGGCCAAGGCCTCATCGCGGCGCACGGTCTTCAAGGACATGTGATGGACGCCGGGAGGCTGCATCTCACCTTGGCCGCGGCCTGGGCAGAACATCTGTCCTTGCAGGAAGCGATCTGGCGGGCACAGGATCTTGCCACGCAGATACGCGGCGCGGCGTGTTTGGCGTCCTTCGATGTGACGGGAAGTTTTCGAAGCGGCGACCGTTTTCCCTTTGCACTGCGCGGCGAAGGCATGACTGGGCTTGCGGATTTCCGCGCCTATCTGCGCAGGCGCACGCAGCGCGCCGGCTTTGCCGTGGCGTCGGGCTTTATGCCCCATATGACCCTGATATGGGCCGACCGCCGTGTGGAGGATAACCCCATCGCGCCCATTTCTTGGCC
>CAYQZM010000243.1:0-8111 GCA_964421935.1 uncultured Rhizobium sp. | reverse complement strand
ACCACCGGCTTGTCCAGGTTCTGGCGGGCGATCTGCTGCAGCAGTTCCAGCCCATCCATGTCGGGCAGGAGGACGTTGGCGACGACGCAGCCGCCGCGCGAGGTGTAGTCGGAAAGAAAATGGCCGGCCGACATATAGGTGCGCACGGCGAAGCCCGCGCCGTCCAGCATGGCGAAGAGAACGTCGCGCACACCGGCATCGCCGTCTATCACGGAGATCTGCCGGCCGATCAGGTTGGTCATCGCGTCCCGGCTCTGCGCGAGCAGCGCCGACAGTGCGCCAGACCCGCGCGCGATTTCATGACCATCAATCCCCCATGGATGCCGCGGCGACGCGGACAACACAGTAAATCGACGATAACCAAGCGCTGTGGAGCGAATCAATCGCGTTGCACGCAAAAGACGCAGAGAAACGCGGCAGTGCTGCACCATTGCCACGTTCGCACCGCGCGTTGCTGGAAGATTGTCCTGTTACGGAACAATTCTGTCCCGACTTGGTGCAACCGGAAAAAGGCGGTCGGTTCCGATCTTCGGCGGGTGAAACCCGCCGCCGCCGCCGCCGCGCTAGTTCTTCGGCGCGGCGCCACCGACCTTCACGGGCTCACCGGTGGGAACACGCGTGGCGTTGTTGCGGCTGATCATCCAGTAGGGATACTGCGTCCGCTCGGCGCTGACGTCGTCCAGCTTCGCCATGTCCTCCGCCGACAGGCTGAAATCGACGGAAGCCAGATTGTCGTTGAGCTGCTCCATCGTCGTGGCGCCGATGATGGTGGAGGTGATGAAGGGCTTCTGCCGCACCCAGGTCAGGCCCACGCAAGCGACCGAGACGCCGTGCTTCTTGGCGATCTCGCGCATGACCACCACGGTGCGGTCCGCCTTTTCCTTGTCGATGGGCGGGAAATCGAAATTGGCGCGGCGGCCCGGCTCGACCTTGATGCCTTCGCCGGGCGTGTATTTTCCGGCCATGTAGCCGCCGGCCAGCGGGCTCCACACCAGGCAGCCGACATTCTGGTCCTGCATCAGCGGCACCATTTCCTGCTCGATGTCGCGGCCGGCGATGGAGTAATAGACCTGATTGGTGACGATCCGCGTCAGGCCCAGGCGCTCGGCGATGCCGTTGGCCTTCATGATCTTCCAGGCTTCCCAGTTGGAGACGCCGATGTAGCGGACCATGCCCTGACGGATCAGGTCATCGAGCGCGCGCATGGTTTCATCCAGCGGCGCAACGGGGTCGGAGTGATGGATCTGATAGAGGTCGATATGATCGGTTTGCAGCCGTTCCAGGCTGAGCGCCACGCTGTCCAGGATGTGGCCGCGGCTGGCGCCCATGTCATTGGGGCCGGGACCCATGCGGCCGAACACCTTGGTGGCCAGCACCACATCGCTGCGCTTGACGCCAAGATCCTTCAGCGCCTGGCCGGTCATCAGTTCGGAATCGCCGAAGGAATAGACATTGGCGGTGTCGATGAAATTGATGCGCGCTTCCAGCGCCCGGCCGATGAAGGCCGTCGCCTCCTTTTGGCTCAGGGTGCCGATGGCTCCGCCGAAATAGTTGCGGCCCGAGAATCCCCAGGTGCCGAAGCACAATTCGGAGACGAACAGGCCTGTCTGGCCCAGCCGGTTGAACTTCATGGTCTGAATTCCTGTTTGGGTTCTACTTGCGGTCGGGAAGGGGAATGAATTCTTTGTCGTCGCCGGGGATCAGGCCGAACTTGCCGTCCTTCCAGTCCTGCTTGGCGCGCTCGATGCGGTCCTTGGAAGACGAGACGAAATTCCACCAGATGTGGCGCTCGCCATCAAGCCTGGCGCCGCCCAGCAGCATCACCCGCGCCGGTGCGTCGGCATAGAGCGTGACCTCTTCACCTTCTTCCAGCGCCATCATCGCGCCCGGACCATGCACTTCGGTGGGGCCGGTCTGGACTTCGCCTTCGATCACCAGGAAGGCGCGCTCCTGATGCTTGGCCTCGTAGTGCAACGCGCCGGCGGCGGCGAAGCGGGCATCGGCATAGAAGATGGGTGAAAAAACTTTCACCGGAGATTTGAGCCCGAAGGCCTCGCCCGCGATCAAGCGCAGGGCGACGCCCTTGCTTTCATGTTCGGGCAGTTCGGCGCGGCTGAAATGCTGGAAGGCCGGCGCGGCTTCCTCGTCGGCGGTGGGCAGGCCGATCCAGCTCTGTATACCGTGCATGCGATGGCCGGCGGCCCGCGTTTCGGGCCCTGTGCGCTCGCTATGGGCGATGCCGCGGCCCGCCGTCATCCAGTTCACATCGCCGGGACGGATATCCTGCACCGAGCCTAACGTGTCGCGGTGCATCTGCGCGCCATCGAACAGATAGGTGATGGTGGCAAGCCCGATATGGGGATGGGGCCGCACATCGATGCCCTTGCCGGGTGGGAAATCCACCGGGCCGAAATAGTCGAAGAAAACGAAGGGGCCGACGCTGCGCCGCGTGGCCTGCGGCAAGAGGCGGGTGACGAAAAAACCGTCGCCCAGGTCGTGTGCTTTTCCGGTGATCGGGATCATGGCGCGGAGCCTAGCGGCAGCGGAGTAAAAGCTCTAGTGTCCGGAAAATTTTTCGGGAGGCGTTTCATGCTGCGCAAACTTGCGACCTCGGCTGCCTTTGCCGCTTTGCTGGCCGCGGGGCCGGCGGTGGCAAAGGACACGGCCCTGCAGATGGTGGCGATCGATGTGGAGGGCGGCGGCGGCACCCTGTTCGTCACGCCCGAAGGCAAGTCGCTGCTGATCGATACCGGCAATCCGGAGCAGAGCCGGCTTACGGGTGACAATCCCAGCTCGGCGCGGATCGTGGCGGCGGCGCATGAACTGGGGGTGAAGAAAATCGACTATCTGATCATCACCCACTATCACAGCGACCATATCGGCGGTTTCGAGGGGCTTCTGGCCCGCATCCCGATCGGCACCGTGATCGACCATGGGCCCAACCGGGAGACCACGGCGTCGCCCAATCCGACGGCGCCGCAGATTGACATGAACAATCCGCCGCCCGGCTCCTCGGCCTATGGCTATCAGCACTACATCAAGCTGATCGAGGACCATCATTTGCATCATATCGTCGCCAAGCCGGGACAGGTCTTCCATATCGGCAGCCTGACCGACACCATCGTGATGGCCGACGCGCAGCCGATTGCCAAGCCCTTGAAGGGTGCTGGCGAGGACAATCCGTCCTGCGCCGGCATGGAAGGCATGGCAAGCAATGGCGGAGAGGAAAATGCCCGCTCCACTTCTTCCGTGCTCAGCTATGGCAAGGCCCGGATCGCCGCTTTCGGCGACCTGACCTGGGATCGCGAAAAGGATCTGTTCTGCCCGGTGGACCGTGTCGGCAAGGTGGATGTGTTGCTGGCCAGCCATCACGGCACCGCCCTTTCGGGCAGTCCCGCAGCGGTGAATGCGCTGGCGCCCGTCGTGGCCATTGTCGGCAATTCTGCGCGCAAGGGCGCCGCCGCCGACCGCATGAAAACCCTCAAGGCCAGCCCGCGCATCCAGGACGTCTGGCAGTTGCACGCAACTACGGTGGCGCCGGACATCAATGTGGGGGCCGACATGATCGCCAATGAAGGCACCGATCAGTCCAAGGACAAGGCCTATAATCTGCGCCTGCGCATCGAAAAGAGCGGCAAGGTGACCGTGATCAACGAACGCAACGGCTACAACAAGACCTATGAGGCGAACGCGTCATGACGGGCAGGATTTTCGCCGCCGCGCTGCTGGGCACGGCACTGGTCACTCCGGCCTTGGCCGCCGGCAATACCCTGAAGATCGTCTCGGTGGATGTGGAGGGCGGCGGCGGCACCCTTTTCGTCACGCCCAGCGGCCGCTCGCTGCTGATCGATACCGGCTGGCCCAGCGATTATGGTCTGCTGCCGTCACCTGACGGCGCGCAGAACAGCGCCGACCGCATTGTGGCCGCGGCCAAGAAACTGGGCGTCAAGAAGATCGATTATCTGATCATCACCCATTACCACATGGATCATGTCGGCGGCGTGGTGGATCTGGTGAAGCGCATGCCGGTGGGCACCTTCATCGATCATGGTCCCAATGAAGAGCATCTGCCGCCAGGGGTGAAGGATGATCCGCAGTTGCCGGGCGGGGCGCCGGACATCCTCTATCCGAAATATCTTGAGGCCATCAAAGGCCACAAGCACATCGTCGCCAAGCCGGGGCAGGTGATCCGCATGGGCGGAATGACCGGCACCATCGTGGCCAGCAACGGCGTGGTCATGTCCAAGGCGCTGCCCGGCGCGGGCGCGCCCAACCCGGCCTGCGACACGGCGGAAGCAAAGAGCAGCAAGGCCGATGGCGGCGAAGAGAATACCCGCTCTGTCGCGTCGTTGCTGACCTTCGGCAAGGTGAAGATTGCCGCTTTCGGCGATCTGTCCTGGAAGAAGGAATATGAACTGTCATGTCCGGCCGGCAAGCTGGGCCATGTCAATCTTCTGATCGTCACCCAGCACGGCTCCAACATCTCCAGCAATCCGGCCTCCATTGCCGACATGCATCCGGACGTGGCGCTGATGGGCTCGGGCGGCAAGAAGGGCGGCGACGAGGATCCGATCAAGGTGATCAAGGCTTCGCCGGGCCTGATGGGCTTCTGGCAGAGCCATGAAAACTTCGCCCATCCCGAATGGGACGGCGACAAGGACATGATCGCCAATCTCAATCCGGCGCCCGAGGCAGTGGCGGCGCAGGCCAAGTCGCTGTTCAGCGCGCCACCCGACCAGGGCTATGCCATTCACGCCGAGGTGACGCGCGACGGCGCGATCACCGTGACCAACGACCGCAACGGCTTCAGCAAAACCTATCAGACGCAGTGAAGCGTACGCTCGCCGTTCTGACAGCCCTGTTGCTTGCCACCCCGGCTGTGGCCGAGACGCGGCTGCGCATCGTCTCCATCGATGTGGAAGGCGGCGCGGCGACGCTGTTCGTGACACCGGAAGGCAGGTCTCTGCTGATTGACGCAGGCTGGCCGGCGGGCTTTGGCGAAATGCCGTCGCCCGACGGCACCCAGGAAGCCGCCGACCGCATCGTGGCGGCGGCGAAGAAGCTGGGCGTCAGCAAGCTCGATTATGTGCTGGTGACGCATTACCACGACGATCATTCCGGCGGGGTGGCGGCGCTGGCGCGCAAGATTCCGATCGGGATATTCATCGACCACGGCGCCAATGGCGATCCGCTGGCGCCCAACACGCCGCCGGAGCGGGTGATCAATACGCCGGCGGGGCAATATCCGCGCTATCTGGCCGCGGTGGCGGGGCACCGGCGTATTGTCGCGAAAGCCGGAGACGTCATCCGCATCGGCTCGCTCACCGACACTATCGTCGCCAGCGGCGGCCAGGTGATCGCGAAGCCATTGCGTGGGGGCGGTGCCGCGAATGCACACTGCGGTGTGCCGGCGAGCGGGCTTGCCGTGAACGAGAACAACCGCTCGGTCGCCTCGCTGCTGCGCTTCGGCAAGGTCACTATCGCCCAGTTCGGCGATCTGTCCTGGGACGTGGAATACCAACTGGCCTGCCCGGTGGACCGGATCGGCAAGGTCAATCTGCTGCTGGTCACCCAGCATGGCTCGGCCAAGGTCTCATCCAATCCCGCACAACTGACGGCGATGCATCCCGATGTGGCGATCATGCCCAATGGCGGCAAGAAGGGCGGCGATCCGGACGTCATCGCGGCGGTGTCGGCGCTGCCGGACCTGCAAGGCTTCTGGCGGCTGCACGAGAATTACAGGCATCCCGAACTGAGCGGCGACAAGGATCTGGTTGCCAATCTCAATCCGCCGCAGGCCGAGATCGATGCCGTGGCTGCCAAGCCTTACGAGGCGCCGCCGGATATGGGTTTTAACATCGAGGCCGAGGTGACGCGCGATGGCCAGATCAGGGTGACCAACACCCGCAACGGCTACAGCCGGACCTATCAGGCTACACGCTAGCAGGCAGGCAGCACCGTCAATTGCGGCCACAGCGCTTTCCAGCGCGCCGCCTTGGCATCGTAACGCTCTGCCTGGAAATTCGGCATGCGGTTAGGCCGCACGATCATGTTCGCAAGATCGTCGAAACCTGCGGGCGCATAGATGTCATAACTCTTGTCACGCACACGGATGCCAACCTGGGCGCAGGACATCAGGAAACGGTCGATGCCGTCCGACGCACGATTGAGGGGTGGGTACGCCGTACCGAATTTTTCGCCATACCACAGATGCACGCGCGCCTGGTTGCGGACCTCGATGGCGGCGGAGACGTCCGCGCAAGCCTTGCGGACGTGGCGGATGACGGCGTCTTCCGCGTCATAGGAGATGTCGGGGTCAAAATAGAAGAGGTCGTAGTCGCGAATGCCATGTTGGACATCTTGTCCAGTCCGGATGTTCCACACCGTCTGGAACAGGCAGCCTGACACCAGCCACCAATCCTGGAGGCCGAACGATGGCAGTCGTTGCAGAATCGCCGCATTGACCGGGTTGTGCAGCACCAGCGCAGCGAATTCGGCTTCGGTCATAGCGAAAGGTCGAATGTGCCGTCGGAGTTGCGCTGCAGCGGCCGCGCCCATTTCATGGCGTCGCACGACAGCGGCGCATAGAGGTGCGGGAAATCCTCGCCGCGCGACGGCGAATACTCCCATTTGAGCGCATCGCCCAGGGCCGCGGGGTCCGCCGCGATCAACATCAGGTCATTATGGCCGGCATAATAGCGGCGCAAGGTTTCGGCCAGCTGCGATGCGGTGGAGAAATGCAGGAAGCCATCGGCCTGGTCGTGTGCCGAGCCATGATAATCGCCGCTGGACGCCTCCCATTCGGCGCGCGGCACGATCTTGAAGATCAACATCGCCGAAACTCTAAGTCCTCATCCTGAGCTTGTCGAAGGATGAGGTTTCGCGGTCCGCGCCAGTGCTTTCAGTGCCTCATAGTCGCCACGGATGAGCGCTTCTTTCTTTTCGCGGTGCCAGCCCTTGATACGGCGCTCGCAAGCGATGGCATCTTTCAACCACTGGAAATCTGCGGACCATACCAGTTCGACTGGCCGGCGCGCATGGGTATAGCCGGGATAACGTCCGGACTGATGGTCAGCAACCCGCCGGTCAAGCCCTTCACGCGTAAGGCCGACATGGTAAGAATGGTCGCGACATCGCAGCATATAGACGAAGATATTCACGTTTCCTCACCCTTCGACAGACTCAGGGTGCGGAGGTTACTAGTCGCCCCGCCCATTGCGCCAGCGCCAGCCGCCTTCGGTCTTGTGGCGGCTGACCGTCACCGTCACCAGTACGGTCGTCGAAAGGCCAATCACCACCCAGGCCGCGCGCAGCAGGTTGTCGCGGATAGCCGGCGCCGACAAGATGACCGTGAAGACGGCAAGGCAGGCGAAGCCCATGAACAGCCAGCCCTGCCAGGTGTTGGGCGTGGCGCCGTAGCCGAGGGTCTTCTGGCGAAACCAGTATCTAGACATCAGGCGGCCCCGCGGCCGCAGGCCGCAAAAACAATCATGCGGCTGTGCCGCCAACCGTCAACCCGTCCAGGCGCAAGGTTGGCTGGCCCACCCCCACCGGCACGCTTTGGCCGTTCTTGCCGCAGGTGCCCACGCCCGTATCCAGCTTCATGTCATTGCCGATCATGGAGACGCGCGTCAGCGATTCCGGTCCAGAGCCGATCAGGGTGGCGCCCTTGATGGCGGGACCGATCTTGCCGTTCTCGATCCTATAGGCCTCGGTGCAGCTGAAGACGAACTTGCCGTTGGTGATGTCCACCTGGCCGCCGCCGAAATTCACCGCATAGATTCCGTTCTTCACGCTTTCGAGAATTTCCTTCGGATCCGCGGTCCCGCCCAGCATGTAAGTGTTGGTCATGCGCGGCATCACCGGCGAAGCATAAGACTGGCGCCGCCCGTTGCCGGTCGGGGCCACGCCCATCAGCCGGGCATTCTGCCGGTCCTGCATATAGCCTTTGAGGATGCCGTCCTCGATCAGCACGGTGCGCGAGGTGGGGGTGCCTTCATCATCGATGGAGAGCGAGCCGCGCCGCCCGTCCAGCGTGCCGTCGTCCACCACCGTGACGCCCGGCGCCGCCACCCGCTCGCCCAGCAAGCCGGCGAAGGCCGAAGTCTTCT
>CAYQZM010000242.1:0-3756 GCA_964421935.1 uncultured Rhizobium sp. | reverse complement strand
TGCTCAAGTCCGACAAGCTCAAGTCCGAAAAGCTGATCGAGGAGATGAAGGCGATCGATGCCCGCTTTGGCCTGAAGACCGCGCTTGGCAAGCGCCGCACCCAGATCGCCAAGGCCGCGGAAGTGGCCGAGATGACCGCCTTGGCCGAACATGTCGAGGAGCGCGCCAACCAGGTCGAGCGCGAGCCCATCACCGTGGTCTGTTCCGCCAAAGGGTGGCTGCGCGCCCTTAAAGGCCACCAGGAACAGTCCAAGGACGACAAGTACCGGGAAGGTGACCGCGCCCGCTTCTGGTTCCACGCCCAGACCACCGACCAGATCATGCTGTTGGCGACCGACGGCCGTTTCTTCACCCTGGATGGCAGTAAGCTGCCGGGCGGGCGCGGCAATGGCGAAGCCATTCGCAGCTTCATCGACCTGCCGCCGGATGCCGACATCGTCACGATGTTCGTGCATGTGCCGGGCAGGAAGCTGCTGGTCGCCGCGACATCCGGGCATGGCTTCATCACCAACGAAGACGATGCGGTGGCGATGACCAAGAACGGCAAGCGCGTGCTGAACGTGAAACCGGGCGTGGAAGCGGCGGCCTGCCGGCCCGCCGACGGCGATCATGTCGCGGTGGTCGGGGAAAACCGCAAGCTGCTCATCTTCGCCAGGGACGAAGTGCCGGAATTGGGACGCGGGCAGGGCGTTTATCTGCAGCGCTACAAGGATGGCGCCTTGGTGGATGCCATGGCCTTCACCTGGAAAGAGGGCCTCAAGGACGAAAATGGCCGGCTGTTCTCGCCGTCCGAACTGAAGGAGTGGCGGGGCGAACGGGCCCAGGCCGGCCGGATCGTCCCGCGGGGCTGGGCCAAGTCCGGCAGGTTCGGCGGGAATTAGCCACTTTCGGGATTACCGCTGGTCGTCCCGAAACGGGACAGTTCATTGTGCGTTCGCTATAGTTCTCGAAACGCACGTTCATCATGTCTGCCTTCCGGCTTCTGGCCCTGTCCTATCTCGCCTCAGCCGCGGTCTTTGTCGCGGCCGCGGCGATTGTCGCCCATCTGGGTGCGCCCGCCCCCAAAGAGCCGGTGGTCCGCCTGATCCTGGCACCGCCGCCGCCCATCGTCGTTTCTGCGCCGCCGAAAGCAAAGGCGCAGGCAAGGCACAAGCTGGAAGCGGGAAATCGGATCGCCAATCCTGATGCTCCCCTGCCTCGGGTCCTGCCGGACCTTTCACCGGAATCGGCGCCGGTGCCGGCGGAGCCCCGGCTGGTAAAACCCAACCCCATTGCACCGGCCGATGTCAGGTCCGATCTCCAGCATGGCCAGCCGCCGGTCCTTCCGCCCCCGCTGTCGCCGCAGGACCGGCTCAGGGCGGCGGCATTCCGGCTGAAAGACAAGCTTACGCCCGAGATGGTGGAGCACTTCGACCTGGTCCTCTATGTCAGCAAGGCCAATAGCGGTGTGCTCGCACAGCGCATGGTGGTGTTCCGTAACAAGGACGGTGTGCTGACGCCGATCCATGACTGGAAGGTGTCCACCGGCCGCGAACAGGACGAGATCAGTCCGCGCGGCCGCAGCACCTTCACGGCCACACCCAAGGGATTTTACGAATTCGATCCGGATCGCATGTATCGCGCCTATCATTCCTGGAACTGGGACCGGGACATGCCGCACGCCATGTTCTTCAATTGGGAGCGGCGTGGGGTTGAGACGGGCCTAGCCGTTCACGCCGCGACGGGTGAGGACATCGCGAAACTGGGAAGCCGCGCCAGCGCCGGCTGCATACATCTGGCGCCGGAAAATGCGGCGCTGCTTTACCACATGGTGCGCGGCCATGAAGGACGTGTGCCGCGCTTTGCCTACAATGCCGACACCGAGACCATGAGCAACAACGGCAATTTCATGCACGACCGCAAAGGCCGGCTGAGAATGGCGGAAGGTTACAGGACGCTGGTGGTGATCGATGACTATTCCGGCGACAATCGCCTCGCTGGCCTGGACTGAAATTCAGGAGAAGAAATCCGGCGCTGTCACGCGTGACCGGTGACCAGCCAAAGAATGATGATGATGGGCAGCGGTATGCCGATGGCCCACAGAAGCAGCGAGCGCATGAAATCCTCCAGACAATGCTGGAGGAGATAACCGGACTGTAACCGGGTGGTTCCCCGCGGCTGTCACTGCAAAACACAGACTTTCTCCCCCCCGCCAGCGAAGCGGACGGCGGGGAAGATGTTCGCCTGCGGGCTTGCCCGCGTAGGCGGACAGACGGGGATAAAAAAGGCGATTGTGCTGCCGAGTGGTTCAGGACCTGCGCAGCTCATAAAGCGCAATCGCAGCCGCGTTGGAGACGTTGAGGCTTTCCATCGCCTTGCCGATGGGGATGAAGGCGGTGGCCTCGCAATGCTCCCGCACCAGGCGGCGGATGCCGGCGCCTTCCGAGCCCAGCACCAGCGCCACGTCGCCGGCCGGTGCTGCCTCGGCCAGGCTCTGATCGCCATCGCCGACCAGCGCGATGCGCCAGAAGCCGCGTTCGGCCAGTTCGTCCAGGGCGCGCGCGATGTTGACGACCTCGACATATGGCACCAGGTCCAGGGCGCCGGAGGCTGCCTTGGCCAGGGCCCCGGACTGGGGTGGGGCATGGCGATCCTGCACGATTACGGCGGTGACGTTGAAGGCGGCGGCGCTGCGCAAGATGGCCCCGACATTGTGGGGATCGGAGAGCTGGTCCAGCACCAACACCACCCGGCGGCCGGTGCCGACCTCGACCAGGATCTCGTCCAGGTTGCGCGACTTGAGGGGCCAGGCTTCCAGGGCGGCCCCTTGATGCACTGCCCCGGGCGGCAGCAGCCGATCGATGGCACCGGGATCGGCGGTTTCCACCCGCACCCGGGATAGGAGCTTGGATCCCAGGGTCTCGATCGCCCGGGGGGTCAGGACCGCCCGGCCCAGCTTGCGGCGGGGGTTGGCCAGGGCAGCCTGGACGGCATGAAGTCCGTAAAGCCACTGGGCACCGGGCGAGGAACTTTGCGGCCTGGCTGGGGGAGGCGCGGTTTTTTCAGCTTTTCCGCGGTTTTTCGGGGCTTGCGGCCGTTGGGAACGGCCCGGTCGGTGGGGGCGCATGCCGCGCTTATAAAGAAGTGCGCAGGCCGATAAAGGCCGCCCCGGGGCGGCCGGCCAAAATCCAGCTTTTCTGCGGGTTAAGGTCACTTGACATGGGGGGAGCGATTGACAATAACCCGCGATCCGCAGCCACACCCTTTTCTGGAGGTATTTTTTCGCTCGTCCGCGCGCATACGGGCGGAAAGCAGTAGCGCCAGCCGGTGGCAGGGTTTAACCCTCTGTTTTCAGTACAAAAATCATGGGGGAGTGTCCCGAGTGGCAAAGGGGGCGGACTGTAAATCCGCTGCTTTCAGCTTCGTTGGTTCGAGTCCAACCTCCCCCACCAGCTTCCGGCCAACGGACGGCGCAGACGAGTGAAAGGACCTTCGCGGGTGTAGCTCAATGGTAGAGCAACAGCCTTCCAAGCTGATGACGAGGGTTCGATTCCCTTCACCCGCTCCAGGATTTGAGAATTAAGGGCGAGAGCCCGACGAACGAGCAGAACGAACGAATAGGCAGGAATAGAAGTCATGGCGAAAGCGAAGTTTGAGCGTAACAAGCCCCACTGCAACATCGGGACGATTGGCCATGTGGACCATGGCAAGACGTCTTTGACGGCGGCGATTACGAAGGTTCTGGCGGAGACCGGTGGCGCGACCTTTACGGCCTAT
>CAYQZM010000241.1:0-6367 GCA_964421935.1 uncultured Rhizobium sp. | reverse complement strand
GGGTTCAAGCCGTCCTCGGCGCCGGCGCTCTCCCCGGGCCTGTCCAAATGGGTGGCACCGCCGATCCTGACTCATTACCAGCAGACGGCGGCCCTGGCCGGTTCAGCCGGCACCAGCGAGCCGGCGGTTCCCGCCGTGGCCATGCGGGGTGGCCGTGGTGCCGGTGACGTCAGCGCCAATCTCGGTGGAACGCCGGGCACGCCCGCCGGGATGGCCGCAGCCATGAACGGAGGCGTCCCGCCAGCGGCCATCATCTATTTCGCCGGCGATGGCGCAAAACTCTCCAAGCGGGCTCTGGCCGAGGTTCGCCAGGCAGCTGCGGCTTTCAAGGCGGGTGGAAACGCCGGAACGATCAAGGTGGTGGGCCATGCCTCAAGCCGCACCGGCAACATGTCGGTCGAGCGTCACATGGAAGTCATCTTCCAGAAGTCGCAGGCCCGCGCCAATGCGGTCGCTCAGGCGCTGATCAAGGCCGGGGTTCCGGCAGCCCAGGTGCAGATCGAAGCGGTCGGCGACAGCCAGCCGATCTATTACGAATCCATGCCCAAAGGCGAAGCCGGCAATCGCCGTGCCGAGATCTTTTTACAGGGGTGAGGAGCGGCGCGCGGAACGCGCGTGAGCAGGTCCGGTGGACCTGCGAAAGCGACGAACGCCCTGAGCCCAAGCGAAGGGCCGGAGAGCTCTATCAACCTTGGAATAACAGTCCTGCACAAAAAGAGCCGCATTTGGGGGCCATAAGCATTGCCGGTTGGGGGCAAATCCCTGATTTTGGCGTTTCTCTAACGTATTTCCACTAAGACCATGGCCATGCAAACCGATTTCTACCGCATCAAGCGGCTGCCGCCCTACATCTTCGAGGAAGTGAACCGTCTGAAGGCGCAGGCACGGGCCCGCGGCGAGGACATCATCGATTTCGGGATGGGCAATCCCGACATGGCGACGCCCGATTATATCGTGGACAAGCTGTGCGAGACCGCACGCGATCCGCGCGCCCATCGCTATTCGGCCTCGCGCGGCATCAAGGGTCTCAGGAAGGCCCATTGCGCCTACTACAAGCGCCGCTTCGGGGTGGACCTGAACCCGGACACCGAAGTGATCGCCGCCCTGGGCTCCAAGGAAGGCTTCGCCAATCTCGCCATGGCCATCACCGCGCCGGGCGATGTGGTGCTGGTGCCCAATCCCGCCTATCCCATTCACGCCTTCGGCTTCATGATCGCGGGCGCCGCCATTCGTCACGTGCCCGCGACAAGCCCTGAGGAATATCTTTCCAGGATCGGAACGGCCACGCGCCATTCGGTGCCCTCGCCATTGGCACTGGTGGTGAACTATCCCTCCAATCCGACGGCCCAGGTGGTCGATCTGGACTTCTACAAAGAGGTCATCAAGTTCGCCAAGAAGCACGAGATCTGGGTGCTGAGCGATCTGGCCTATGCCGACATCTATTTCGAGGATACGCCGCCGCCTTCCATCCTGCAGGTGGAAGGGGCCAAGGACATCGCCATCGAATTCCAGTCGCTGTCCAAGACCTAGTCCATGCCGGGCTGGCGCATGGGCTTTGCGGCCGGCAATGAAAAGCTGATCGGCGCCTTGGCGCGCATCAAGTCGTATCTGGATTATGGCGCCTTCACGCCCATCCAGGTGGCGGCGGCCGCCGCGCTCAACGGATCGCAGGACATCGTGAAGGACATTCGCGCCGTCTACAAATCGCGCCGTGACGTGCTGGTGAAAAGCATGGCCGCCGCGGGCTGGGAGATTCCGGCGCCGGCCGCCTCCATGTTTGCCTGGGCGCCTGTGCCGGAAAAGTATCGCGAGCTGGGCTCGATGGAATTCGCCAAGGACCTTCTGATCCACGCCAAGGTGGCGGTGTCGCCCGGCATCGGCTTTGGCGAATATGGCGAGGGTTATGTGCGCGTGGCACTGGTGGAGAACGAACACCGCATCCGCCAGGCGGCGCGCAATGTGAAGAAGTTCCTGCAGGCCGGCACCAATCGCCCGCCTTCTGAAAAGCGTAATGGCGACAAGCCGGCCAAGAAGAACCTGGCCGCGGCGAAATGAACTGAAGATGGCGGCGGGGGTTTGCAGGATCGCGATCGCCGGTCTCGGCACGGTCGGGACAGGGGTGGTCAAGGCGCTGGCGGCGCGGGGCGAGGACCTGTCGCGCCGCGCAGGCTGCACGCTTCAGGTTGTCGCCGTTTCCGCCCGCGACAGGAACAAGACGCGCGGCATCACCCTTGCCGGCTGGACCGATGACGCCATGGCATTGGCCAGAGGCGATGCCGATGTCGTGGTCGAGCTGATCGGCGGCGAGGAAGGTATCGCCCGCCAGCTTGTCGAAACTGCTCTGGCCAATGGCAAGCATGTGGTGACGGCTAACAAGGCGCTGCTGGCCAAGCATGGTTTGGCGCTCGCCAAACTTGCCGAAGAAAAAGGCGTGACCCTGAAGTTCGAGGCCGCGGCCGCCGGCGGCATCCCGATCGTCAAGGTCCTGCGCGAGGATCTGATCGCCCATGGCGTTGATGCGATCAAAGGCATTCTCAACGGCACCTGCAACTACATCCTGACCGAGATGGAAGCCTCGGGCCGCTCCTTCGCCGAGGTGCTGAAGGAGGCGCAGGAAAAAGGGTATGCCGAAGCCGATCCCACCCTGGACATCGGCGGCGGCGATACCGCGCACAAGCTTGCTCTGCTCTCGGCGCTGGCCTTCGGCACCGCGCCCGATCTTGGCAAGGTGGCGGTGGAAGGCATTGAGCACATCACCCCGGACGACATCGCTTTCGCCTCCGAGTTCGGCTTCCGCATCAAGCTGCTCGGCGTGGCGCGCAAGGTGGATGAGAAGATCGACCAGAAGGTTCATCCTGCCATGGTCCGTGTGCGCTCGGCTTTGGCCAATGTCCCGGGCGCTGCCAATGGCGTGCTGGTGGATGCCGGCGAGGCGGGTTCCTTCTTCTTCTCCGGCCGTGGCGCGGGTGAGGCCCCGACCGCCAGTGCCGTCGTCGCCGACATTGTCGAGGCCGCTTCCGGCTGGGCCAGCCCCGTTTTTGGCCAGCCGGCCGCGGGTCTGAAAAAGCTGCAACCCGCCGACGGCAAACAGGCCGTTTCGCCCTGGTATCTGCGTTTCGAGGTGCTGGACGTCCCGGGCGTCCTGGCTTTCATCGCCGGAAAGCTGGCGGAAGAGAGTGTTTCCATTGAAAGCATGATCCAGCGGGTGCGGGCGCCGGGAGCGCCGGTTGCTATCGTCATGATCACCCATGAGACCGCCCAGGCCGCCGTCGAGCGCGCCTTGAAGGCCATCGGCGCTTCCGACAAGGTGCGGTCGCGCCCCTGCATGATTCCGATGGAATCTTGAAGGTTCCGCGCCTTACCCTTCCTTCCGGCGCTTTTCTCCGCGTCGCTGAACGCCCTTGAAACCTAGAACGAGCCAAGAAGCCAATGACCGAGACCCGTCCGCCAGCCCAGGAAAAGCCCCTGGACCGTTCCTTCGCGCTGGAAGCGGTGCGTGTGACCGAAGCCGCGGCCATTGCCGCCTTCGCCCAGATCGGCCGGGGCAATGAGCATGACGCCGACCATGCTGCGGTCGAAGCCATGCGCGCGGCCTTCAATGTTTTGCCGATCGACGGCACGGTCGTGATCGGCGAGGGCGAACGCGACGAAGCGCCCATGCTGTTCATTGGCGAGAAGGTGGGGCAGGGCGGTCTTGCGGTCGATATCGCGCTCGATCCTTTGGAAGGCACCACCCTGACGGCCAAGGCGATGTCGAATGCGCTGGCGGTGATGGCGATGGCCGAGCCGGGCACCATGCTCAACGCACCCGATACCTATATGGACAAGATCGCGATCGGCCCCGGCTACAAGCAGGGCCTGATCGACCTGGACGCCGAACCCGGCGACAATATCAACGCGGTCGCCAGGGCCAAGGGCGTGCGCCCACAAGACATTACGGCCCTGGTGATGGACCGGCCGCGGCACGAGCAGCTGATCGCCAAGATCCGCAAAGCCGGCGCCAAGGTGAAGCTGATCACCGACGGTGATGTGGCGGGCGTGATCGAGACCACCGATCCGGCCACAGGCGTGGACATCTATATCGGCGCCGGCGGCGCGCCCGAGGGCGTGCTGGCGGCGGCGGCGCTGCGCTGCGTCGGCGGCCAGATGCAGGGGCGGCTGATGTTCCGCAACGAGAATGAAAAGGCCCGCGCCGCCAAATGGGGCATCAAGGACCTGAACCGCAAATACCAGCTGAATGACCTGGTATCAGGCGATGTGGTGTTTTCCGCCACCGGCGTCACCGATGGTTCCATGCTGCGCGGCGTGCATCGGCATGGCCATTTCATCACCACCGAAAGCGTGGTGATGCGCTCCTCCACCGGCACGGTGCGCTGGATCAAGGCGCGCCATCGCCGCGACAATGGTGCTTGAGGCGCCCCTGGAGAAAGCGGCGGCGGCCTTTGGGGTCGCGCGTTCCTTTTCGGGCCGGCGCTGGCTGCTGAAATCGGTGGACGAGGCGCTGGAGCGCGAGCTTCTGCGTGAGATCTCGCCGGTGCTGGCGCGGCTGCTGGCGCTGCGCGGCATCGGCCTGGCGCAGGCGGCCGATTATCTGGCGCCTAAGCTGAAGAACCTGCTGCCCGATCCGTATGTGCTTAAGGATATGGAGCTGGCGGTTGCCCGCGTGGCGGCCGCCCTCGAGGCCGGCGAACGCATCGCGGTGTTCGGCGACTATGACGTGGACGGATCGACATCCGCCGCACTGCTCAGCGATTTTCTGTCTGCGCTGGGGGCGGCCCCGCGCATCTATATCCCCGACCGCATGACCGAGGGCTATGGCCCGTCGCCTGCGGCCATGCGCGTGCTTGCCGCTGAAGGCGCGAAGCTGGTGGTCACGGTGGATTGCGGCTCGGCCGCCATCGCCGCGCTGGAGGAAGCCGGGGCGCTGGGCATGGATGTGGTGGTGCTGGACCATCACCGGGTCGAGCAGCGCCCGCCGGCCATCGCCCATATCAATCCCAATCAGCCGGAGGACTCCTCGAACCTGGGATATCTCTGCGCCGCGGGCGTGACGTTTCTCTTCCTGGTGGGGCTGAACCGTCATCTGCGTCAAAGCGGCTTTTACGAAAGCCGCGGCATGGCAGAGCCGGACTTGCGCCTGTTCATGGATTTGGTCGGCTTGGCGACGGTCTGCGATGTGGTGCCGCTGAAAGAGGTCAATCGCGCCTTTGTCCGCTTCGGCCTGGGCCAGCTTTCGACCTTGTCGCGGCCGGGCCTGTCGGCGCTGGCCGGTGTCGCCAATGCGCGCGGGCCCTTCACACCCTATCACCTGGGCTTTGTCTTCGGTCCCCGCATCAATGCCGGTGGCCGGGTGGGGCGCTCGTCGCTGGGCGTGGACCTGCTCACGGCGCGCGACGGCGCCAAGGCCGGTGAATTCGCCGAACTGCTCGACTTGCACAACAAGGAACGTCAGGCGATCGAGAAAAAGATTCTCGAGCAGGCCATCGCCATGGCGGAAACCCAATCCAATGCGCCCTTCATTCTGGTGGCGGGTGAGGGCTGGCATCCCGGCGTGGTGGGTATCGTCGCCGGCCGCCTGAAAGAACGCTTCGCCAAGCCGGCCTTCGTCGCCGGTTTCGAAGGCGGCATGGGGCGTGGTTCGGCGCGCTCCATTCGCGGCATTGATGTCGGCGCCATCATCCGCGCGGCCGCGGACGCCAAGGTGATCGAGTATGGCGGTGGCCATGCCATGGCGGCGGGCTTCTCGCTGATGGCGGGGCAACTCGACGGATTCAGCGGTTTCATCACCGACAGTTTTTCCGGCACAGGTCCCGCGCTGGCCGCGGCCACCGATCTCTATCTCGATGCGGTATCCTCGCCTGCCGGGGCCAATGTCGCGCTGGCGGCCGAAATCGCTGCGGCGGGACCCTTTGGCGCCGGCAATCCGGAGCCGCTGCTGGTGCTGCCCGATGTACGCGTGGCCTATGCCGACATTGTCGGGGGCGCGCATGTGAAATTGCGGCTGGCGGGGGGCGATGCCACGGTGCTGGACGCCATTGCCTTCCGCGCGGTGGGCACGCCCCTGGGCGAGGGCCTGCTGGGGGCCCGCGGCAGGGTCCTCCACGTGGCCGGACGGCTGCGCCAGGATGACTGGAATGGCCGGGTGCGGGTTCAACTGGAAATCGAGGATGCGGCAAGTCCGGTTTGATTGGTCGCGCGCCTAACGGGCGTGCGATCGGGGCAGGGTTCTGATTCCGGGCAATTTTTGGTTGCCAAACCGGGGCTTGGCCGCTAAACCCCCGGCCTCCGGCAGCGCCCTTCGTCTATCGGTTAGGACTCAAGATTTTCAATCTTGCAAGAGGGGTTCGACTCCCCTAGGGCGCGCCAA
>CAYQZM010000240.1:0-11232 GCA_964421935.1 uncultured Rhizobium sp. | reverse complement strand
CCCCTTATAAGCAGGTGATGGCTGCGACCCTGGAAAACCTGCATTCGGCGGACGAAAGCTATGGCCGCTTTTCCACCGGCATCCTGCCCAGCCATGTGCTGAAGCGCCTGCTGGACCAAGGCCGCGAGATCACCGCCGCGGAGCCCTTCGCGCCCGGCCAGATCCAGCCCGCCAGCATCGACCTGCGTCTGGGCCCGGTCGCGTACCGGGTGCGGGCGAGCTTCCTGCCCGGTCCTTCCGCCACGGTCGAAGACAAGCTCAAGACCGTCTTCATGCATGAGGTGGACCTGACCGACGGCGCTGTGCTGGAGGCAGGCTCGGTCTATATCGTGCCGCTGCTGGAGCGGGCCGAGTTCTCCGCCCGCATCTCTGGCGGTGCCAATCCCAAAAGCTCCACCGGCCGCATTGATGTCTTCACCCGGCTGATCACCGACTATGCGCCCTCCTTCGATCGTGTGGCGGCAGGCTATCGCGGGCCGCTCTATGCCGAAATCTGTCCCCAGACTTTTCCGGTCCTGGTACGCAAGGGCTCGCGTCTTAACCAGCTTCGCATCCGCCACGGCTCACCCAATTTCAGCGACACGGCACTGCGCCGGCTCCATGAGCAAGCACCATTGGTGGATGGCGAGCCCAATATCGACGATGGCCTGGCCCTGTCGATCGATCTGGAAGGCAGCGCCGATGTTGGTAAACGCATCGGCTTCCGCGCCAAGAAGCACACTGGCCTGATTGATGTGGACAAGGTTGGGGCGCTGGACCCCGCCGATTTCTGGGAACCGATCACCGCCAATCCGCGCGGCGACATGGTGCTGGATCCGGACGAGTTCTACATCCTGGTCTCCCGCGAGCGAGTCGCAATTCCACCGGATCACGCCGCCGAAATGGTGCCCTTCAATCCGCTGGTGGGCGAGTTCCGCGTTCACTATGCCGGCTTCTTCGATCCCGGCTTTGGTTACGAGCCGGGTAGACCACCTTGTGCACGCGGGGTGTTGGAAGTGCGTTCCCGCGAGGTCCCCTTCATTCTGGAACATGGCCAGATCATTGGCCGGCTGGTGTTCGAACGACTCACTGATCCGCCCCCGGAAGGTTATGGTGAAGGCCTGGGCTCCAATTATCAGCGCCAGGGCTTGAAGCTGTCCAAGCATTTCCAGACCTGATCTCCGGACCTGGCCCGTAACAATTGTTGCGGAAAATCCACATAGGCCCGCAAACCATCGTAAACTCTTGCAAAGTCGTTTGCGCGCATCGCGGTCTGGGGCACAGTGCCCGTGCTCGCGGTTGGTTTGGGGAAACGCCGCAGCAACCGAAGTCCGGTTGGGGTCCGGACCCGGTAGTCCCGTTTAAGGGGGCAGTGAGAGGCGGTTACGGCGCGAAAGCTGCCGGCCGCCTCTCGGTTTTTCTGACTACCGGCAAGCCCGGTTTTTCGCTCTAGCGCCCCAGCCCAAAAGCCCAGAGATGGCCGGCATGGTCCACGGCAAAGAGCTTGCCCAGCGCCACGACCGGCTCGGTGAAGTGGACCGTGTTGCCATCCATCGCTTTCTTGCTGGACCACAATTCCTTGCCCGTCATCGCATCGAAGGCGAACAGGGTCATGGTGGAATGCGGCGTCATGATGCGATCGATGGCGCCGCTGTTGACGTCGAAGGGCTTGCGGCTGCCATCCGGATTGTAGATGGACTTGGGCACCTGCACCGCGCTTTCCGCCGTTTGCAGGGCATAGACCACGCCGTTGGCCACAATCGGCGATGACGCCAGATTCAGATCGCGCGATGTCCATTGCGGCACCAGCACCGGCTTGCCCGCCTGATCTTCCACCGTGAAGGCCATGATGGAACCGCTGGGTACGTCGCCATTGCTCATGGCAAACTTGGGACCGGCTTTGGCCAAAGGTCCCCACATCGGGACATAGAGCCAGCGCGTGCCCTTCTCGTCCTGCGCGGTAGCCAGGCTTCCCCAGGTGCCCATGGCCTGGAAGTCCTGGGTGTCATTGCCCAGCCGCGGCGACTGATAGAGCGAGGTCATATGGTCGATGCCGCCCAGATTGTCGGCATTCAGCAGATAGACCACCGATTCCTTTGAGGCCGTGGCGAGGATGTTGCGCTTGCCGAAGGGAAACAGGATCACCCCGCCCGACCCGAAATCCAGGTCGCGGGCATTGACGTAACGCCAATGGCTGGGCGTGAAGCTGTCGTTGAGGCCCCAGGCATGAGGACGAATCGCCAGCACCATGTCGCCATAGACACCGCTGCCCGGATTGTTGGGGCCATCGGCGGTGGAGACGTAAGCGCCTTGCGGCCCCCACGCCACGCCGCTGGCGCCCCAGGGGCCGGCGGGACGGCCCTTGCCGGTATAGAAGCGGGAGAGGGAGGGATGGTCGGGATCGGACACATCCATCGCTGCCACGGTGCCCCACTCGACCGGCTGGACCGGACTGCCGCCGCAGCCGCGGGCCGTGGTCGTGTAGACCACATCGTCCACCACGCCGAGGCTCCAGTTGCGGCTGTAGGGCTGCACCATGTCGGTGGGCCGGATCGCCTCGCTGCCGTCGCCAAGCTTGGCGCCGCGCAGCTTGCCGTCACTGGTGGTGAAATAGATGACCCCCTTGGCCTTATCGATCGCCGGTGTCGCCTGCTCGGTGTTGGAACAGCTGATCACGGCAGGACGCAGCGGCTTGATGCCGTTGGGAAAGCTCTTCTGCCAGACGATCTTGCCCGTGCCGGCATCCACCGCAGACAGCACATCATCCATGCCAATGGAAAAGACCAGATCCTTGGTACCATCCGGTGTGGTGACGCCGCCCGCCACCACCGGCGCGGTCAGGGTGGACAGCACCAGAGCCTTTGCCTTGTCGGTGAGCTGCGTATTCCACAGCGGCCGCAGGCGGCCCACCGTTTTGGGAGAAAGCTGCGTCTCGCCTCTGTTCCAGCCGGTGCGCTGCTGGTCGTAATTGTATTGCAGCCAGTCCGGCACGGCGGGTCCGGGCTCGATCGGCTTGATCAGCGGCGGTGGCTCGGGACGGACAGGGGGCGTAGGCGCCAGTTGCGCCAGCGCGGGGGCCGCCAGCGCAGTTAACCCTGCAGCCCAAAAGAACCTGGAACGCGTCATGGTCATCCCCCGCCCGGATGGTCGTGCGCCGTCTTGAAGCCAAGCGTCTCCCCAGCCGCCACGCCTGTCAACCAAGCGGCCTGGAGCGATTCTTCTGCTCTTCGCCGCCGCAACATGCCGTCAAAGAGCTTGAAAGCGTCCGACAGTTCGCAACACTTGCGCCGGGGTTTGCGTAGCTGGACCAAGGGGGCCGCATTTATGATCGATCGCAGGGATTTGCTAACCACCGCGTCGGCCTTCGCGTTGCTGGGCGCGGGCGCGGCCCACGCGCAGTCCGGCGGCCAAGCCGGCGCTTCCCCGGCCAACACCGATTGGCTGCATTACGCCAATGAGATCTCCAGCACACGCTATTCGCCGCTGGACCAGATCAACGCCACAAATTTCGACAAGCTCGAGCTGGCCTGGCGCTTCAGCACCAATGCCCTGGGTCCCCGCCTGGACGCCGATTACCAATCCACCCCGCTGGTGGTCAAAGGCAGGCTCTACTGCACCGCCGGTTTCCGCCGTGATGTCGTATGCCTGGATGCGGGCACCGGCGAACTTCTGTGGCTGCACACCTACGATGAAGGCACGCGCCTGGGTTCGCGGGGCGGTCCTGGCCTGGGCGTCGGTTATTGGACCGACGGCAACCAGGAACGCATCGTCTACGTCACCCGCGGCTACAGCATGTTCTCACTGGACGCCAAGACGGGCATCCCCGATCCGAATTTCGGCGAAGGCGGCCGCATAGACCTGCGCCTGAATGACGACCAGGAGATGGATTCCACCAGGGGCGTCATCGGCCTGCACGCGCCGCCGCTGGTGGTGAAGGATACGGTGGTGGTGGGCTCGGCACCGACCGTGGCATCCAAAGGTTACATACGCGGCTTCGATATCCGGACCGGCAAGCGCAAATGGATCTTCCACACCATCCCGCGCAAGGGTGAATTCGGCTACGACACCTGGACCACACCGGGCCAGGCGGAAGCTGCGGGCAATACCGGCTCCTGGGCGCCCATGTCGGCGGATCCGGAGCTTGGCCTGGTTTATGTCGGCGTAGAACTGCCGCAGACCGACACCACGGGGACGACCCGCACCGGCCCCAATCTGTTTGGCGAAAGTCTGGTGGCGCTCGATATCGAGACGGGTTTGCGCAAATGGCATTACCAGATGGTCCATCACGGCTTGTGGGACCGCGATGTCTGCTGCGCCGGGGTCATTTGCGAGCTTCCGCACAACGGCAAGACCGTCAAGGCGATCGCCCAGCCAACCAAGCAGGGCTATGTCTATGTGCTGGATCGCACCAACGGCCAGCCGATCTTCCCGATACCGGAAAAGAAGGTCGCCAAAGGCAACGTGCCGGGCGAATGGTATTCGCCGACCCAGCCCATTCCCAGCGCACCACCGCCTTTCGCCAGGCAGGGCATGAGCGTGAACGAATTGGTGGACTGGACGCCGCAGATCAAGGCGCGGGCGCTGGAGATTGCCAGCCATTATCACCTGGGCTCACTTTACGATCCGCCGCCGCTGGTCAGTGACAAGCTTTTTGGCGGGCTGTGCCTGCCGGGCATGCAGGGCGGCATCAACTGGCCCGGCGCATCCTACGACCCCGACACCAACATGCTCTATCTGTTCGCCAAGAACGAGATGGGCGTTATCGGCGCGCGCATGACGCCAGACGGCAAGGTGGTCCCCTCAGGGGGCCCGCCGGCGGCAGGCAGCGCCGATTCAGGTGGCGGCTCTTTCGGCGGCGTCGCCAGTCTGAAGGGCGTGCCGGGTATCTTTCGCGGCTCCAGAAAGAGCGACGGCCTGAACGATCCTATCGTGCCGGGCATGATCTCGATCGAAGGCATTCCGCTGATGAAGCCCCCTTACGGCACCATCACCGCCATCGATCTCGGCAAGGGCACTTTGGTCTGGCAGATCGTGCATGGCGAGACGCCTGATCACATCAAGAACCACCGCCTGCTCAAGGGCATCACCATCCCACGCACCGGACAGACCGGCATCCTGGGAACCCTCACCACCAAAACCCTCATCATCTGCGGCGACTGCGGTCTTTACACCGACGAGACCGGCCGCAAGGGTGCGCGGCTGCGCGCCTATGACAAGGCCACCGGCGAGCAGAAGGGTGCAGTGTTCATGGACAAGGTGCAGACCGGCGCCACCATGACCTATATGCATGGCGGCAAGCAGTATCTGGTCTGTGCCCAGGGCAGCACCTTTGGCGCCGATCTGGTCGCCTACTGCCTGCCCGGCGGAACAGCGACCGCGCCGACTCGCGAGGAACGCTGAAAGCGGGCGCCACCCCATAATGGCTGCGGCCCCAAAGTCTTCACTTTGGGGCCGCAGGCCGGAAACGGCTTCAGCCGGCGCCGCTAGAACGACGCGCGGAAACCGAACAGATAGACCGTGCCGAAATCGTAATAGGTATTGGTCGCGTAGGTGTACTGCTCATAGGTGCGCAGTTTCGATTTGGTCACGTTCTGGATGTCGAAGGTCAGCTCCGGATCCCCGGGAATCTCGCCCATGAGATTGGAGAGCTGGTAACTCGACGACATATCCAGCTGGCCGTAGGGCGCAGTGATGAAGTAGGGACCTGCCGTGCAGCCGGCGCTTTGGGCGGAAATGTTGGGCAGGCAGAGACCCATGATGCCGCCGGTGTTGCCGGTGGTATAATATTTGTCATTCCAGGTATAGGTGAAGCGCAGCTGGATGCCATTGTGATCGTAGTACGCGGTCGCATTGTAGGTCAGCGGCGCTACGCCGCCGGCAATGGCCGGCAGGGTTCCGCTGCTTTTCTGGTCAACGATGGTCACGTTGGAATTGATGCCGAAACCCGGCAGACCATATTGCTCGAGCAGGAAGTCGAAGGGCTGGGAATAATCCAGTTCTATGCCATTGATGGTGAGAAGGCCCTGGGCGTTGTTCGCCTGGCTCACAATGATCGGCAGCGCAGCCGCGTTGCTGCCCGCGGTGCCGCCGGTCTTGAGGTCGAGCGCACCCTGCTGTTGCGGACTCAAGGTGCCGTAGGTGATGCCGTATTGCGCCAGATAGGGGAAGGTCTGCGGGAAGCTTGTCGTAATCGTGAACCCGCTGATGGATTTGCGGAAGGCATCGATGCCGATATAGCCCGCCCCGCCGGTATAGAGTTCAGCCCCCAGATCGATATTGTTGGAGAAATAAGGCTTCAGCAGGGGATTGCCTTTGGTGGCATTGGTCACCGCCACGTCGCCAAAGTTGACCGAGTCGATCATGTTGTTGACGTTGGGGCGGGTCATGGTGCGGGAGAAAGACGCCCGCACCTGGAAGTCGTCGGTCACCTCATAGACAAAGTTCGCCGACGGCAGGAAGGCGTTGTACATCCGCCTTTCATCCACAAAGGTGTAGAAATTTGGATAGAAACCACCATCCTTCAGGGGGACGGCGCCACCGTTGCGCGGGTCGCCATGCTGGATCGGCGAGATGATATTCTGCAAGGTCTGCACCCAGCGCAGGCCGAGACTGTATCGCAGGTTGCGGGAGTCCAGATGCAGGATACCGCTGACCATGCCATATAAGCCCGCCGTGCGTTCTTCCTCCGCGCCCGAAGCAGCGCCGGTGTCGCCGGCGCCCAGGGAGAAGGGATAGCTCACAGTCGAATTCACATTCGGCACGCCCACCGTGTTGATCGACGCCTGGTCGAAAGCCCGATAATTGGTGGCGGCTTCGATCGCCGCATAGTTCATGGTCACAAAACCGGTCGGGCCGGGCCGCAGATAGTTCGCAAGCGACGTGGTGGGAACCAGAGATCCGCCATAGGTCAAAGGCGCCATTCCGGCCGTAAAGCCGGTGCCATAACCGGGATAGGCTGGATAGCCGCCCGGCCCATTGGCGCCATTGGGCGTCGGGGTGGTGAGGCCCTGGCAGGGCGGAGCGGTGTTGGGCGGCGGCAGGAAGACGGACGGATTGTCGCCGCAAACCATGGCTTGATATTGGGCGTCCGGGTCGATGCCCACGACCTGGCGGAAGGCGTCGTCATAGGCAAAGCCCACCTTCACGGCAAAATCGTCACCGCCATATTTCAGATCGAGATGAGCACCTTGCGTCTTGGTGATGTGACGCTCGTCCTGCAACCGCACCAGGCCGTTATTCCACTGGAAATTGGCCGGATTGTTGATGTCGATATTCGACGTCGTCACCCCATGAGGTTGCTGCAGCGTGTAGGTGGACACTGGTCCCCCCGCGGGCGGCGTCGGTCCTGGGATATTCACATTCTGCGATGGCGGAGCCGTTACCACATAAAAGGTCGGCGCATCGCGGAAGAAATTGCTGCGGCTGGCATTGAGCTGGAAATCCACATGCAGCAGGTCGGTTACCTGCCACGACATGCCGGGATTGACGCTATAGAAGTTGCCATGTTCGACGTAAGGACGGGCCTCGATACCGTAAATGCCGCCCAGGATGGTGCCACTGGTGATGAAGCTGTTGGAATCGACCTGCAAACCCACTGGTACGATCGGCACCGAAGCGGCGCCGGCGCGGATGCCGAGCGTGGTGTCGGTGCGGTTCATGTTGTTGTCGGTGACGCCGCCTATCAGGTCCAGATAGAATTGCAGGTCATCCGTGGGCCGGTATTCGAAACTGGCGACCCCGTTGAAACGGTCGCGATAGCCCTCCTCGAACATCGGGCGCGGGAATTTCGGAAGCAGCGCATTGCTGAACTGCGCCGTGGTCAGGCCGGGATTCTGCGAGGTAATGAAATTCGCATCGATGGTCTGGCCGCCGGTGATCTGGCCGCCCGGGCCTTTGAAGCTGATTCCGGCGGGAACGGTTGCCGGCAATGTGTAGCTATTGCCGCCCAAGGTATCGCAGGTATTGCCGGCGCCGCATTGCGCAGCTGTCAGAGCCGAGGAATTGACATAGCCGCCATTGCCCGTCTCCCACCCCTGGGTGAAGATATTGCTGTGCACGGCGGCAAGACCCAAGAGCGCGCCGAACGGGCCTTCGGTGTCACTGACAATGACCGTGCCTTTTTCGCCCAGGCTGCCGGCATGGGAATAGTCGGTGCCCTGGAACGAGCCGGTCAGGTGAAAACCCGGTTTGTCGAAGGGACGGGCGCTGCGCATGTTCACGGTGCCGGCGGCGCCGCCTTCGAGCTGGTCGGCGGTGGGGCTCTTGCTGACCGTCAACTGGGTGAACAATTCCGTGGGGAACATGTTCAGATCGACTTCGCGATTGTTGTTCTGCTGGTCGATCGGGCCGGTGGAGGCGACCGAGATCTGCGCGCCGTTCAGCAGGATCTTGGTGAAATTCGTGCCCAGGCCGCGGATCTGGACGTTGACGCCCTCACCGTCGCTGTCGCGCAGGATGGTGACGCCGGGAATGCGGTTCAGGGATTCCGCGAGATTGGTGTCGGGAAACTTGCCGATGTCTTCGGCGAAGACCGAATCCGTGAAGCTGAGCGCCTGGCGCTTGGCGTTGATGGAGTTCTCAAGGCTCGCCTGATAGCCGGTGACCGTGACGGCTTCCACGCCCTGATCCTGGGCGAGGGCGGGAAACAAGGCCGCGGAAGCGGCCAGCATGCTCGAGCCGAGCAATAACGATTTGATATGACGGGTATGAGTGTTGGTGCGCGCCCTCATTCGTTTACCCCCCGGGTAAGTTTCATCGCCCCCCGCAGAATCGCGGGAGCGCTCCCATTGTGGTGGCAGTCTATGAGCGGCGCGACAGCTTATCCAAGTCAAAGCCCCTATTGAGCAATGCAATCAAAGTATTGATGGCAAGAACATGCGATGAAGATTGCGTACTGTTCATGAATTGGACGGACAAATACTCATCTGTATACCGACAAAATGTCATCTGTGCGGGGATTGCGCCGCGATCGATTTTCCAGCAGGCGGAGGCATCTGAATTCAGCGCGGCACTGCGTCGAAGGCGATCGTTGTCCGGGCGGCGGTAGCGTGAAACGGGATCGTCCCGTGCCACATATAAGAGGGAAACAGGACAAGCCGACCTGGCACGGGCTGGACTGTGCGGCGCATGGTCTGCAGGGCGGTCTTGAAAGACGGCTCTCCAAACTTGATCCAGCCCTGCTTGGCCGTTTCCTCCTGCACGATGTCTGGGACCGCCACATAATAGCAGGAGCTGATCCAGCCTTGCGGGTGGACATGATTGGCGTGGAAGCCGCAATCATGCAGGCGCGACGACCAGGATCCGGCAAAAGCAAAGCCGGCTCCGCGGCGGCCATTCAGGGGGTGGCCTGGATCATCCTGCGGCATGCGCGCGATATAGATGCCGACCGCTTCCTCGATGCGCCGGCGCAGCGCGCCCAGGAGCGCGTTGCGGCCCTCAAGCAGGGATGGCGCCGTCTGTGTTCCATGCCGCAGGGTCTGGTCGACATGCTCGCGCAGATCGGTATGCAGGGTGTCGAGATGGGCGTTCAGGGCGGCATTGAACTCCGCCATGGAGGAGAAGCCTTGGGGCGGCTCGAGATCGAAAATCTGGATGTGCCGCTCATAGTCCGCCAAGCGCTCGGCGCGCGGATCTGAGTTGGCGCGCAAGGTCAGTTCGTGAACCGCCAGCGCGGTCTGGTCCAGCGTCATCCGCGCCACGGCGTCTTCCGTGAGGCTGAGCGCACGCCTGGCTTCGCCCGCCTGCAGCAAGACGCAAGCCAGGCGAAGCTTGGTCGCGGAATCCTCCGGCCGCAGGCCGAGGGATTTTTCGTAAGCTGCGATCGATGCATCCAACTGTCCCAGTCCCGCATACGCAACCGCAAGGCCGTTTTGGGGGCCAGCAGTGTGGGGCGCCATCGTGGCGAGCTGCGCAAAACAGTCGCGCGCTTCCGCGAACCGCTCCGCGTCTATGAGAAAGCCGGCCTTCTGCAACAACAGCGCGCCGCGCTCGGCGGTGTGGGAAGGCGGCAGGCTTTGCGCCGCCCTGTCATAGGAGGCGAGAAATTCTTGCGTGCGGCCCATGCGATACAGCAGCGCATTGAGCTCCCGATGCGCTTCGGCGTTGGTTGGATCGAGTGCGATAGCGCGCTGCCATGCTGCCAGCGCCTCTTCCGTTTTGCCCTGCAGGTCCAGCGCCAGGCCAAGATTTCGCGCGATCTTTGCCTGCCAGGCCGGCGGCCGTGCCGTGTTCCTGGCCGCGGTGCGGAGCAAGGGCTCGGCTTCCGCCGGACGGCGGGTCTGGTTGAGCAGGACACCGAGGCCCAGCAGCACCGTCTGCGAGTCCGGGGCAAGCCGCAGCGCGGAGCGGTAATTCGTCTCCGCGGCGGCGAGATCCCCGACCGTGAGCTGGACCTGCGCGAGCACGAGAAAGGCATCGAAGAGATCGGGTTGCGCCCGCGCCGCTGTCTGGAGCTGATCGATCGCTTCCTGATGCCGGCCTGTTTGCGCCAGAACCCGGCCCAGCTGGACTTGCACCTGTGGCTGGTTCGGACGGAAAGAAAGAGACCGGCGGAAAAATTGCTCGGCCTCGCCAAGCCTGTCCTGATTTTCGCGGACCAGACCCAGAAGCTGCAGCCCATCCGGCTCGTCCGGATTGACGGCCAGCACGCGCGCCAGGATTTCCTCGGCCTCCTGCCAGCGGCCATGGCGGACGAAATCCGCGGCCTGCAGAATCGACGCGCCAATGAACCCCGCCGGGCTTTTCGTCATGCCGGCATTATATTGGAAAAGAGGGCGTCAGAGGCTACGACTTCGGATAATCCCGCCACAGCCACTCCAGCGCCGCCGGCAGGGTCTGGCGCACCACGGCATTGTCAACATGGTGCGCGTCCATGGCGAAGACATAGCGATAGTCATAGCCCTTGGCCTTCAGCACCTGGGCCATGCGATTGTTGGCCAGCGGCCAATTGTGCCAGGTCTTCTCCGGATCGTCGAAGTGCAAGTCCTTCTCGCCCACCTCCATCCAGATGCGGATGGGCTTCTTGGCGGTCTTGGGGATCAGGGTAGAATGATATTCCCAGCCGCCGCGCGGCGTCTTGGGATCCTGTGGCGAGGCCTGATTGACGAAGGTGCCCGAATAGGAAAGCACCTTGTGATAGCGCTCGGGATGGAACCAGGCCATGGTCCAGGCGCAGATCGCGCCCGAACTGCCGCCCATCGCGGCGCGCCCGTCGGGGTCGCTGGTGAAGCTGACGCCATAACGCTGCGTCACCGC
>CAYQZM010000239.1:0-4253 GCA_964421935.1 uncultured Rhizobium sp. | reverse complement strand
GTGCGCATGCCGTGCTCGACCGCCTTGCGGCCGGCATCTTCGGCCGCCATCTGCGCCGCATAGGGCGTGGACTTGCGCGAACCCTTGAAGCCCATCATGCCGGCGCTCGACCATGACACGGCATTGCCCTGCGCATCGGTGATGGTGACAATGGTGTTGTTGAAGGTGGCCGCGACATGGGCCACGCCGACGACGACGTTCTTCTTTTCTTTCTTGCGGGCGCGCGGAGCTTTGCCCTTGGTAGCTGCTTCGGCCATGGCTTACTTCGTGACTTTCTTCTTGCCGGCAATCGCCTTGGCGGGGCCTTTGCGGGTGCGGGCGTTGGTGTGAGTGCGCTGGCCGCGGACGGGCAGACCCTTGCGGTGACGCAGGCCCCGATAGCAGCCCAGATCCATCAGGCGCTTGATGTTCATCGCCACGTCGCGGCGCAGATCGCCTTCCACGAGATAATCGCGGTCGATGATTTCGCGGATCTGGATCACCTCGGACTCGGTCAGGTCGCTGACCCGGCGGGCGGGATCGATACCCAGCTGGGTGATGATCTTGTGGGCGGTGTGCGGCCCGATTCCATGGATGTAGCGAAGGCCGATTTCGACTCGCTTCTGGGTCGGGATATTGACGCCGGCGATACGTGCCACTCTGTTTTCTCCGAGGCCGTTAAGCCATTGAACGGGTTAATAAATTTCTATACGTCAAAGGTCCGGCCAAATCAGGGCCCGGCTGGCCAAGGAAAGCCGCCCGAAAAGCCCGGAAATGACAGGAAAATCTGTCGCGAGGGCGCGGATTATAGGAATGCCCCCCTCTCCGTCAATGCCCAGGCCGGATTTATTGCCGAGAGGCCTAAACCGCGGCCAAACCGTCCAAAACCAGGCCGATCTGGGCGGTGACCTCGTCCACCGGCGCCATGCCATTGACGGTCTGAAGCTTGCCCTGCTGGCGGTAATAGTCGAGCAGCGGGGCGGTGTTCCTGTAATAAACCCCCAGCCGGTGGGCCAGGGTTTCGGGCGTGTCGTCGGACCGCAGGGGCCCGCCGGCCTTGATGCGGGATTCGACGCGTGACAGCAGCACCGCGTCATCCACCTTCAGTTCCAGCACCAGATCGATCTTGCGGCCGCGCTCGGCCAGCATTTTGTCCAGCGCTTCGGCCTGGGGAATGGTGCGGGGAAAGCCGTCGAACACCGCGCCGTTGGCGCAGTCCGGCTGGTCATAGCGCTCGCCGATGATGCCGATGACGGTTTCATCCGAAACCAGCTCGCCCTTGGCCATCAACGCCTTGCAGGCCAGGCCCAGCGGCGTGCCGGCCTGGATCGCCGCGCGCAGCATGTCGCCGGTGGAGAGCTGGGGCAGCCCCCGCTGGTCGGTGAGGATTTTGGACTGGGTGCCCTTGCCCGCCCCCGGCGGCCCGAACAGAACCAGATTCACCGACGCGCCCCCCTCAATCTCGCCTTTTTGAGCAAGCCTTCATATTGCTGGGCCACCAGATGGCTCTGGATCTGCGCCACCGTATCCATCGTCACCGACACCACGATCAGGATGGAGGTGCCACCCAGCGAGAAGCTGAGATTGTATTTGTAGAACATGAATTCCGGGATCAGGCAGACGAAAGCCAGATACAGCGCGCCGATCACGGTGATGCGGGTGAGCACATAGTCGATGAACTGGGCGCTCTTCTTGCCGGGCCGGATGCCGGGAAAAACGCCGCCATACTTCTTCAGATTGTCCGCCGTCTCTTCCGGATTGAAGACGATGGAGGTGTAGAAGAAGGTGAAGAACAGGATCAGCGCCGCATAGGTGATCAGATACAGCGGCTGGCCGCGGCTGAGATAGGTGACGATCACTTGCAGCCAGCCCGGCAGGTTCTGGGCGTTGAAGCTGGCATAGGTGGCCGGCAGCAGCAGGATGGATGAGGCGAAGATCGGGGGGATCACGCCCGACACGTTCAGCTTCAGCGGCAGATGCGAGCTGTCGCCGCCATAGACCTTGTTGCCCACCTGGCGCTTGGGATAGGTGACGAACAGCCGCCGCTGCGCCCGCTCCATGAAGACGATGAAGCCGACAAGTGCGACAGTGAATACGACGAAGAAGATGATCAGCAGCGGGTTGGCGGCGCCGGTGCGCGCCTGCTCCAGGGTCTGGCCGATGATCTGCGGAAACCGCGCCACGATGCCGGCGAAGATGATCAGCGAGATGCCGTTGCCGACGCCGCGGCTGGTGATCTGCTCGCCGATCCACATCAGCAGCATGGTGCCGCCCGTCAGCGTGATGACCGCGCCCATGCGGAAGAAGAAGCCGGGATGGATCACCACCGAATGACCGCTGGAGACATGCTCAAGACCGATGGCGATGCCATAGCCCTGGACCACGGCCAACGCCACGGTGAGATAGCGGGTGTACTGATTGATGACTTTGCGCCCCGCCTCGCCTTCTTTCTTCAGCGCTTCCAGTTCCGGAAACACCGTCGTCATCAGCTGGATGATGATGGAGGCGGAGATGTAGGGCATGATGCCCAGGGCAAAGATCGCCATGCGGCCGACCGCGCCGCCGGAAAATGTATTGAAGATGTCCAGCAGGCCGCCGCCCGACTGCTGCATGAAGGCATACAGCGCCGCCGGATCGATACCCGGCATGGGGATATAGCTGCCGATACGGGCGACGATCAGCGCGCCCAGGGTGAACAGGATGCGGCTCTTGAGCTCTTTGGCCTTCGAGATCGAGCCGAAGTTGAAATTGGCTGCCAGTTGTTCGGCTGCTGAAGCCATCGGTTGCTCTTTCGAAAAACGCGCCGACCGTATATGGGGGTCCGGCCCCGCCCTTGCGAGCAGGACTGGCCCATTATTCCTAAGCCTTGCGCGCCTCGCGCTTCTTGGCCGACTCCGCGCGGCGCGTCTGACGCTTGCCCGGCTGGCCCTTCTTGTTGCTGTAAACTTTCTTCTGGAAAGTGGTTGTTACGCTGCCACCGGCCTTTTCCACGGCCTGGCGGGCGCCGGCGGAGGCGCCAGCCACTTCGATGTCGATCTTCGCGGTGATGGCGCCCTTGCCAAGCAGGCGCACGCCGTCGCGGCTCTTGTGGGCCAGGCCCGCCTTGCGCAGCACCTCTTCGGTGATCTTTTCGCCGGCCTTCAGGCGCTTGTCGTCGATCGCCTTCTGGATGCGGTTGAGATTCACTTCCGAAAAGTCGTTGGCGAAGATGTTGCGGAAGCCGCGCTTGGGCATGCGCATATGCAGCGGCATCTGGCCGCCTTCAAAGCCATGCACCTGGTTGCCGGTACGGGCCTTGGCGCCCTTGACGCCGCGGCCGGAGGTCTTGCCCAGGCCCGACGAAGAGCCGCGGCCCAGCTTGGCCTTGCGCTTGTGGGCGCCGGGATTGTTGGCGATCTGATTGAGCTTCATCTTACTTGCTCTCTTCCACCACTTCGACGAGGTGCTTGACGGCGTTGATCATGCCGCGCACGGACGGCGTGTCTTCCAGGGTGCGGGTGCGGCGAATCTTGCCGAGGCCCAGACCACGCAGGGTAGCGGCCTGGATGTCGGGCTTGCGGTTGGCGCTGCGGATCTGGCGCACCGTTACCGTCTTCCCGGCTTTCGCTTTCTTCTCGGCCATGACTGTTCTCTCTTAGCTTGTATCAGGATTCCGCGGCGGTCTGATCTTCGCGGCGGGCCAGGATTTCCGACACGCTGCGGCCACGGCGCTGGGCCACCATGCGGGGGCTCTGCTGGTTCTTCAGGGCATCGAAGGTCGCGCGCACCATGTTGTAGGGATTGGAGGTGCCCAGCGACTTGGAGACCACGTCACCCACGCCCAGGGCCTCGAACACCGCGCGCATCGGGCCGCCCGCGATGATGCCGGTGCCGGCGGGCGCCGGACGCACCAGCACCTTGCCGGCGCCGTGATGACCACGCACTTCGTGATGGATGGTGCGGCCTTCCTTGAGGGGAATGCGAATCAGCGACTTTTTGGCATCGTCGGTGGCCTTGCGGATGGCTTCCGGCACTTCGCGCGCCTTGCCATGACCGTAGCCGACACGGCCGGCGCCATCGCCCACCACCACCAGGGCGGCAAAGCCGAAGCGGCGGCCACCCTTCACGACCTTGGCGACACGGTTGATGTGCACCAGCTTGTCGATCAGGTCGCTGTCCTTTTCCTCGCGGTCGCGACGGCCACGGCCCTCACCCCGGCCACGGCCCTCGCCACGTCCACGCTCGCCACGGTCACCGCGGCCGCGGCCTTCGCGCTGCTGTTCGCCCTGCTGTTC
>CAYQZM010000238.1:0-21423 GCA_964421935.1 uncultured Rhizobium sp. | reverse complement strand
ATGCCCACGTCGCTCCCTTGCTCCTGCCCAGTCCGTAAAATCCGTCGCGTTAGTAAAAGCCCGTGCGAAACGCGCCAGCGCTCAACTGGTTCCAAACAAATACTCGTTCCCAAAATGCGACAGCCTGTTTTAGGTTCTCGTTGCGGTTGAGCTTTGGGCTCCCCATTTCGAGAAACACCGTCGCGATGAAGTTCCCACTTCTCCCGGTTCCATCCTTAAGCCGCTAAGAGGAGGGCGCGGTCGCATGGCCTTTGTGGAAGACAAACAGTTCCGGTACCCGGCCGAAGAAGAATGCCTGGTGCGTCGGCTGGGCTCGGCGGTGATCACCGCCTGGCCGCATCTGCCACGCGATGTGCAGGAAATGATTTTCGACGAAGCCAAGATCGCCTGGGACCGGGAGCATTTCGTCTCCAAGCTGCCCTCCAAGCTGGAAGCCATAATCCGTCGTCGTCACGGCTGAAACTGCCGGTCCCGGTACATGGACTGACCGGCTAGCCCAGCGCGCCGACCAGCACCATGACGATCCCGACGACGGACGCGGTCCACGCGACGGTGCGGACAAACGCCACACCGGCGGCATAGATCGGCACATAGATCAGCCGCGCCCAAAAAAAGATTTCGGCGCCCAGCGCGGTGGTGGAATTGGTCTTGTTCAGGATCGTGACCACCAGAACCGCGACGGCGAAATAGACGAAGGTCTCGCGGAAATTCTGGAAGGCGCGCTTGAAGCGGCCCGTGAGCATGGTCACCGCCGGCCCCGGCACATCGCGCGGACCAAGGCTGTATGGCATGCCCTGGTCCTTGACCGAAAGCACCGTGGCGATGACGAGCTGAAGCAAGCCCAGAACCGTACTCAAGCACAGCATCTGGATTTCGACCGAACCGGCAAAGATGTTCATTGTGCCCTCCTGTTCCCCGCAACCGAGAATAGCGTGGAACGGGGCGGGGCGTCAGCCGGTCCGGTAGTTGAAGCTCACCGATATCCGCCGGCCAGGGGCCCGGTTGGTCTCCACGCCGTGGCGCAGCCAGCTTTCCCACAACAGCAGCATGCCCGGCTTGGGCTCGACATCGACGAACAGGCGGTTTTCCAGCCGTGCCTTCTGCTTGCGGGGCGGGGCCGCCATCATCAGCGGCAGCCGCGGGTCCTCGAAACGGATCGCGCCGGAACGCGGCGGCACTGCCACATAATAGGTGCCGCTGATCACCGAATGGGGATGGATATGCGGCGCATGAATGGCCCCCCTGTTCATGACATTGACCCACAGACTGTTCAGCCCGAGCTTCTTGCCGCCCAGATCAAACTCCAGTTCGCGGGCAAAGGCGGCCACATGCCGGGTCAGGCCGCGCTCCAGCTCGGCGAAAATGCTGGCCCGCCGGGGCAGGTCGTTCAGCGAGGCATAAGAGGTATAGCCGCCATAGCCGTGATCGCGGGACCAGCGGCGGCCGGCCCGGTCATCCATCGCCAGGCCCAGGCAGGTCTCTTCCAGCCCCCGCGGGACGGGAATGCGGGCCTTGTAAAGCCGGGTGGAAAACAGGGTCTCGGACATCTTGGTTAGCAAGTTTTTGACCATTGGGCGGATAAGGTCCGCCGCCTGTCAATCGCGGGGATTGGCGGCCAGGGGATACACGTCATGGCAAGCTTCGACCAGGTTCCGGTCACCGCCGCGGTCTTTTCGGTCGTCACCGTCCTGCTCTCCGGCTGCATCGCCTATGACGCCACCCGCACGGTGGTGGATGCCGGCACGAGCGTTGTCGGCACCGGCATCAGCGTGGTATCCGACACCGGCAGCCTGGTGCTCTCGCCGGTCAGCCATAGCGACACGAACAAGCCCCGCTAGAAATTATTCTTCCGCTCCCGGATCTCGCCGAACACCGCCACGGTATTCGCGCCTTCCATATTCAGGCTCTTGCGGATCTCCGCTGAATCCGGCCGCAGGAAGGGGTTGGTCTGTTTTTCCAGCGCCAAAGTGGCCGGCACGGTGGGCGCGCCCCGCGCCCGTGTGGCCCGCACATCTTCCATGCGTTGGCGCAGTGCCTGATTGCCGGGCTCAAGCGTCAGGGCGAAACGGCCGTTGCTCTCGGTATATTCATGGCCGCAGAAGATTCTGGTCTGGTCGGGCAAGGTCATCAGCTTGGACAGGCTGGTCCACATCATCTGAGGGTCGCCCTCGAACAGCCGGCCGCAGCCCATCAAGAACAGCGTGTCGCCGGTAAAGGCATTGCCGTCGATGACAAAGGTGATGGCGCCGCGCGTATGCGCGGGCACTTCCAGTACCCGAACCCTGCGGCCGTCAAATTCCCAGCCAGAGGTCTCGTCCACCCCCACATCGATCCCCGGGATGCGGGCGGCATCCTTGCCCGGCCCCACAATGGTCGCGCCCGTCTCGCGCTTCAGGTCCAGGTTGCCGCCGCAATGATCCAGATGATGGTGGGTGTTGAGGATGTGGGTCAGCGCCCACCCCTTCCTGGCCAGTGCGGCCCGGACCGGGGCGGCCTCGGATGGGTCCACCACGGCGCAGCTGGCGCCCGATTTCACCAGATAGGCATAGTTGTCGGACAGGCAGGGAACGATCTCAATCACGGGCTCAATCTCGGTCATATTAACTCCTTGATACGCCAAGGTTAGCAAAGCTGCGTCCTTGAACAACCGCCCTTGAACAAGCATGGGCCCTGCCTATTGTTGCGGCCATGCCGCAGGATGTGCGCGACCTCGCCGCCTTTTACAACGCCCCCCTGGGCCATTTGGCGCAGCGCGCGATCCTGCGCGAGATCAAGCGTTTCTGGCCCGATGTGCGAAACTACCGGCTGCTGGGCTATGGCTTCGCCATTCCCTATCTGCGCGCCCTTGCCGGCACCGAACGCTCGATCGCGGCCATGCCCGCGGGCCAGGGGCCCAGCGACATCGAAAGCTTCGCGTGGCCACGGGCGCGCAATGTCGCGCTGTTGTGCGAGGAGGATGCGCTGCCTTTTCCGGACGTATTCTTCGACCGCATCCTGATCGTGCACGGCCTGGAATCGTCGGAGAATCTGCGTGGCCTTCTGCGTCAGCTCTGGCGCGTCCTGGCGCCGGAAGGGCGCATCCTGCTGGTGGTGCCCAACCGGGCCAGCCTGTGGGCGCAGGTTCAGGTCTCGCCCTTCGGCCATGGCCGGCCCTTTTCGCGGCTGGAGCTGGAGTTGTTGCTCAAGGATCTGCTGTTTGAACCGGGGCGCTGGTCGCGGGCGCTCTATGCGCCGCCCTTGAAGGCCGTTAGCCGCTCGGGCGTCGGCTGGGAGAAAGTCGGATCGCGCCTCTTTCCCGGCGTTAGCGGCGTGCATCTGGTGGAGGCGGTGAAGTCGCTTTATGCGTCTGCCACGCCCCGCAAGCTGGTCGCAAAGCCTGCCCTCAAGCCGGCGGAAGATTTCTAGCTCTTCTTCAGCAGGAACACGCCACCCTGGGCGAAGAGGTTGGGGCCCAGCCAGCCATGGCTGAGGCTACCCGGCTCGACCTTGCGCGCGCCGCCCTGCTCGTCCAGGGCGTGGGCCTCGACGATGGTGGCGCCGCACTGCTTGGCCAGATCCACGAAGTCGGCCAGGGTGCAGAGATGGATGTTGGGCGTGGCCCACCAGGAATAATCGAGCGTGCGCGTGCGCGGCATGCGCCCGCCCGCCAGCAGCGACAGCCGTACTTTCCAATAGCCGAAATTGGGCAGCGAGATCGCCACGCGCCGGCCGATGCGCAGCAGATGCTCCATCACCACCCGCGGTTTTTCGGTGGCCTGGATGGTCTGGGACAGGATCACCGCGTCGAAGACCTGGGCCGGATAGTCCACCAGATCGGTGTCGGCATCGCCCTGCACCACGGCAAGGCCCCGCGCCACACAGGCATTCACATGGGCTTGGGCGATCTCGATGCCGCGGCCGTCCACATTCTTGCTTTTCAGATGCTCCAGCAACGCACCGTCACCGCAGCCGACATCCAGCACCCGCGCGCCGGGGCGGATCATGGCGGCAATGGCCGCAAGGTCGGGGCGCAGGGCGCTCATGCCCCATCTCCCGATGATAAGTCCTGCGCGGCGTGATTGAGGAAGCCGCGGACGGTCGAATACATTTCCGGCTCGTCGAGCAGGAAGGCGTCATGGCCCTTGTCGCTTTTGATCTCGACAAAGCTCACCTGCGCCGCCACCGCATTCAGGGCATGGGCGATGCGCTTGTTCTCCACTGGCGGGAACAGCCAGTCGCTGGAAAAGGAGATGATGCAGAAGCGCGCCGCGTTCAGGCGGAACACCTCCGACAGCTGGCCGTCATGCTCCCCCGCCAGATCGAAATAATCCATGGCGCGGGTGATGTAGAGATAGGAGTTGGCGTCAAAGCGGTCCACGAAGCTGGCGCCCTGGTGATGCAGATAGGATTCGATCTGGAAATCCGGCGCGAACTGAAAGCTCAGCGCCTCGCGGTTCTGCAAGTTGCGGCCGAACTTCCGCTGCATCGCCATCTCGGAAACATAGGTGATGTGCGCGGCCATGCGCGCCACCGCCAGGCCCTTGGAAGGCCTGGTGCCGTGCAGCTGGTACTCGCCGCCCTGCCAGTCGGGATCGGCCATGATCGCCTGGCGGCCGACTTCATGGAAGGCGATGTTCTGCGCGGAATGGCGCGCGGCGCAGGCGATGGGCACCGCCGCCCGCACGCAATCGGGATAGGAGGCCGCCCATTGCAGCACCTGCATGCCGCCCATCGAGCCGCCGATCACGCAGAGCAGCTTGTCGATGCCCAGATGCTCGACCAGCCGCTTTTGGGCTCGCACCATGTCGCGGATGGTGACCAGCGGGAAGGTGGTGCCCCAGGGTTTGCCGGTGGAAGGATCGATCTCCGCCGGGCCGGTGGAGCCCATGCAGCCGCCGATGACGTTGGAGCAGATGACAAAGAAGCGGTCGGTGTCGATCGGCTTGCCGGGCCCGACCATCTCGGTCCACCAGCCCGGCTTGCCGGTCACCGGATTATCGCTGGCCACGAACTGGTCCATGGTCAGGGCATGACAGATCAGGACGGCGTTGCTTCTGGCCGCGTTGAGCCGGCCATAGGTGATATAGGCCATGGTAAAGGGCGCGAGCTCGCGGCCGCAGTCCAGCTTCAGCGGCGAGTCGAATGTCACGGCCATGCCGACATCGGCATCCGGCGCACTCACCGGGCGCAGGAAACGAGGGGCCTCAGTCATGGAGCAGGGGCATCCTAAATCCTTGAAAGGCCGTAGCTAAGGCCGGCCAACCTTGAAGTCAACGAATGCCAGCTCTGCTTTGCTTTTATGACATTTGCGCCCTATCAATACCGGCCTTTTTTTGAGGGCCGTCCAGCTCTCGCCTGACCCCTTGTTGAGCACGAACGATGACGCCCCAACCCAAGCCCGGCATCCTGGAAGTCTCGCTCTATGTCGGCGGCCGCGCCTCCGTCCCCGGGGTGGAGAGGGTGTTCAAGCTGTCTTCCAACGAGTCGCCCATCGGCCCCAGCCCCAAGGCGATGGAGGCCCTGCGCGCCGCCGCCCATGATCTGGAGCTTTATCCCGACGGCAGCACGCGGCTGCTGCGCGAGGCGATCGGCGAGGTACATGGCCTGGGCCCGGACCGGATCGTGGCGGGCGGCGAAGGTTCGGGCCCGATATTGACCATGCTGGCCAACGCCTATCTCCAGCCGGGCGATGAAGCCATCATCAGCCGCCATGCCTTCCTGGTCTATGAGATCATCACCCGCGCCAACAGCGCCACGCCGGTGATGGTTCCGGAGAAGACGACCAATCGGGGCATCAAGGTCGATGTGGATGCCATGCTCGCCGCGGTCACGCCCAAGACCCGCCTGGTCTTTATCGCCAATCCCAACAACCCTACCGGCTCCATGCTGAACCGCGAGGAAATGGCGCGGCTGCATGCCGGCCTGCCCGAGAATGTGCTGCTGGTGATCGATGCGGCCTATGCCGAATATGTCACCGCCAAGGACTACGAGGCCGGAATGGAGCTGGTGTCGCGCCACAACAATGTGGTGATGACCCGCACCTTCTCCAAGCTCTACGGCCTGGCCGGTTTGCGGCTGGGCTGGGTCTATGCGCCCGCCGCCATTTGCGATGTGCTCAACCGCATCCGGGGCCCGTTCAACACCTCGTCGCTGCAGCAGCCGGTGGGCGCGGCCGCGGTACGCGACCGCGAGCATTTCTGGAAGGCCGTCGAGCATAACAACAAGTGGCTGCCCTGGATTACGGAAGAGATCCGCAAGACCGGTCTGCGCGTGGACGACAGCGTCGCCAATTTCGTGCTGATCCATTTCCCGGCGGAAGGTGAGAAGACTGCGGCCAAGGCCGATGCTTTCCTGACCAGGAACGGCGTGATCCTGCGCGGCGTGGCTTCCTATGGTTTGCCCAATGCCTTGCGCATGACGGTCGGGACTGAGGAAGCGAACCGGGTGGCGGTGAAGCTGCTGGCGGAGTTCATGGCATGACAGCCGCGTTCGACAAGATCGCCATCATCGGCCTGGGCCTGATCGGCTCTTCCATCGCCCATGCCGCGCGGCGCGGCGGGTTGGCCAAGGAAATCGCCGGCCATGACGCCAGCCCCGATGTGCTGGACCGTGCCGGCAAGATCGGTTTCTGCCACACCTTGCATGCCGATATCGGGGACTGTGTCGAAGATGCCCAACTGGTGATCCTCTGCACGCCGGTCGGCGCCTACAAGGCGGTGGCGGAACAGATCGCCCAGCAGCTGGCCAAGGGCACGATCCTGTCGGATGTGGGCTCGGTCAAGGGCGCGGTGATCCGCGATGTCAGCCCCTTTGTGCCGCAGGACGTGCATTTCATCCCCGCCCATCCCATTGCCGGCACCGAGTTCTCGGGCCCCGAGGCCGGCTTTGCCAGTCTGTTCGACGGCCGCTGGACGATCCTGACGCCGCTGCCCGGCGGCGACAAGGATGCGGTCGCGAAACTGAAAGCCTTCTGGCAGGGCCTGGGCAGCCAGGTGGATGTGATGGATTGGAGCCATCATGATCTGGTGCTGGCCATCACCTCGCATCTGCCGCATCTGATCGCCTACAACATCGTCGGCACCGCGCACGACCTGGAGAAGGTCACCGAAGGCGAAGTGATCAAATATTCGGCTTCCGGTTTTCGCGACTTCACCCGCATCGCCGCCTCCGATCCCACGATGTGGCGCGACATCTTTCTCAACAACCGCGATGCGGTGCTGGAGGTGTTGGGCCGCTTCAATGAGGATCTGGCGGTGCTGCAGCGGGCGGTGCGCAATGGCGATGGCCAGTTGCTGTTCGATTTCTTCACCCGCAACCGCGCCGTGCGCAAGGCGATCATCGAGCAGGGCCAGGACACGGCCGAGCCCAACTTCGGGCGCAAAAGCTAAAATAGCGGCGACAGCAGGATTTGCGGCGTGACGACATGCACGCCGCCAGTGTTGGAGCGCGACAGCCTGGCCGTACCGCCTTGCGCGCGCCAGTCGTTCGCCGCCTGCGGCCATGAGGTCTCTCCGCGTAGCAGACCGCTCCAGGCCTGCGCCTGGGTCAGGGTCGCGTAAAAGGACAGGCCGCTTGTCTTGAGGTGAAGCGGGCCCTTGCCCAATTGCAGATCGTCGAGCTTGACCATCAGATCCAGGTCCTTGCCGTCCGGATCGCGGCGCATATGAAACTGGAAGCGGCTTATGGTGAAGGCGCGCGAGCCCAGATCCACGATATCGAGATCGAAACGGCCCAAGCCTCTTTTGTCGTTGATGCTGCTGGCGCGCAGGCTGCCGGCCAGGAATGAGAAAGACGGTGTCAGCCCGTCCGCCAAGGTCAGGCGCAGGTTCTGCTGGCCTCCCGCCTCATAGATCACCTGCTGGCGGCCATAGGTCAGGGCATGAAGCGCGAACTTCTCGCTCTTCCAGGCAAAGGGACCGCGGGCGCCGGCGCCTTGTGCGCGGAAATTGGTGAAATCCGCATCGATGCGGAAGGGAAAGCCGCCGACCTCCACCGTGTCCCAGTCCAGGGTCACGCCGGGGATAGCTTCATGGCCCTTGATTGCCGCCAGCTTTTTTTCGAAGGCGCCGGCCACGATCCACCAATGCGCCATGGCCGCCACGGCCAGCAGCAGGAAGGTTGAAATGGGGGCGTAGAGCCAGAAGCGGCTGGAGTAATTCATCCGCCGGAACTTAGCTGCACTTGGAGTAGCCGCAAGACAGGCAAGAGTCGCAGCCCTCCAGCTTGACGAAGCTGGCATCGCCGCAGCGAGGACAGAAGCGGGCGCGTGCCCCTTCCGCCGGAATGGCATGGGCTTCCATCAGGCCGGACAGGCTGGCCTGGCGCTGGCCCATGAAACCGATCTCGATCATGTGCCGCTCGATCACCTCGCCGATCGCCGCCAGCAGGGACGGCACATAACGGCCGCTCATCCATTGGCCGCCGCGCGGATCGAAGATCGCTTTCATCTCGTCCACCACAAAGCTGACATCGCCGCCGCGCCGGAACACCGCTGAGATCATCCGGGTCAGGGCCAGCGCCCAGGCATAGGCCTCCATGTTCTTGGAGTTGATGAAGATCTCAAAGGGCCGGCGGCGGCCGTCTTTCTCGATATCATTGATGGTGATGTAGAAGGCGTGATCGCTGTCCAGCCACTTGATCTTGTAGGTGCGGCCGAGCAACTCCTCCGGCCGGTCCAGCGGCCGGGTCATATAGACGATGCCGCCGGTGCCGGTCAGACGTGGCGCGGGCGCGGGCAGGGGCAATTCGGGTTCCGGCGCGTCCTGTGCCAGCGCTTCTTCGGCCGGTACCGCACGGGCCGGTTCTTCCGCCGCCAGCACCGAACCCGTCACGTCGTTGGGACGATAGGTGGTGCAACCTTTGCAACCGGATTGATAGGCTTCGATGTAGACATGCTCGAAGTCCGCGAAGGATATCGCTGCCGGCACATTGATGGTCTTGGAGATGGCGCTGTCGATGAAGGGCTGGGCAGCCGCCTGGATCGCAAGATGGTCTGACGGCGACAGGGTCTGGGCGGTGACGAAATAATCGGGCAGGGCGGTGTCGGCGCCGAACTTCTCGCGGAAGACGCGCACGGCATAGTCGCTGACCTGTTCCTCGCGCCGGCTGCCATCGGGCTGCAGCACCTTGCGGGTGTAACTGAGGGCAAAGACCGGCTCGATGCCGCTGGAGACATTGCCGGCGAACAGCGAGATGGTGCCGGTGGGCGCGATCGAGGTGAGCAGCGCATTGCGGATGCCATAAGCGGCAATGGCGTTATAGATATCCGGCGGCAGTGCCTGGATATGCGGCCGCGCCAGATAGGCATTCATGTCATAGAGCGGGAAGGGGCCTTTTTCCTTCGCCAGTTCGATACTGGCGCGATAGGCGGCATGGCTCAAAGCTGCCAGCCATTCCCGGATCAACTCCAGGCTGCGTGGCGAGCCGTACTTCACCTTGCAGAAGATCAGGGCGTCGGCCAGGCCCGTGACACCAAGCCCGATGCGACGCTTGGCGCGGGCCTCATGCGCCTGCGCCTCCAGCGGGAAGCGCGATACATCGATGGCATTGTCCATCATCCGCACCGCGGTGACGGTCAGCCGTTCCAGTTCGGCAAGATCCAGCGCTGCGTGATCCGTGAATGGGTCTTTGACCAGCCTGGCCAGGTTGATGGAGCCCAGCAGGCAGGCGCCATAGGCCGGCAAGGGCTGCTCGCCGCAGGGATTGGTGGCCGTGATGGTCTCGCAATAGCCGAGATTGTTCTGCTCGTTGATTCGGTCGATGAAGATCACGCCCGGCTCGGCATAATCGTAGGTGGACCGCATGATGCTGTCCCACAGGGCTCTGGCCCTGACGGTGCGATAGGTCTTGCCGCCGAACACCAGCGGCCAGTCGGCATCGGCATCGACCGCGGCCATGAAGGCGTCGCTCACCAGCACCGACAGATTGAAGTTCGAGAGCCGGCCCGGCGTGCGCTTGGCGCTGATGAACTCCTCGATGTCGGGATGATCCACCCGCAAGGTCGCCATCATGGCGCCGCGGCGCGAGCCCGCGCTCATGATGGTGCGGCACATGGCGTCCCACACTACCATGAAGGAGACCGGGCCGGAGGCATCCGCGCCCACGCCCTGGACCAGCGCCCCCTTGGGCCGCAAGGTCGAGAAATCGTAACCGATGCCGCCGCCCTGCTGCAGGGTTAGGGCCGCCTCGCGCAGGGCGCTGAAGATCCCGTCCATGGAATCTTCGATCCGGCCCATCACAAAGCAGTTGAACAGGGTGACGTTACGCCCCGTACCGGCGCCGGCCAGGATGCGCCCAGCCGGCAGGAACTTGTGCCAGGCCAGCGCATGGGCGAACTCCTGGGCGCGGCGAACGCGCTGCTCGGGCGCTTCCGCCTGGGCGAGCGCCCATGCCACCCGCGTCCAGCTGTCAGGCAAGTCGCGGTCCATGGGCGTGCCGTCCGGCGATTTCAGCCGGTACTTCATGTCCCATATGGATTGGGAAATGGCGCTGTCAGGGCTCATAGGAAGGTAACAATCACATCTGCGCGGCAGTTTGCCACCATGGTCCGCCAGCCGTGCCTAATATGGGGTTGCGGCCCTCATATTCCAGACCGCCGGGACGGCATTATACCATTGATTTTCTTATGTATTTCTGACGTTGCCGGTCGATCTGCAAGCGATAGAGAAAGACCATCCTTCTCAGCAGGCTCCGCCCGAACCGGGCGGCATGAAGCAGGGCATAAAGCTCCACCAGCCGCTGCTGCAGGAAGCCGGCATCGGCGTCGGCCTCGATATGATCGTTGAGCAGAATGTAGGGCGAGGCGGCCGACAGAAAGACCGGGATGCCCCGGCCCATCAGCCGCGCCACATAACTGGAAAAGGCCCGCCGCATGACGGCCATTTCGCCGCCAATGACGACCAAGTGCACGCCATAGGGAGCTTTGCGCCAGGTTGCGGGCAGTTCCTCCGGCGCCCGGCGCATTGCCAGGATGCCACTCAGGTCGGGGCGCCAATCATCGCCCATGTCCTCGAACAGCCGCCAGCCGCACAGGAACTTCTGGCACACCGGGGGACGGGTGGCGTAGATGCCGCAGGCTCCCGGGCCGAGATGGGGGCAAGGCAGCCGCGCTTTCTTGCGCAATTGCGGCGTGTCGATCTTCAATTCCACACAACAGACGGTACAGGGACCGCACTGGCGCTTGGCGAGCGGCGTCATGGCAAGAGCCGGTTGGTGGCGCTCTCGATGCGGTTTTCCAGCAGCGCCATGAAGGTATCGCGCTTCAACCCCGGCGCGATCGGCTCCAGGAATTCTAGGACAATGGTCCCCGGCCTCTTGATGAAGCCCGTCCAATAGACGCCGGAATTCAGCGCCACCGGCACGCAGGGTACCTTCAGCAGCGCATAAAGACCGGCGACGCCGGGTTTATAGTCCGGCGGCGCATGCGGCTTTTTGCGCGTGCCTTCCGGAAAAATCAGGATGGGCCGGCCTTGGCCCAAAACCTGTTGTGCGGCCGCCGACATCTTGCGCAAGGCGCCCGCGCCGGCGCTGCGGTCGATGGCGATGGCGGCGGCCTTCCACAGGAACCAGCCGTAGAAGGGGATGTAGAGCAGCGAGCGCTTGAGCACGATGGCGGGAGAGTTCAGCGCCAGATAGAGCGCCAGCGTGTCCCACATGCTCATATGCTTGGCGGCCACCAGGACCGGGCCTTCCGGCGGTGTGCCGCGGATTTCCCAATCGACGCCGGCGAACAGCTTGAGGCCAAAGAAGGTGGCGCGCGACCAGATCCGCGCCAGCCAGACGGTGGCGCCGCGCGGCAAGAGCAGAACCGGCAGGAAGATCAGGGACAGGAGCGTGGTGACGGCGAGAAACCAGGCCAGGAACAAGGCCGAACGCAAGGCCCTCATGCGCCTTCTCTCATGCAAGAAGGCGTCATGTGTGAGCCAGCCGCGTGGTCACCAGGCTGGCCAGGTATTTGACATATTCGCGGTGAAGCAATGTCACGGTGCGGGCGTGCAGCCACCAGCCGGACAGATCGATGCGGCTCTGATCCACCGGATAGGGGATCAGGGTTTCATCGGGCATGGCGGCGGAAAATTCCTGCAAGGCGCGCGGCATGTGGTAGCGGGAGGTGACGACCACCAGGCGCGCGAAATGATTGTCATGCGCCCATTCGGCGGTTTCTTCGGCGTTGCCATGAGTGTCTTCGGCGGCGTAACCGATGTCGGCACAGCAGGCAAAGCGCCGGCCGCCATCGGCCATCTTGCCGACCGTTTCTTTCGTGGTTTCCTGGCTGACGCCGCTCACCAGCAGGCGCTTGCCCACGCCGCGCTCCAGCAGCGCCACGGCCGTATCCAGCCGCTCGCCGCCGCCCGTCAGCGCCACGATGCCGTCGGCCTTGGGCAAGGTCGCGGGCGCAGACGGAAGGCTGCTGACGAACAGCACAAAGGACAGGCCATAGGCCAGCAGCAGAAGAAGAATCACGCCCAGAAAGACGCGCAAAGCATGGCTCCAATTGCGTCGTACAAGGATAGCAAAGGGCCGCGCCCGGAAGCTAGTCGATGAGGCTAGTAGAAGGCCTTGACCACCGACAGCACCGAGACGCGCGCTGTCGCCCAAGCGATTAACGATGTGGCGGCGGGCACGGCAAACAGCCAGACGAATTCGTCCCATCTCAGCGACAGCGGCGGCAGGAACGGCACGGCTTCCACACCGAACACCTCCAGGCCGCTGGCGCCCAGGAAAACCAGCGCCGCGAACAGCGTCCCCAGGCACGCTGCAAGCAGCGCCGACACGAAATAATGCCGTTCCACGGCGCGGGCGATGAAACGCGGCAGCGCCCCCATCTGGTGCAGCAGCGCCACCATCTCGTGATGGGCATCCAGGCCCGCGCGGGTGGCAAAAGAGACGGCGGCTGCGGTGGCACCGGCGATCAGGAGCAATATGCCGTAGGCGGAATAACGCACGGCATCGGCCAGATGGCGCAGGCGCGCAATCCAGCGGCGGTGATCATCCACGCTGGCATGGGGCGCGGCCTTTTTCAGCCGCGCCTCCAGCGCGTTCACGTCCACATCCTCGCCCGGGGTCACGGTGGCATCGATCAGGCGCGGCAGCGAAATGCCCGAGACCGCGCCGTCCTTTCCGATCCAGGGCTCGACCAGGGCGTTGATCTCTGCATCCGACAGAGGCTCGGCATGGGCGACGCCGGGCGTCGCCCGCAGGATATTCAAAGCCACCTGGGTTTCCGCATCCAGTCCGGCGCGCGGATTGCCCTCCTCGGGAGGCATCACCTGCACCGTGAGCCGGTCCGACAAGCCACTCTGCCAGCCGTGCGCGGCGCGGGTGGCGACCAGCGAGGCGCCCAGCGCCAGCGCGGCCAGGAAGGCCATCACCGCGATGACGAAATCCAGCGGGGCTGCGCCTTCATCGCGCGGCAGGATAGGACTTGCGCGCTCCATCACAGCGCTCCCCTCAGTTCGACCAGGCGGCCCTCAACCAGCCGCATTTCCCGCGCCCGGGTCGCCTCGATCAGGGCCCGGTCATGGGTGGCGATCAAGACCGTGGTGCCCAGCCGGTTCAGTTCGGCGATCAGCCGGATCAGCCGCGCGCCCATTTCGGGGTCCACATTGCCGGTGGGTTCATCGGCGATCAGAAGATCAGGCCGCGCCACCACGGCACGGGCGATAGCGATGCGTTGCTGCTCGCCGCCCGAAAGGGTGGGGGGCCTGGCCTGCATCCTGTCCCCCAGCCCTACCCAGGACAGGAGTTCGCTCACATCGTGGGAGAAATCGCCGACCTTCTTGCCCGCCAGCCGCAGCGGCAAGGCGACATTGTCGAAGGCCGAAAGGTGGTTGAGCAGGCGGAAATCCTGAAAGACCACCCCGATGCGGCGGCGGATGGCGGGCAGGTCACGGCGCCTGGCAGTGGCCAGCTCGGTGCCGAACAGGGTGATCAGGCCGCGGCTGGGCGGCTCGGCAACGCAGACCAGTTTCAGCAGGGTGGTCTTGCCGGCGCCCGAAAGTCCGGTCAGGAAGGTGAATGATCCCGGCTCCAGGGTGAAGCTGACATCGCGCAGCACTTCGGGCCCCGAGCCATAGCGCATGCCGACATTTTCGAAGCGGACCATGCGCGAACATAGCGACGAGATAGCTTGCGGTCATCGGCCCTGACTCGTATTTTCGCTGGTGTCGTGGTTTCGAAGTTCGCATTTTGTGGATATCGGGCGCGGGGCGAACTTCGAAACCAGAACGACACCAGAAATCAATAATTTGCTAGTGTCCTACGACCCCGAATTTCGCCCGGAGCCCGATTTAAAGTTCGGGCGAATTTCGGGGTCGGGACACTAGCTATTTCAATTGGCCGGGCATGATTCTCACCTGTCCTTCTTGCGACACGCGTTATTCGGTGGATGGGTCGAAGTTTCCGCCCCAGGGACGCACCGTCCGCTGTGCCAAATGCGGTCATAGCTGGCATCAGGCGCCCGAAGCCGCGGCGGAGCCGGAAGTCGTGCCCGTGGCGCCGCCAGCCGCAGCGCCCCAGCCGATGTCCGTGGAGCCGGTACCGGATGCCGTGCCGGAGGCACCCGCGATCAGCTCCACACGCGCCTTTGCGCCGGCCGCGGCCGTGGAGCAGCCAAGCGCGCCGCTGGCGCCCAAACTGGCCGTGGTGGCGGGATGGGCCGGCCTGATTGTCGTGGTGCTGCTGATCGGCGCCTCGGCCGTGCGCTACCGGCAGGATATTGCGGTGATCTGGCCGCAATCGGCGGGCGTCTATTCCAGCCTGGGATTGAAAGTGAATGCCAGCGGCATCGATTTTCGCGCCGTGAACTACAAGCGCGAAACTGAGGACGGCCAGATGGTGCTTTCGGTCTCCGGCACGATCGTCAACGCCGGCTCGCGCGAATTGCCCGTGCCTCAGACGGTGCGGGTGACGCTTAGCGACGTGGGCAACCATGAGCTCTATCACTGGACCTTCAAGCCCAACGCCACAGTGCTGAAGCCGGGCCAGGCCGTGCCCTTCACCACCCGGCTTTCCAGCCCGCCCGCCGCGGCGCGTCACCTGGAAGTGCGCTTTGCCAAAGATGGCAGCTGATGGCACCCGACGTTCTGTTCACCGCCGAACAGATTCAGGCGCGCGTGCGCGGCCTTGCGGCCGAGATTGCCGCCGCGCCGCTGAAGCCCGATATCGCCATGCCGGTGCTGGTCGGCGGCTTTGTCTTTGCCGCCGACCTGATCCGCGCCCTGGCCTGGGAAGGCGTGCCGCTGGATGTGGAGATGATCTGGCTCAGGTCCTATGGCGACAAACGCGTCGCAAGCGCCATTTCCATGATCGCCGGTCCCTCGGAGCAGATCGCCGGACGGCATGTGCTGGTGATCGACGGTGTTCTTGATGCCGGCCGCACCATCGCCAAGGCCGTATCGTTGATCCAGGCGGCGGGCGCGGCCAGTGTGCAGGTGGCGGTGATCCTGGACAAGCGGCGCCCCGATGCCCTGGCTCGTGCCGATTATGTCGGCTTTCCCATCGGCAATGATTTCGTGATCGGTTATGGCATGGACGATGCCGGCCGCTATCGTGGCTTGCCGTATATCGGCAAAGTGCCGAGCTAGAGCCTCTCACCCTTCGACAAGCTCAGGGTGAGGATAAAAGAGTCAGAATGCCTTCAACAGCCGGTCCAGATAATCGCGCTCGGCCTGGGGCCGGCTCATCTGCGCGGAGCGGCGGCGCAACTCCTCCAGGATGGCGCGGGCCCGTGCCAGATCGGTGGGGCCGGGAATCTTGATTCCAGTATTGCCCAGCGGCGACTGGGTGCGGCCCAGCGGATCTTCGGGGCCGCCATCGCGGCCATTCTTGGAGGCATCATCGGCCAGTTGCTGGGCGCCCTGGCGCATGGCGTTCAGGGCCTGGTTCTGGGCGCTGCCGGCATTGGAAAGATCCTTGCGGCCCAGCGCGTCCTGCGCCTCGCCCATCGCCTTGCCGGCCTCGCGCAGCTTTTCCGCGCTCTTGCCATCCATGCCTTTGAGGGAATCCTGCAACTGTTTTTCCAGATCGCTCTGCTGCTTCTGCAGACCCTGGGTGCCGCCGTCCTTGGGATCGGCCTGGCCCTGGCGCTGGCGGAAGGTCTTGTCGAGAAGATCGCGTTGCTTGCCCATCAGGCCGCCCAGCTTCTGCATCTGCTCGGCCATCTTCTTGTCCTGCGGCGTCTGCGCGCCCTTGCCGCCACCACCCGGCGAGGTGTGCAGATTCTCCAGCATGGATTGCAGCATGGCGAGCAACTGGGCCGCCATCTTGCGGTCGCCGGCCTCGGTCAGTTGCTGAATGGTCTTGAGCAGGGTGGCCAGATCGTTCTCGCCCAGGGTTTTGGTGCCCTGGGGCAGCGCGGCCTGGCTTTCCGGTGTGGGATTGGCGGCCAGCGCCTGCATGTAGCGCTGCATGGCTTCATTGTAGCGCTTGAGCAATTCGTCGATCACGTCCTGTGGTGCGCCGGATGCCAGCGCCGCCATCAGCATGGCCTGCAGCTTGCGCAATTCCTCGGCCGCCGACAGCAGGCCGCCCCGCTCCAGTTTCAGCGCGGTCTGCCACAACAGCTCTTCGACCTTGGCGATATCGGCATCGGTCTTGGCGGTCTTGACGCCGGTAAAGGCCGTGCGCAGCGCCTGGAAGATGTCCTTCTTGCCGTCGTAAAAACGATCCGGCGCGATGGTGAGCGCATCCAGGGTCAGCATCACGGTCTTGCGGCCGGCAGTGTCGGATGTCGCCAGATGCTGGCGCTGCTCGACCAGGGCGCGTGCCAGCGGATCGGTGAAGACGCGGGCCGGAAGCTGGAAGGTGAACGGCGCGCTGAGGCCCTTCTGGCCGATGGCGTCGCGTGCTTCCAGATGCCCTTCGACGGTCAGGCCGGCATAAGGATGGCTGGTAAGATCGACATAGCTGGTCTGGTCCACCTTGTGCGCTGCCGATTCCGGCAGGGGCAGCTCGGCCACCAGCGGTTTGCCGTGACCGCCCTTGGGCATCAGCACCGCGCGGACATGGGCGATGCCGTAATCGTCGCTGCCCTTGAACGAAAACGTGGTGGCTTTGCGCTCGGTGGCGGTGGGCTTGGCCTTCAGGGCGATCGCCGGCGGGGCATCCGGCACCGCTTCGATGCGCCACTTGCCGATGGCATGGCCACCAACCTGAACCCGGACGCGGGCGGTCGAGGACAGCACCACATTGCTGGAATATTCGCCCTCATCGCCAGCAAAGCGGGGCGCGGAATTGTTGCCGGCCTCAAGGCCCGGGCGCCGCGGCGCGCCATGGACGCGCAAATTCAGCACCGAGCCCTGCGGCACCTGCACCGTGCCGTCGCCGGCATGCAGGGAGAACAGTGGCAGGCCTGTATAAGGCGGCGGATCGACCCAGGCATCGATGGTGGCCGTGGCGGCAGCGCCGCTGTCGAAGGCGGCGATCAGGCGTGCACCGGTATCGCTGCGGGCCAGCACCAGGCCCACCGCAATGGCGATCAACAGATACCAGCGCAGGCCTTGCGGATCGCGTTCCGCCAGGCGCGTGCGTGGCGGGGCTATGCGCAGGCGGCCAGGCAGGGGCCGGGCCTGATGGATCCGCCACAGCTCTTCCGCAAAAGGATCGGCGCCCACCATGCGGTCGCCATGCTCGGAGACCGGCCGGTGCTGGAGGCCACTGTCACGCTCCAGGCGGCGGGCAGCATCGATGGCGCGGGGCCAGGCGAAGTCCTCAAAGCCTTCGTACAGCGACAGCGCGGCGGCAGTGATGGTGGCGGCCAGCAACAGCGCCTGCAGCGGCCAGGGAACGAAAGCAAAAACGCCGGTCAGGACCAGCGACAGGTAAAAGCCGATGAAACCGAAGGCCGGCCAGAGCAGCGGCAACAGCTTTTCGATGGCAAGGACGGCGCGCGCCAGCGCGATACGTCCGGCCCACGGACCCGAGCGGAACGGATCAGCCGGAAAGCCAGTCTGGGATGCGGTCCTTGGCGATGAGATCGGCATAACTCTCCCGGGGCCTTACGATGCCCCATTGCGAGCCCCGAACCAAGACTTCCGCGATCCGGGGCCGGGCATTGTAGTCGCCGGCCATTACCGCGCCATAGGCGCCCGCCGTCAGGATTGCCACAAGATCGCCCGATTTCAGTTCCGGCATTTCCCGGCCCGCGGCGAACAGATCGGAAGTTTCGCACACCGGCCCAACCACGTCGTAACGCACGCGCGGGGCGCCGGGGGCCGGTTCCCTTGCGGAAACGATTTCGTGCCACGCGTCATACATCGCCGGCCGGATCAGGTCGTTCATCCCGGCATCGATAATCAGGAAATGCTTGGCCTCGCCATGCTTGACGTAGAGCACGCGCGACACCAGCACACCGGCATTGGCGGCGATCAGGCGGCCGGGCTCGAAGGAGAGCCTGCAGTCCAGGTCTTGGGTGACGCGGGCGACCATGGCGCCATATTCCGAAGGGTCGGGCGGGGCCATGTTGCTGATCTCATAGGGTACGCCCAGCCCGCCGCCCAGATCCAGGCGCGTAATGGCATGGCCATCGGCGCGCAATGTGGCGACCAGTTCCGCCACCCGTTTGAACGCGGTCTCGAAGGGCTCAAGATCGGTGATCTGGCTGCCGATATGGACGTCAACGCCGACGATCTCGATGCCCTTCAAGGTGGCGGCATGGGCATAGGCCTCGCGCGCCCGGTCGAAGGGAATGCCGAACTTGGTTTCCGCCGTGCCGGTGTTGATCTTGGCATGGGTCTTGGCGTCCACATCAGGATTGATGCGCAGGGCAATGGGCGCGCGCTTGCCAAGGCCGCGCGCGACGTCGTCCAGCACCAGAAGTTCCGGCTCGCTCTCAATATTGAACTGATAGATGCCCGCTTCCAGGCCGCTGCGCATCTCTTCGCGCGTCTTGCCGACACCCGAGAAGACAATCTTGTTGGCGGGAATGCCGGCGGCCAGCGCCTTGGCCAGTTCGCCGCCCGACACCACATCGCAGCCCGCGCCCAGCCGGCCCATGGTCTTCAACACAGCCAGGTTGTCATTGGCCTTGGCGGCATAGGCGACCAGCGAGCCGGTCGGCAGCGCCGCGGCGAACACCTTGTAGTGCCGCTCCAGGGTGGCGGTGGAATAGCAATAGAACGGCGTGCCGATCTCTTCAGCCAGCCGGTCCAGCCGCACCTCTTCGGCGCACAGCACGCCGTCCTTGTAGTCGAAATGGTGCATCTGACTACCTACCCAGCGGGTAAGGCGGCTTGGAGGGATCGTGATCGTCCTTGGTCGTGGCCTGGCCGTTGGGCTTGACCAGATCGTTCTTGACGCCACAGGCGGCCACGGCAAAAGCGAGCAAGGCAATTGCGATGAGCTTCGGGAGCAGCGACGAACGCGGAGCGGATGCGGCAGCATCTGCGTAGCGCCTCGCCGTGCGACCCATCAAAAAAGTCATTTTAAAGCACTCCGCCAGTAATGCAGCTGTTCCTTCACCCGCGCCGGCGCCGTGCCGCCAAGACTCATGCGGGAAGCGACACTGGCTTCCGGCGACAGCACCTTGAAGACTTCCTGCGTGATCGCAGGTTCGACCCGCTGCATTTCCGCCAAGGGCAGCTTGTCGAGCGTAACGCCTTTGGTTTCGGCCAGCTTCACGATGCTGCCGGCAATATGATGGGCCTCACGGAACGGCTTCTTGAGCACCCGCACCACCCAGTCGGCCAGATCGGTGGCGGTGGGAAAGCCAGGCTCGCAGGCGGCGCGCATCTTGTCCTTCTGGGCCGTCATGTCGGCCACCATCGCTGCCAGCGCCGCCAGGCAAAGCTCCAACGTGTCGGCGGCGTCGAATACCCGCTCCTTGTCTTCCTGCAGGTCGGTGCCATAGGTCAGCACCAGGCCCTTCACGACGGTGGCAAGCGCCACAAAGTCGCCCAGCACCCGCCCGGTCTTGCCGCGGATCAGCTCGGCGGCATCGGGGTTGCGCTTCTGCGGCATGATGGAAGAGCCGGTGGTGAAGGCGTCCGACAGCTTGACGAAGCCGAAGGCCGGCGTGGACCATTGCACCAGCTCGCCCGCAAGACGCGACAGATGCACGGCGCAGATGGAACAAGCCGCCAGATATTCCAGCGCAAAGTCCCGCGCCGAGATCGCGTCCATGGAATTGCGCATCGGCCGGGCAAAGCCCAGGGCGTGGGATGTGGCATCGCGGTCGATGGGATAAGGCGTGCCCGCCAGCGCGGCGGCGCCCAGCGGCGATTCATTCAAGCGTTTGCGCGTATCCTCAAACCGGCCCCGGTCGCGGGAAAACATTTCGACATAGGCCAGCATGTGATGGCCAAAGGTCACCGGCTGCGCCACCTGCATATGGGTGAAGCCGGGCATCACAGTCTCGACATGTTTCTCGGCCTGGGCAAACAGCGCCCGTTGCAGCGCCAGCAAGCCATGATCGGCGCGCTCACAGGCGGCGCGCACCCAGAGCCGAAAATCCGTCACCACCTGGTCATTGCGCGAACGGGCGGTGTGCAGCCGCCCTGCCGCGGGGCCGATAATCTCCGCCAGCCGGGACTCGATGTTCAAATGAATGTCTTCCAACTCGCGCTTGAAAACGAAACTCCCGGCCGCGATCTCCTGTTCAATCTGTTCCAGGCCTTTCAAGATTAATTGGCCGTCATCCTTGGAAATAATGCCTTCCGAGGCCAACATCCGCACATGCGCCTTGGACCCGGCCAGGTCTTCGCCCGCCAGGCGCTTGTCGAAATCGATGGAGGGGGTAATCTCCCCCATGATCGCCGCGGGACCGGCGTCAAAGCGCCCGCCCCACATTTTGTTTGAACTCATGGTTTCAGCCGGAAAGCAAAAATGAACCGCATCAAGACTCTGATGGCTATGGCCCTCCTATATGGCACCCTAGGCGGCCCTGTCCACGCGGCCCCAGCCATGCCCAAGCCGATGGTGGCCCAGAAACCGGCCAAATCCGCGCCGTCGGTCAGCTTCACCGATGCGGCGGGGACCCGCCATGCGCTGAGCTCCTACAAGGGCAAATATGTGCTTTTGAATATGTGGGCGACCTGGTGCGTGCCCTGCGTCGCCGAATTGCCGGCTTTGACCAAGCTACAAGCGGCGGCGCCCAACATCACCATCCTGGCGGTGAATATGGACCGGGGCCAGGTTGATGCCGCCGGCTTTCTCAAAAGCCACAATGCCGCCAGCCTGGGCTCGCTGCGGGATACCGACATTGCCTTGATGCGCAACTTCGGCGCTTTCGGCTTGCCGACCACGGTGTTGATCGACCCCAAAGGCAATGTGGTTGGCCGCGCGGAAGGCCCTGCCGAATGGGCTAGTCCGGACTCCATCGCCTACTGCAAGAGTCAAAATTCGTAACCCAATTCACCCACCCCCTGAGGGAGGGTCGAAATTTGCGCAGCAAATTTCGGGGAGGGGTCAGCGCGTCGGCACCGGATGTTCCCCCCGATACTCGTAAAA
>CAYQZM010000237.1:0-8298 GCA_964421935.1 uncultured Rhizobium sp. | reverse complement strand
TGCGCCGAGCAGCCGGCCGACCTCGGTGCGCGCGGCGACAGACAGTTCGCGCAGCGCAACCGCGGCCACGATTTCATGGCCTTCGGCGCCCCAGGCGAGTGCCCGTGAGGGCGCGAGAATCGCGATCAGCGCGAGAAGTTTTGGAAGCGATCTAAAAGGCAATGGGAACAATCCCTTGGCGAAGTTCCAGGTTGACCTGCCGTACCGAATAACAGTTATATGACCTTAGGTCGCGCGCCGGGGATGGGCGGGCACCGGGGCTGGGACGATAACCGGGTCGCCAAGTCGGGGGACTTGAGCCGGTCACCGTTTCGACAACAACGGAGCCTACGTGGACCGCAAGACCCGCGATGTGATCGCGCGCATCTCCAGAAATACCGCCAATGCGCGACGCAGGCTGGATGGCAGCCTTGCCACCACCGACATGCGCTGGGCCCTGGTTTCCACCAGCCTCACCGCCCTGGTCGCGGGCGCCATTGCCTGGATGGCGGTCGGTACCATGCCGATCGCCAGGCCGCTGGTCTCGCCCGGCCGCTCCTCGCTGCCCTACGCGCTGTTCGCCAAGCTGATCCATGCCAGCGATGGGCAGAACGCAATCGACGCCAATGCCGACAATGGCAATCCCAATCCGGGCGTGGAAAGCCGCACCGTGACTTTGGATTCGGGCGACACGCTGGCGGGCATGCTGGAGGATGTCGGCATCAGCGCCCAGGATGCCAATGCCGTGGTGACCGCCATGGGCAAGGATTTCGACCCGCGTTCGCTCAAGGCCGGACAAAGCTTCGACATCACCTATTCCGTTACGACGAGTGATGCGGCCGGTCAGCCCAAGACCCAGCCGCGCACCACGACAGTGATGGTCAACAACAAGCCGGTGGTGGTGCCGGTCGATGCCGACAATGACGCGGGTGCCACCGAAGAAACCTCGCAACCGATCTCCCGGCTGTTGTCGCTGCATTTCTCGCCGACCATCGATCAGGAAGTCACCATCACCCGTACCACCGAAAACACCTTCACCGCCGACATGCAGAAGAAGGTGCTTGAGGCTCATCATCACCGCGCCGGCGGGACCATCGACTCCAGTCTGTACCTCACGGCCATGCAGGCGGGCATCCCCGCCGAAGTGGTGGTGGATATGATCCGGATGTTCTCCTACAAGGTCGACTTCCAGCGCGACCTGCAGCCCGGCGACCGCTTCGAGGTCTATTACGACTATTACTACACGCCCGATGGACAGCCGGCGAAGTATGGCGGCATCAGCTATGCGATGATGACCCTGGGCGGCAAGCAGATCCCCATGTACCGCTTCCAGGCCGATCCGGATGAGCCGCCGGAATATTTCGACCAGAAAGGCGAAAGCGCCAAGGGCATGCTGATGAAGACGCCGGTGGACGGCGCGCGCATCTCCTCGGGCTTCGGTTCACGCTTCCATCCGATCCTGGGCTATACCCGCATGCACAAGGGCGTGGACTTTGCCGTGCCCACCGGCACGCCGGTGATGGCGGCCGGTGCCGGCACCATCAAGTTCATGGGCCGCGCCTCCGGCTACGGCAACTTCGTGCTGATCAACCATGGCAACAACTACGCCACAGCCTATGGCCATCTTTCGCGCTTCGCCCCCGGCATGCGCCAGGGCGCGCGGGTACGCCAGGGCCAGGTCTTCGCCTATAGCGGCATGACCGGCATGGCCACCGGCCCCCATTTGCATTACGAAATCCGTATCAATGGTGGCCAGGTCAATCCCCTGACCGTCAAGATGGCGCAAGGGCGGATGCTGACCGGCGTGCTCTTGAAGAAATTCCAGGAAGCGCGGCTGGAGATCGACAATCTGGTCGCCAATGCGCCGCTGGAGACCAAGGTCGCGGACAACACGACCGATCTGCGGCAGGCCAAGGCGAAATAATCCTCACCCGTCGACAAGCTCCGGGTGAGGATTGCTTCTTAGTTCAGCGCCACGCCCGGCGGCGGGGCATCCGCCAGGTCGTCCGCCACGGCTGTGAACTCCTGACCGTTGACCGTCAGCCCCGTCTTGGTGGCGCTTACCTTGACGGTGGCGCCGTCGCCGACCTTGCCTTCCAGGATCATCTGCGCCAGCGGGTCCTGCAGCCAGCGCTGGATCACCCGCTTCAGCGGCCGCGCGCCATAGACCGGATCGTAACCCGCATTGCCCAGCCAGTGACGCGCCTTGTCGTCGAGATGGATGGTGATCTTGCGGTCGGCCAGGAGCCGTGACAGCCGCGCCATCTGGATATCCACGATCTTGTCCATGTTCGCCCGCGTCAGGCGGTGGAACAGGATGATCTCGTCCAGCCGGTTCAGGAATTCGGGGCGGAAATGCGCCCGCACCGCCTGCATCACCTGGGCGCGATTGTGCGTGTCATCACCGCCTTCCACCGACAGGAACTCGGTGCCGAGATTCGAGGTCAGGATGATCACCGTATTGCGGAAGTCCACGGTGCGGCCCTGCCCATCGGTCAGGCGTCCGTCATCCAGCACCTGCAGCAGCACATTGAACACATCGGCATGGGCCTTTTCGACCTCATCGAACAGGATCACCTGGTAAGGCCTGCGCCGCACCGCTTCGGTAAGCACCCCGCCCTCCTCATAGCCGACATAGCCCGGCGGGGCGCCGATCAGGCGCGCCACCGCATGCTTTTCCATGAACTCGCTCATGTCGATACGCACCATGGCGGTGTCGTCGTCGAACAGGAAAGCGGCCAGCGCCTTGGTCAGTTCGGTCTTGCCGACACCGGTGGGGCCTAAGAACAGGAATGAGCCGATGGGCCGGTTGGGGTCCTGCAGTCCGGCGCGGGCACGGCGCACCGCATTGGAGATGGCGCGCACCGCCTCGTCCTGGCCGACCACCCGCTTTTCCAGATCCCGCTCCATGTGAAGCAGCTTTTCGCGCTCGCCTTCCAGCATCTTGTCCACCGGAATGCCGGTCCAGCGCGACACGACCTGGGCGATGTTCTCGGCGGTGACGGCCTCGGTGGCCAGCACAGCGCTTTCGCGTTCCTCGATCGCCTTCAGCTTGCGCTCCAGGTCGGGGATCACGCCATAGGTCAGTTCGCCGGCGCGGGCGAAATCCCCCTTGCGCTGGGCCACTTCCACATCGCTGCGGGCCTGGTCGAGCTTCTCCTTCAGGGACTGGACGTCGGCGACGGATTTCTTCTCTTCCTGCCATTTGGCGGTGAGGGCGTCGGACTGGTCCTGAAGGTCGGCCAGCTCGCTTTCCAGCGCCGTCAGTCGGTCCTTGGAGGCCTTGTCGGCTTCCTTCTTCAGGGCCTCACGCTCGATCTTGAGCTGGATGATGCGCCGGTCCAGCTCGTCCAATTGTTCGGGCTTGGAGTCGATCTGCATGCGAAGGCGCGATCCCGCCTCGTCCATCAGGTCGATGGCCTTGTCGGGCAAGAAACGGTCGGTGATGTAGCGGTTGGAAAGCGTCGCCGCCGCCACGATGGCGCTGTCGGTGATGCGCACGCCGTGATGCAGTTCGTACTTTTCCTTCAGGCCGCGCAGCACCGAGATGGTATCTTCCACCGTCGGCTCGTTGACGAACACGGCCTGGAAGCGCCGCGCCAGGGCGGCGTCCTTCTCCACATATTTGCGGTATTCGTCGAGTGTGGTGGCGCCGACGCAATGCAGCTCGCCGCGGGCCAGCGCGGGCTTGAGCAGATTGGAGGCGTCCATCGCCCCGTCCGCCTTGCCGGCGCCCACCAGGGTGTGCATCTCGTCGATGAAAAGAATGATCTCGCCGTTGGCGCCGGTGACTTCATTGAGCACCGATTTCAGGCGCTCCTCGAACTCGCCGCGGAACTTGGCGCCCGCGATCAGCGAGCCCATGTCCAGGGCCATCAGCTTCTTATCGCGCAGGCTTTCGGGCACATCGCCATTGACGATGCGCAGCGCCAGGCCTTCGGCGATGGCGGTCTTGCCCACGCCCGGCTCGCCGATCAGCACCGGATTGTTCTTGGTGCGGCGGCTGAGCACCTGGATGGTGCGGCGGATTTCCTCATCGCGGCCGATCACGGGATCGAGCTTGCCGCTGCGGGCAAGTTCGGTCAGATCGCGGGCATATTTCTTCAACGCGTCATAGGCATTTTCGGCGGTGGCGCTGTCGGCGGTGCGGCCCTTGCGCAGATCGGCGATCGCGGCATTGAGGCCCTGGGCGGTGACGCCGGCATCCTTCAGGATGCGGCCGGCCTCGGTGCCGCTGGCCAGCACCAGCGCCAGTAGCAGATATTCGGCGGTGACGAAACTGTCGCCCGCCTTCTTGGCGGCCTGTTCGGCGCTGTCCAGAACGCGCGCGGCATCCTGAGACAGATAGACCTGCCCGGAGCCGCCCTGCACCTTGGGCAGCTTCTTGAGGGCGGCCTCCACGCCCTGGCGTACCGCGGAATCGCGTCCACCGGCGGCGTTGATCAGGCGGGCGGCGAGGCCTTCCTCGTCGTCGATCAGGACTTTCAGAAGATGTTCGGGAACAAACTGCTGGTTGCCCTCGCGGACGGCCAGCGACTGGGCGGATTGAATGAAACCGCGCGCCCGCTCGGTGAATTTTTCGATATCCATACTCTCTCCCGGTCGGCCCCTGGGTCACATGGAAAGCTCCATGCGCCGTTTTGGCAGCGGACCATATTACGACCCCAAGCTGGGCGTCGTTCCGCAAAAATATGGGAATGAGGAACTGGACCTGCAAGGGCGAGGCCGTTGAGCAAAAGGTCCAGTGGACCTTTGCCGGCCGAGCGCCAGCGAAGCGGACTACAGCAAACTATGGGTACTAAGAAGCCTCGGCCTCTTCGCCCTCTTCCTCGGCCGGACCATCGGTCAGGGAGAAGGAGGCGCCGCTGCTGCCATTCTGGTTTTGCGGTTGCTGGACCATCTGAGGCTGGCCGCCCTGGCCCTGCGGCTGCTGCGGCTGGCCACCATGCGCTTGCGCATTCAGCGCCGCCTGCTGGGCCTGATATTGGGCCTGCTGGGCCGCAGCGGCTGCCATGATGCGATAGTAATGTTCCGCATGCTGAAGATAGTTCTCAGCCATCACCCGGTCGCCACTGGAATTGGCGTCGCGGGCAAGCTGCAGATACTTCTCGTAGACGTGGCTGGCAGAGCCTCGAATCTTCACTTCCGGACCGGAAGAATCGTAGGTGCGATTGGGATTGAAGCCGCCGCCGTTGTTACCGCCGCCGCCGCCGCCACCACCGCCATGCTGCGGCCTGCGGCCGCCTCTGCGTGAACGCTTCACTTTACTTGGTCCTTCCTTGCCTCTCGGCCCGCGCCAAACGCGCGGCCATTGGGGCATGCACCTATCCGGTTCGCTTTAAATCCCCTGCCCGGCCGCGTTTTTGGTCGCGCTACCGGCCCAGCCTTGCGGCCCTCTCCGGGGGCCGCGGAACAGGATCTTACCGATCCCATCGCCGCCGAACCTAGCCGAGAGCCCGGCTTTTTCCAAGGAAAAGCTCAAGAAAAAGCTAAGGAGCTCGCAAGATGACGCACCGTGGAATGCCTGAAAGGTCGGGTGCGATCCGGACGATTTCAAGGCCTTGGAACAGGCTTGGTATGGCTAATGCCTGCCCTGAGCCTATTTCCAGCAAGGCATGGCCGCCGGGTTTCAACAGACCCGGCAGGAGTTTCGCTAGGGCCCGGTAGGCGGAGAGGCCGTCCGGGCCTCCGTCCAGGGCGGCCCGGGGCTCGAAATGGGCCACGTCCGGGGCCAGTGATTCGATGTCAGTGGACGGAATGTAAGGTGGATTACAAAAGATAAGGTCAAAGGGGCCGGCCGCGCTGTTCCAGTCTTCCGGGTGGATCTCGGCGCGCGGCCCGATCAGGCGCGCCGCATTGGCGGCGGCGTAACGGAATGCATCCGGCGATGACTCGAAGCCGGTGCCGCTGGCATGGGGAAATTCTTTCAAGGCCGCAATCAGAAGTGCGCCCGAACCGGTGCCAAGATCGGCGATCCTGAGCGGCGTGTTGCGATCGGCGATCAGCCGTAGCGCCTCCTCGACCAGGGTTTCGGTATCGGGCCGCGGCACCAGCACGCCGGGGCCAACGCCGAAATCCAGACTCCAGAATTCCCTATGGCCAGTGATGTAGGCGACCGGTTCGCGCTGCTCGCGCCGCGCCACCAAGGCCTGGAAATCCGCACCGGTCTTCTGCGCCTGTTCCCACAACAGCCGCGCCTCCAGCCGGGCGCTGTCGCTGCCGGCAGCGGCAAGGCGCTTGGCCGCATCCAGCACGGCGTCGTTCACTGGTCCACCGCCTCGAAGGCCGCCAGACGGTCGGCCTGGTCCTGGGCGACCAGGGCATCAACGATCTCGCCCAGTTCATCGCCCGTGATGATGCGCGCCAGATTGTAGAGCGTCAGGTTGATGCGATGATCGGTGACCCGGCCTTGGGGGAAATTATAGGTGCGGATGCGTTCGCTGCGGTCGCCGGAACCCACCATGCTCTTGCGTTCGGCGGCGCGGGCGCCCTCCACCCGCTGGCGCTCGATGTCATAAAGCTTGGCCTTGAGCAGCTTCATGGCATGGGCCTTGTTTTTGTGCTGGGACTTTTCTGTCTGCTGGGCCACGGCGATGCCGGTGGGCAGATGGGTGATGCGCACTGCGCTTTCGGTCTTGTTGACGTGCTGGCCGCCGGCGCCCTGCGCCCGGAAGACATCGATGCGCAGGTCTTTTTCATTGATCTGGATGTCTACATCCTCGGCCTCCGGCAGCACCGCCACGGTGGCGGCGGAGGTGTGGATGCGGCCCTGGTTCTCGGTGGCCGGCACGCGCTGCACCCGGTGGACGCCGCTCTCGAATTTCAGCTTGGCGTAGGCACCGCGGCCGTTGACCTCCAGGGTCGCATCCTTGATGCCGCCCAGATCGCTTTCGGTGCGGTCCATCACTTCGGTGCGCCAGCCCTGAAGGCCGCAATAGCGCTGGTACATTTCCAAAAGGTCCGCCGCGAATAGAGCCGCTTCGTCGCCGCCCGTGCCGGCGCGGATTTCCACGATGGCGGACGAGTCATCGGCGGCGTCGCGCGGCAGAAGCGCGATACGCAGTTCATGGTCGAGCTTTTCCAGCACCTCTTTCAGCTCGGCACGTTCTTCTTCCGCCAGCGTCTTGATCTCGCTTTCGGTGGCGGGATCGGCGATCAAGGCATCGGCATCGCCGATGCGGACCTGCGCCTGGCGGTAGGCCCGCGCCGTCTCGATCACCGGCGCCAGTTCGGCATGTTCACGGGAGAGCTTGACGAACGCCTCGCCCGCCGCGCCCGAAGCCATCTCGCTTTCGATGGCATCGAACCGGTTCAGTAGACGATCAAGCTTGGCGGCGGGGATCATTCCCAAAACTCAGGTTCAACAGGTCCAAATAAAAAAGCAGCCGCGATGGCTCGCGGCTGCCCACGCAATTTCAGTCGCTACTGCGCAGCTTCCAGCGGCTCCTTGGTGGAAGTGCCTTCGGCATTGCGCTGGGCCTCGATCTCGGCGGCCTTCTTCTCGCAAAGCTCGACGATATGCTCGACCAGATCGCCGTTATCGATGCGGTAGCTGGGTTCGCCGTTCAGATAGATCTGGCCATGGCCCTTGCCGGCGCCGCCGCCAGTAAAGCCCAGATCGGTCTCGCGCGCCTCGCCCGGCCCGTTGACCACGCAGCCGATGATGGACAGCGACATGGGGGTGGCGATGTGCTTGAGCCGCTCTTCCAGGGTCTTGACCGTGTCGATGACATTGAAGCCCTGGCGCGCGCAGGACGGGCAGGAAATGATGTTGACGCCGCGATGGCGCAGGTTCAGCGACTTCAGGATATCGAAGCCCACCCGCACCTCTTCCACCGGATCGGCCGACAGCGATACGCGGATGGTGTCGCCAATGCCGCTCCACAGCAACATGCCCATGCCGATGGAGGACTTGACGGTGCCGGAGATCATGCCGCCGGCCTCGGTGATGCCGACATGCAGCGGGCAATCGGTGGCTTCGCTCAGCGCCTGATAGGCCGCCACGGCCAGGAAGGGATCGGAAGCCTTCACCGAAATCTTGTATTCGTGGAAGTCCAGGTCGTCCAGAATCTTGGCGTGATTGAGCGCGGATTCGACCATCGCCTCCGGACAGGGCTCGCCATAGCGTTCCAGCAGGTCGGCCTCCAGCGAGCCGGCATTGACGCCGATGCGCATGGAACAGCCATGGTCCTTGGCCGCCTGCACCACTTCGCGCACGCGTTGGGCATTGCCGATATTGCCGGGGTTGATGCGCAGGCAGGCCGCGCCGTTCACCGCCGCCTCGATGGCGCGCTTGTAGTGGAAATGGATGTCGGCCAC
>CAYQZM010000236.1:0-2792 GCA_964421935.1 uncultured Rhizobium sp. | reverse complement strand
GAGAGCGCCTTGGACAGGCGCGCAATGTCGTCGTCAGAGATATGCCGCCGGTCCTCACGCAGGTGCGCGGTGATGCCGTCGGCGCCGGCGCCTTGCGCCATGATGGCGGCGCGCACCGGATCGGGATTGTCGCCGCCGCGGGCCTGCCGCACCGTGGCGACGTGATCCACATTCACGCCAAGCCGGAGTTTGTTCACGCCATCTTCCTGTTAAGCAAGGCCCCGGCTCCCCGGCTTGACGGCAGGAACATTGCGCAGATGCGGCGGCAGCTTGTCGGCCGGCCAGGCTTTCACCTTCCATTCCGCCAGCGCGATCAGCGGCACGCCGACCTTCGCCGTGCCGCCGGAACGGTCGATCAGGCAACAGGCGGCCACCACCTTGGCGCCGGTCTTCTTGATGGCGGCGATGCACTCGCGCGAGGAGACGCCGGTGGAAACGATGTCCTCCACCATCAGCACCTTCTGGCCTTTCTTCAGGGTGAAGTTGCGGCGCAGCTGGAATTCACCGTCCACCCGCTCCACATACATGGCCGGCAGGCCCATCTGGCGGCCCATCTCATAGCCCGGCACGATGCCGCCCACCGCCGGCGAGACGATGGCGGTGATCTCGTCTTTCACTTCCTTCTTCACCTTGGCGGCCAGCGCTTTGCACAGCCTGGCGGTGCGCTTGGCATCCTGGAACACCAGCGCCTTCTGCAGGAATTTGTCGGAGTGCAGCCCCGACGACAGGATGAAATGGCCTTCGAGCAGCGCGCCCGCCTTCTTGAATTCCTTCAGAACCTGCTCGACGTTCAATGCACTGCCCCTTCTGCTTCACGCACGCGGTCAACCGATTCGACCGCATCCGACACCCGTAGCGCGCCCAGGATGTTCTGCAAATGCGCCACGTCGCGCACTTCCACATCCACGATGAAGTCGAAGAACAGCGGATTTCGCCCCGCCACCTTGAGGTTGAAGATATTGCCGCCATTGCTGGCGATGGCGGTGAGCACCGTGGCCAGGCTGCCCGGCGCGTTCTTCACCCGCACATGGATGCGTGCCACCGACGGGCCCATGTCGGAGGCGCCCTGCCCCCAGCCCACGTCCAGCCAGTCATTCATGTCATGCGCCTTGTCCAGTTCGGCGCAGTCGATGGTGTGGATCACTAGCCCTTCGCCCGGAGTATTGATACCCACGATGCGGTCGCCGGGAAGCGGATGACAGCACTGGCCCAGAGTATAGGAGATGCCCTCGGTCAGGCCGCGGATGGAGATGGGCTTGACCTCGCCGGCGGTGCGTTTTTTGGCCACCTTGCCGGCGCGTTTGAGCTCGGGGAACACGGCCTGCAACACTTCATGACCGCGCAGGGCGCCGCGGCCGACATCGGCGAAGACATCATCGGCCTTGGGCAGCCGCAATTTCTTGGCCACTTCCTCGACGGCCTTGTCTGTCAGTTCGCGTCCCTCGTCGGTGAAGGTCTTTTCCAGGATCTTGCGCCCGAAGCGCACATGCTCGTCGCGCTGGGCATGACGCAGGAAGCGGCGGATTTCCGCGCGCGCCCGGCCCGTGACCACGAATTGCTCCCACATCGGCGATGGCGAGGAATCCCGGGTGGTGATGATCTCCACCTGGTCGCCATTCTTGAGCGGGGTGTGCAGGGCGACGTGGTTGCCGTTGACCTTGGCGCCGACCGCGCTGTTGCCCAGGTCGGTATGCACCGCATAGGCGAAATCGATCGGGGTGGCGCCCTTGGGCAGGGAAATCAGCGAGCCCTTGGGCGTGAAGCAGAAGACCTGGTCCTGGTACATGGCCAGGCGCGAATGCTCCAGCACCTCCTCGGCGCTGTCGCCTTTCTCGAGCAGGTCCACCATGTCGCGCAGCCAGCCATAGGTGACATTGTCGTTGTTCTTGCCGGGGCCGGCATCGGGCACATGCTCGCGATAGCGCCAATGGGCGGCGACGCCCCGCTCGGCAATGTCATGCATGTCCTGGGTGCGGATCTGGATTTCCACCCGCTGCTTTTCCGGGCCGATCACGGTGGTGTGGATGCTGCGATAGCCGTTGGGCTTGGGCGTGGAGATGAAATCCTTGAAGCGCTCGGGCACCATCTGCCAGCTGGTATGGATGATGCCCAGCGCGCGGTAGCATTCGGCGACCGAACCCACGATGACGCGGAAGCCGAAAATGTCGGAGAGCTGCTCGAAAGACAGCTTCTTGGTCTGCAGCTTGCGCCAGATGGAAAAGGGCCGCTTGCCCCGGCCATAGACCCAGGCTTCCAGCCCATGCTCGGCCAGCCCGCGTTTGATCTGGTCGGCGATGCGCCCCACCCGATCGCCGCCCACCATGTCCAGGCGCGCGAAATGGGTGACGATGGAGTTGCGCGCCTCCGGATCCAGTTCGGCGAAGGCCAAGTCTTCCAGCTCCTCGCGCATGTTCTGCATGCCGATGCGGCCCGCCAGCGGCGCATAAATGTCCACCGTCTCCTGGGCGATGCGGCGGCGCTTCTCCGGCTTGTCGATGTAGCCCAGGGTGCGCATGTTGTGCAGCCGGTCGGCCAGCTTCACCAGCAGCACGCGGATGTCGCTGGTGATGGCCAGCATCAGCTTGCGGAAATTCTCCGCCTGCTTGGTGCGCTCGGAAAAAACTTCCAGCTGGGAGAGCTTGGTGACGCCATCCACCAGATTGGCGATCTCCTCGCCGAACTTTTCCCGTATGTCCTCATAGGTGACGAGCGTGTCCTCGATCGTATCGTGCAGCAGCGCCGTCACGATGGTGGGTACGTCCAGCTTGAGGTCGGTGAGGATGGCCGCCACT
>CAYQZM010000235.1:0-16021 GCA_964421935.1 uncultured Rhizobium sp. | reverse complement strand
GGCCGCGGCCGGGCGTGCCCTGTTCCATTCTCTAGTCCTCCAAAACCTAACTGGTGAAATCGGCGCTGGCTTCAGCGTCCGCGTCCATGCCGACATGGCGGGCGCGCTGGCACAGATCCTCGATCGAGACCGAATCCAGCCGCTGCATCAATTCTTCCTGCAAGGTGGCGACAAAAGGCGCCACGATGCGCTGGCCGAGATCGGAGCGCGGCACCTGTTTTTCTTCGTCGTCCTCGATGCTTTCGGCCACCCGCACCACATCGCCGACCGAGATGCGGCGGCGCTCGCGCGCCAGGCGATAACCGCCGCGGGGACCGCGCACGCCTTTCAGGATGCCGGCGCGCACCAGCTGCTGCATCACCTGTTCGAGATAGCGCTGCGGTACACCCTGGCGGGCGGTGATTTCCTTGGCCTGTACCGGTTCGGGGCGGGCATTGAAGGCGATGTCAATCACCGCCTCCAGCGCCAGCAAGGTCTTGCGCGAAAGCCGGAGCATTAAGATTTCACCGTCATGCCCGTGGAGCCGAAGCCGCCGGCGCCGCGGGCGCTGTCGGACAGGACTTCCAGCTCGACCAGCTCGGCCTGTTCGTGGCGGGCGATTACCATCTGCGCGATCTTGTGGCCGCGCGAAATCCGGAACGGCTCCTGGCTGTGATTGATCAGGATGGCCTTGATCTCGCCGCGATAGTCGCTGTCGATGGTGCCAGGCGAATTGAGACAGGTGATGCCGTGGTTCAGCGCCAGGCCCGAGCGTGGCCGCACCTGGGCTTCCACGCCGTGCGGCAGCTCGATGGCGATGCCGGTGGGCACGGCCATGCGTTGGCCGGGCGCCAGCGTGATTTCCTGGTCGACCGCCGCCAGCAGATCCAATCCCGCCGAGCCGGTGGTGGCGTAATGGGGCAGGGGCAGGTCCCCGGCATGCGCCAGACGTTTGATCCCCACTTTCATGCCGCCCCCTTGAGCTTTTCGGCGATGCGCGCGGCCAGGCGCGCGCCCACTTCGGCTTTTGTCATGTCCGGCCAGTCTTCGATGCCCGCTTCGCTGACCAGATGGATGCGATTGCGGTCCCCGCCCATCACATCGCCCGAGACATCGTTGGCGATGATCCAGTCCGCGCCCTTGCGCGTGCGCTTGGCCACCGCGTTCTGGACGACATCGTCGGTCTCGGCGGCAAAGCCGATCACCAGCCGGGGCCGGCGCGGTCCCTGCGCCAAGGTGGCCAGGATGTCGGGGTTTTCCACCAGCTTGATCAGCGGCACCACGCGGTCGACCGACTTCTTGATCTTGGCGTTGGCGGCGATATCGGGGCGCCAGTCAGATACGGCGGCGGCCATCACCAACACATCGGCGGGCAGCGCCGCTTCGCAGGCCGCCAGCATTTCCTGGGCGGTGGTCACACGCTTCAGCTTGACGCCCTGCGGCGGTGTCAGCCCGACGGGGCCCGAGATCAGGGTGGTGTCCGCGCCGGCCGCCATCAATGCTTCGGCGATGGCATAGCCCTGCTTGCCGCTGGAATGATTGGCCAGAAACCGTACCGGATCCACCGGCTCGCGGGTGGGGCCGGCGGTGACCAGCGCCGTCACGCCCTTCAGGGGGCCATCTGCACCCAGCGCCTGCTCGATGGCGGCGACGATCTCGTGCGGCTCGGCCATGCGGCCGGGCCCGAATTCGCCGCAGGCCATCTCGCCCTCATTGGGCCCCACGAACAGCACGCCGTCCTTTTCCAGGATAGCGCGATTGCGGCGCACCGACGGGCTTTCCCACATCCGCACATTCATGGCCGGCGCCATCAACACTTTTTTGTCGGTGGCGAGCAGGGTGGTGGAGGCCAGGTCATTGGCGAGGCCGTTCGCCATCTTGGCCATCAGGTCGGCCGTGGCGGGCGCCACCACCACCAGATCGGCGCTGCGCGAGAGCTGGATATGGCCCATCTCCGCCTCATCGGTCAGGCTGAAGAGATCGGAATAAACCTTCTCGCCGGTCAGCGCCGAGACCGACAGGGGCGTGACAAACTCCGCGCCGGCGCCGGTGAGGATGGCGCGGCTCCGGATGCCGCGCTCGGCAAGGCGGCGCACCAGTTCCAGGCTTTTGTAGGCAGCGATACCGCCGCCGATGATCAGAAGGACGCTTTTTCGGGACACGAAAAACCACGCGTTGGGGCGGGGGTATATACCAAAGTACGACAGTGGTGTGTAGTTCGTGAGTAACCGGTTGAAAGTATTGGGTGAATATTCTCTTAAGCCCCCATTCACCGCGCTTTGCGATGATCGTGTCATGAGAATGACGGCCGTTGACCTCTACCGCCTTGCAGGCGATCTGGCCGATGAACACGGCGCAGGGGCGTCTGATTTCGCCAGCCGTGCGGTCATGACCCTGGAAGCGGAAGGCGCCCATGAGCGGGCGCAGTTCTGGTTTCTGATGTTGATCCTGCTGGGCGACATCAACTCCGGCCGCGTCGATCCCGACGCCCTGATAACCATCCACTAGTTAGCGAGCCCCCCTCCGATCCGGCCTGCGCGCCTATCGGCGCTTGGCGTCCGGCCGACGTGGCCGTCGTCGTCACCCCTCGCCGGCGCTGCCGCGCGAAGGGGAGGTGGAGACAGTGTTGGTGCCAAAGTTCCAACAAATGCGTTAGCATCCCGCGACAGCCTCTGTGGTGCAGCCGGGGACTTCATGCCGCTCGATCCGTTGGTGAAAGCCTTTCTCGACAAGGCGGCCGCGACGCCGCGCCCGCGTGCGTGGGACATGACGCCCGAACAGACCCGCCAGACTTTCACCGGCATGATGCAGCAGACCGGCCCCAAGGATGTGGCGGTCGGCAAAATCCAGAATTTCTCCATCCCCGGACCGGGCGGCGAGATCAAGGCGCGCGCCTATGCGCCCATCGCGGCCGTGGGCCCGCAGCCGACCCTGATCTATTTCCATGGTGGCGGTTTTGTCGTCGGAAGCCTGGAAACCCATGACGGTCTGTGCCGCCAGCTGGTGGCGGACGGCGGCTTCAAGGTGATCGCGGTGGATTATCGCCTGGCGCCGGAACATCCCTACCCGGCGGCGGTGGAGGATGCCTGGGCCGCCAGCCAGTGGATCGAGCAGAACGGCGCCCAGCTTGGCGTCGATAGCGGACGGCTGGCAGTGGGCGGTGACAGCGCGGGCGGCATGCTGGCCGCCATCGTCACCCAGATGGCGAAGGAAAAAGGCGGCCCCAAGCTCGCTTATCAGCTGCTGCTCTTTCCCAACACACAGACCGGGGGCGAGACCTCATCGCTGAATGAGTTCGCGGTGGGCTATTTCCTGGAGCGGCGCACGCTCGAGCATTTCAACAGCCTTTATCTGCCGCCGGGCGCGGACAAGAATTCGCCCAACATCTCTCCGCTGCGCGCCAGGGATTTCTCCGGCCTGCCGCCCGCCTATATCGTGCTGGCGGGCTATGATCCCCTGCATGACGAGGGCATGGCCTATGCCGATAAGCTGCGGTCGGCGGGCGTGAAGGTCACGGTCGCCGATTATCCCGACCTGGTGCACGGCTTCATCTATCTGCAGACTGTGCTGCCCCAGGCCCACGACGCCATGACCAAGGCGGCGAAAGCGGTCAAGGTGGCGCTGGACGCCGCTTAGTGCCCCGGCGGCAGAATATTCTTGGGATCCATGGCGAGCTTGATCGCGTCCAGCATCTGCTGCTCCAACCCCTGACGGCCTTTCATCTCCGCTGTCAATGCTGCCTCACGAATGGCCGTGGCCTGAGCGACCTCATCTTGCAGCCTGCGCGCAAAGAGCCAGGTAACCGTCAGCAAGGCGCCATCACTGCGCACATCACTGACCCTGGCCAGCACCAGGCCGCGCACACCGGGCAAGGCGGGATGATCGCGCATCGCCTGCTTCAGCCGGGCGCGAAGCCGCGCATAGCGCGCCGGCAGGTCGGACCAGCTGGCGAAAAATTGCAGCTGGTCAATTCCCACACCGCGGTCCAGCAAGCCATCGCGGGGATAAGCAGGCGCGAAGGTTGCCGCGCCAAGTGAAAAGGTGCCAAGCCGTCTTGCCAGCACCTCCAAGTTCCGGCGTGCGAGCTTTCTTTGCGCCTGGTTTCCGGAAAAATTGATGACCAGCCGCGCCGCACCGTCGTCGAAGCCGCGTAGAAGGCGCCAGGCATCGTAAAAGCGTTCGCCCAGATTCCACGAGGGCCGGGAGAGCGCCCGCTCAAAGCGCGTGGCGCCATCATCCAGCAAAAGCAGGCGTTCGTGGGGAAGGCCGAGGCGGGTGATTTCACGCAGCAGCGCGAGGCCGGAGGCGAAGTCGGAAAGAAGATAAGCGCAGCAATTCTCATCTTGCGGCCGCTGCCGGATACGAAGCCGCGCGGAGGTGATCACACCCAGGCGGCCACGCGATCCGGCCATCAGATGATGCAGTCCCTTGTCGAGATTGAGCAGCCCGCGCGGGGTTGCGACCGTCAGGCCCCGCACGGTCGCGGGCGTGCTATCGGAAGAGGCGATCCAGCCACCGAGGCTGGATTCAAATTCTTCCCCCAGAGCCACGCCTTGCGCATCCAACTGCCGTTTTAACTCCTGGCCGCTGATGCCGGCCTCCACCTCGACCAGGCCCGATACCGGGTCGTGCGTCAGAATGTGATTAAGGCCGCTCAGGTCCAGGGCCAGCATCGGCCTGCCGTTGCCGTGCAAAATGGTCGGTCCCATGCCTGAAGGGACGACCGCGATATCCAATTCGGCGCAAAGCGCCAGAATGCCCTGCACATCCATGGCGTTACGCGGATAAAGCACGCCATCGGGCGCCACGCCGGCATCGCCCAGGCGTCGTCGCAGCAGATCGAGCAGGTCGCCGCCGTTGCTGAAATAGGCACGTTCGGCGTCGTCCTCCTGCAGGCCGGAGGCACCCAGCAAAAGAGCCAACTTCTCGCGCGTCGTCTTGTCCAAGCGCGAAGGCGGCGGAGGGGCCGTGGCACGCGCCGGCGTGGCCAGCAGCGCGGGCATGCCGAAAGCCTTGGCCAGCCAGGGCCAGAAGCCCTCGCTGATCGCTTGCCGGTGGTGGTGGTGCCGCTCCATGGGACCAGCTTAACGAAGGGGCAATTCAAATACGCAGATTGATCGCGGCAGGGTAAACGTCGAAGGACGCCGGCAGGATGCCGGCACTTTCACCATCGCATTCCACTTCCACGGCGGTGTCCGTATCGAGGGTGGGGGCGGCGGTGAGGCGGGCTGTGCGCAGGCGCCGCCTTTCATCGGGGTGGCCCCGTCCGTCCAGAAGCTCCATCTCGAACAGTCCGTGGGCCGGCGCGACGGACACGCTGACGATGCCGGCAATCTCGTCATAATTGTCGGCCATCAGCCGGACCCGCGTGCCGCGCCACCGCGCTTGTGCCAGGAAAGCATGCAGCCGTGTCGCGAAGCGATGACCGAACAGATGGGCGATGCGCGCCCGGCCGATGCTGCGGGCGATCCTGGCGGAGAGGCCGAAGCTGGCTTTGCCCAGGAAATAACGCGTCAATGGCGTGCCTTCGGCGCTCAGACAGGAAACCCGCCCCACATCCGCCTTGTGGATCTTCGCGCGCGACAGATGGGCCACACCGGCCTGCCACCCGGGCGGCAGGCCCAAGTGGCGGCACAAGGCGCTGTCATGCCCGTTATGGACGAAACTGAACACGGCATCCGGCGCCACCGGCGCGCCGTTATGGAAGAATCCGTTCAGGGCTTCATTGATGGTGCCGTCGCCGCCCACCGCGATGATTTCCAGGTGCCCGTCCTGAAGGGCATCGCGCACCATGTGGGCCGCCTGGGCTGGCGCGGTGGTGACGAAAAAGGACATCAGGGGAAAGACCCGTTCCAGTGCTTCCTCGATCTCGCGCCAGTCGCGCCCGGTGCGGCCGCTGGCGGAATTGGGGTTGAACACCACGAAGGCGGTCATGCCACCTCCTTTTTTGTCCGCTGGCGGCCACATGCTGTCGCTATGGACCGCTCGTCTCTCATGGGCCGCTTGCCCACATCGCTCCTTGTTCCTGGCCATCGGCCAAAAAAATATCGGTGATGTTTCATTGTCAGGCCGTTCGATAGAGCCGGTTCAGGCTGGCAATCTCCGACGCCTTCCTGTCAGTGTTCCAATCCAGATGCGCGGCCATCATGTCGGCGACCTTCTCCAGTGCCGCCGGGTCTGGCCTGCCGAACTGGCCCAGCGAAGTGCGCCGCATCACCGCGTCTTCCAGGGTAAGAGCCATTTCCTGATCCAGCGCAAACCGCACCTGGGCAGGCGTATCGCCGGAAGCTCCGAGCGGAATAAGGTCGGTAAGGCGGGCGCCTTTGAGCGCCTCGGGCAGCCGCGCCCCCAGCATGTGCGCCATGTTGCGCAAGGAGGCGATGCCCGGCCAGGTCTTCTGAAAGCCTTTCACCATGTCTTCGAAGCGCTCGAAGCGGCCCCCGGGCAACGGGGTTGTGGCGGTGGCGCAAGGTGCGGCCTTCTTTTCCAGCTTCTTTATCAGGGCGTCGGTGATGGTCTCAGCCAGGCCGCGCGAGGTGGTGTATTTGCCACCGAGCGCCGAGAACAAGCCGTCAGGGCCACCTTCCGCGCCATGGTTCACCAGCTCTGCGCGGCGGCTGACATTGTAACTGTCTTTGGAGCCATCGCTGACCAGAGGCCGCAGGCCCGCATAGAAGAACTCCACGCTGTCGCGCGTCAGCGGCGCGGACGGCAGATATTTGCGGAAGGTGGCCAGGAAGCCGTCGATATCGCTCTCGCTGACGGCTACCGTGGCCGGATCGCCGGAAAATTCGGTGTCGGTGGTGGCGAGCAGGGTGTGGCCGCGCCAGGGCAGGGCGAAAAGATGGCCCGAGCCGGCCTCGATGGTAAGCGCCGCGCCGGAGATCTGCCGCACCAGCAGATGAATACCTTTGGAGCGGATCAGCTTGTGCGCCGCCGCTTCTCCGGTGGCCTGCTCCAGGAACAGATCGGCCCAGGGACCGGCCGCCACCAGCACGGTGCGGGCACGGATATCGAAGCCGTCGCCGGTGCGCGCATCGCGCACGCTGCAGCCTTCGACCTTTCCAGCGCGCAGCAGCAGCTTCTCCGCGGCGACATAGTTGGCGATGGCGGCGCCATGGGCATCGGCATCCAGCAGGTTTTCCAGCACGATGCGCTCGGGGCTGTACATCTGGGCGTCGTGATATTCGAAGGCGCCTTCGAAGCCGTTACCGGCCAGAACCGGTTCGCGCGCCAGTGCGTCCTTTGGCTTCAGCCAGCTATGGCCCGGCAGATGTTGGGACGGGTCCTGCAGCCGATTGCGGTCATAAGAAAGAAGATCATAGAGCGTCAGGCCGGCTTTCAGCTTGAACCGCTCGATCAGGCCGGCGCCATAGAGCGGCAGCAGAAAGGGCAGGGGCCGCACCAGATGCGGCGCCATTCGCATCAGCCCCAGCCGCTCGCGCAGGCTCTCGCGCACCAGCGAGATTTCCAGGTTGCGCAGATAGCGCAAGCCGCCATGGGCCAGCTTGGAATTGTGCGCGCTGGTGGCGGAGGCGAAATCGCGCGCCTCCACCAGCGCGACGGAAAGCCCGCGCAATGCGGCATCACGCGCGGCAAAGGCGCCGGTGGCACCGCCGCCCACGATCAGGACATCAAAATCTTGGGAAGAAAGGCGGTGAAGATCGCGCTGCATGCGCGCAAGAAGCTACAGTCCGACGCGCGGAATGCCTACTTGATCTTGCCTTCCTTGAACTCGACATGCTTGCGCAGCACCGGATCGTACTTCTTGATCGAGAATTTCTCGGTCATGGTGCGCGTGTTCTTCTTGGTAACATAGAAGAAGCCCGAGCCGCCCTCGCTGTTGAGGCGGATCTTCGCGGTGGTGGGCTTCGCCATGGGTGTCTCCAGAAGTCGGTCGAGGGGCGGCTAATTGGCCCAAAGCCCTTGAACTGTCAAGCACTTAGGCCAAATACGGGGTTTTTCAGCGCTTTTTACCCCGGAAACGGTCCTTCTTGCTGTCTTTTGCCGGCTTTCCGGGGCGGGGCGCGGAACCCCTGCCGGGGCGATGGGCACCGCCGCGATTTCGAGACTCCGTGCCGCTACTCCCGTCGGCCAGCTCGAATCGCAGGCCTCCGGTGATCGGTGCCGCTTCCACCAGCTTGACCGGCAGTTCGTCGCCCATGCCGTAGCGCCTGTGGGTGCGCTGGCCGACCAGGGCCTGGGCCCGCTCGTCGTGATGGAAGTAATCGCCACCCAAAGCGCGGATAGGAATGAGCCCCTCCGCGCCGATACCTGTCAGGCGGACGAATAGGCCGAAGCGGGTGACGCCGGTCACGCGCGCCTCGAAACTCTCGCCGACGCGGTCTTCCATGTAAGCGGCGACATAGCGGTCGGTGGAGTCGCGTTCCGCGGCCATGGCGCGCCGCTCGGTCATGGTGATGTGCTCGGCAATGCCCGCCAGGGTGCCGATCTCGCGATCGGTCAGGCCGCCGTCATCCAATTTAAAGGCGCGGATCAGGGCGCGATGGACGATCAGGTCGGCATAACGGCGGATCGGCGAGGTGAAATGCGCATATTTCGCCAGGTTCAGACCGAAATGACCGATATTGGCTGGATCATAGATGGCCTGGGCCTGACTGCGCAGCACCACATCGTTCATCACCGCCTCATGCGGCTTGCCTTTGGATGCCGCCAGGATGCGGTTGAAAGTGCCGGGCTGCACGACCTGGCCCTTGGCGAAATTGATGTTCAGGGTGCGCAGGAAATCGGAAAAGGCATAGAGCTTTTCCTTCGATGGCGTGTCGTGCACCCGATAGATCAGCGGCGTGCGCGCCTTTTCCAGCGCCTCGGCGGCCGCGACATTGGCCAGCACCATGAACTCTTCGATCAGCTTCATGGACTCCAGCCGGTCGCGATAGGCGATGGAGGAAACCTTGCCGTCGGCACCCAGGATCACCCGGCGTTCGGGCAGATCGAGGTCCAGGGGATCGCGCTTGTTGCGGGCGATGGTCAGGGATTTGTAGGCATCCCAGACATCCGCCAGCGTCTTTTTCACCGTGGTGCCCATCGCCGGATCGGGCTGGCCGTCGAACGCGGCCTGCGCCTGGGCATAGGTCAGCCGCGCCGCCGAGCGCATCACCGCGCGCAGGAAGACATGGCTTTTCTTGTGCCCGTGTTTGTCGAACACCAAGCGCACGGCCAGACAGGGCCGGTCCACGCCCTCTTTCAGCGAGCACAAATCGGCCGACAATTCCTCCGGCAGCATCGGCACCACCCGGTCGGGAAAATAGGCACTGTTGCCACGCTTGAGCGCTTCCCTGTCGAGCGCCGAACCCGGCGTGACGTAATGGGCGACATCGGCGATAGCCACCAGCACGACATGGCCACCGTGATTGGCGGGATCGTCATCGGACCCGGCCCACACCGCATCGTCATGGTCGCGCGCATCCGGGGGGTCGATGGTGACCAGCGGGATGGCACGAAGGTCTGTGCGCCCACGCGGGTCCACCGGCCCCGCCGCCTTGGCTTCCTCGATCACCGATTTGGGAAACTCGGTCGGGATGCCGTGGTCGTGAATGGCGATCAGGCTGATGGTCTTGGGGGAATCCATGCTGCCGATGCGTTCGACAACCTTCACCCGCGCAAAGCCCGCCATGCGGCCAGGCTTGGGCTCGGCGGCGACCAGCTCGTTGTTCTTGGCGCCGCCAAGGTCCGATTTGTCGAGGGCGTATTCGGTGCGCGCCTTCTTGTCGATCGGCACCAGCCGCCAGCCCCCGGATGGGCTGTCGCGCAGCACGCCGATCAGGCGGGTCGGCGTCTCGCGCTCCAGCCGGCGGATGATGCGGGCTTCATAGGCTTCGCCATGCCGTTCGAGACGTGCCAGCACGCGGTCGCCCGGACCGGGCGCCGCGCCGTCTTTGGGTGGAGCGACATAAATCGGCGGTGGCTCTTCGTTGCTGTCCCAGTTGAGCGGCCTTGCCAGCACCTCGCCGTCATCATCGGTGCCGGCGATCTCGATCAGCAAGGTCTCGGGAAGTTCGCCGGCTTTGACGAAACGCTTCTTGGCGCGGCCTTCGATGGCGCCTTCGGCTTCCAGCTCTTTCAGGATGCGCTTGAGCTGGATGCGGTCTGAGCCTTTCAGGCCCAGTATCCGCGAAAGGTCTCGTTTGTTGGCGCCGGCCTGTTCGGCCAGCAGTTCAAGCACCCGCGCCTTGTCGAGGCCGGGCGTGTGTTTTTCTCGTGTCTTCTTCAAATCTTCTTCTATTCGCCTGCCAGTTCAGGCTCCTTGACCTTGGCCTTGGCGGGAGCCTTGGCTTTGGCAAGGGCCTTTGCCGCACCTTTGGCGGCAGGTTTGGCAGCTTTCTTCTTGGTTGTGGTTTTGGCTTTGGAAGCGGCGGCTTTCTTCTCCGCCTTCTCCGCATGGCCATTGGGTTTCGTGGTTTTGGCGGCCTTTGGAGCCTTGGGCACCTTTGCGGCCTTGACCTTCTTTCCGCCCTTTGCGGCGCGCTCGGCGATCCAGGCCAGCGCCTGTTCCATGGTCACGCTCTCCGGCTCGATACCTTCCGGCAAGGTGGCATTGATTGACCCGTCGCTGACGTAGGGACCGAATTTGCCCTTCTGCACCTTGATGGCGCGGCCATCCGCGGCCTGACCCAGATCCTTGAGAACCTGTGCGCCACGGCGGCCGGGACCCTTGGCCTTCTTCTCGGCCAGCAGGGTGACGGCATGATTGAGGCCGATCTCGAACACGTCTTCCGGCGAGGGCAGCGAGGCATAGATGCCGTTATGCGCCACATAAGGCCCGAAGCGGCCGAAATTGGCGGTGATCTTCTTGCCGTCCTCCGGATGCAGGCCGACCTCGCGTGGAAGCGAAAGCAGCCTGATTGCCATCTCCAGGTCCACGTCGCTCTTGTCGGTGCCCTTGGGAAGGCCGCTGCGCTTGGGCTTGTCGCCTTCGCCGAGCTGCACGTAAGGCCCGAAGCGTCCGGTGCGCAGCGTGATCTTCTCGCCCGTCTCGGGATGCTCGCCAATGTCCTGCGGGCCGGCATCGCCTTCGCCCGGCTTGGCGCCGATCTGGCGGGTGAACTTGCAATCCGGATAGTTGGTGCAGCCGACGAAGGCGCCGAAGCGGCCCAGCTTCAGGTTCAGCCGGCCGGCTTCGCAGGCCGGGCATTTGCGTGGATCCACGCCATCTTCGCCCGGCGGGAAAATGTGCGGCGACAGCACATGGTCGAGCTCGTCGATGACCTGGGAAAGCTTGAGATCCTTTGTCTCGCCCACCACCGCCGAGAAGTCCGTCCAGAAATCGCGCAATAGCTGCTTCCAATCGAGCTTGCCGTCCGAAACCTCGTCCAGCTTTTCTTCCAGGTCGGCGGTGAAATCGTAATCCACGTAATGGTGGAAGAAGCGGTTGAGGAAGGTGGTCACCAGCCGGCCCTTGTCTTCGGGCACGAAACGCTGGCGATCCATCTTCACATAGGCACGGTCGCGCAAGGTGGAGATGATGGAGGCTTAGGTCGAAGGCCGGCCGATGCCCAGTTCTTCCAGCTTCTTGACCAGGCTGGCCTCGGAATAGCGGGGCGGCGGTTCGGTGAAATGCTGCGCCGGGTTGAGTTTCTCGACCTTGGTCGCATCCCCGGCAGCCAGCTTGGGCAGGCGCGAGCCGTCTTCATCGGCCTCGTCATCCTGGCCTTCGAGATAAAGCGTGAGGAAGCCGTCGAACAGGGTGACCGTGCCGGTGGCCCGCAAGGTGATCTGCTTGTCGGCGGAAATGACATCCACCGTGGTGCGTTCCTGCTCGGCCGATTCCATCTGGCTGGCCACGGCGCGCTTCCAGATCAGCTCATAGAGCCGGGCGGCATCGGCATCGAGAAAACGGGCAACGCTTTCGGGCGTGCGGGCGAAGCTGGTGGGGCGCACCGCCTCATGGGCTTCCTGGGCGGTGGTGTTGTTGTTGGTATAGACGCGGGGCCCGGAGGGCACATAGCGCGCGCCATACTTCTTGCCGATGACGTCGCGGGCCTCGTTGATCGCTTCCGGCACCATGGTGATGCCGTCGGTACGCATATAGGTGATCAGGCCCGTGGTATCGCCGTCGATCTCCACGCCTTCATACAGGCCCTGGGCGATCTGCATGGTGCGCTTGGCATTGAAGCCCAGCTTGCGCGAGGCCTCCTGCTGCAGGGTCGAGGTCTTGAAGGGCGGGGAGGGATTGCGCTTGACGGGCTTGGCTTCGACGCTGCCCACCGAAAAGCTCTGCGCCTTGATCGCGGCCAGCGCGCGATCGGCGTCGACCTGGTTGGCGAGCGACAACTTCTCCAGCTTCTTGCCGTCGAGCTGGATCAGGCGGGCGGCGAAGGTGCCGGTCGCGGCGGCCAGATCGGCATCGATGCTCCAATATTCCTGGGCTTTGAAGGCCTCGATATCCTGCTCGCGCTCGACGATCAGGCGCAGGGCGACGCTCTGCACCCGGCCGGCCGAACGGGCACCGGGCAGCTTGCGCCACAGGACGGGCGAAAGGGTGAAGCCGACCAGATAGTCGAGAGCCCGGCGGGCCAGGTAGGCCTCGACCAGTTCCTGGTTGATCTGGCGCGGATGCTGGATGGCTTCGGTGACGGCGGATTTGGTGATGGCATTGAAGGCCACGCGCTCCACCGGCAGGTCCTTCAGGAGCTTCTTGTCCCTCAGCACTTCCAGGATGTGCCAGGAAATCGCCTCGCCCTCGCGGTCGGGGTCGGTGGCCAGGATCAGCTTGTCGGCGTCCTTCACGGCCGCCGCAATGTCCTTGATCTTGGAGGCGGCCCGGGCGTCCACATCCCAAGTCATGGCGAAGTCTTCGTCAGGCTTGACCGAGCCGTCCTTGGACGGCAGGTCGCGGATATGCCCGAAGCTGGCCAGCACTTTATAATTGCTGCCCAGATACTTGTTGATGGCTTTGACCTTGCCGGGGGACTCGACGATCAGGACATTCATTAGGACAGGGAACCTAACTCTCGGGGATGAAGGGGCTTATCTGGGGTCGTTCGAGCGATCTGCAAGTTGGGGTGGGGCGCCCGGCCAGCAAACGGGGCCGGACACTGGTCGAACGCGCAAGGCCCTGTCAACCGCGGGCCGGGGCCGCGATTGTAATCACAGGTTGTATTTGTGGCAGCGTGACCAAAGAACATAACTATAAGTTGTCCTCTTGCCAGGACACTGGTTATGGTTAAGCGGCCAATCCTTACGAAATGGTGATGAGGTTCCGGCCGCCGGACAGCCGCACGGGGCACAGAAACGGCTAGCGGCCTGATCCGGCTTAAGGATCAGGCCGCGCCAAAAAAATCAGAACCGGAGACTCAGCGGCTGCCGACGGGGGCCACTTCCCGGCCATAGGTGGCATTGGCCACCAGGGCGAAGCTGCCATACATGGCCAAAGCTCCGCAGATCAGGCCGACCCAGCCCCCCAGCATGTGCAGGGTGGGGTTGCCCAAAATCGCACCCCCGCCGAGCAGGAAGAAGGCGATCCAGAGGGTGAGAAAGATCAGAAACACCAGCCGCGAGAGTCGGAAGGTGGAGATCCACAGGCCCAGGGTGAAGACGCCCCAGAGCAGCAGGCACAGGCCGATCGCGGGCGTGGCGCCGGACAGATCCAGGAGCTTGTTGCCGCCGAACAGGATCAGAAGCGCGAACCACCACCAGAAAGCGCCGTAACTGGTGAAGGCGGTGGCGCCAAAGACATTGCCGGTGCGGAATTCCATGATGCCAGCGATGAGCTGGGCGGTGCCGCCGAAGGCCATGGCCAGCGGGATCACCACCGGCTCGCCGGCGGCCGGCAACAGGCCGGCATTGACGCTGCTTAAAAGGACAGTGGTAAGCCCGAAGCCGATCAGACCGAGCGGTGCGGGATTTGCGGTGTCTGCCATTGATTGCCTCCCAGCTACTTTGTTGTTGTGGGGCAAGTCTAAGCAGGTTTCTAAACCCAGGACACCTGGTTGCCGGGTTGGCGCGCACACCGACCGGCCAATTCCAGCTCCAGGATCACGGTTAAGACCGCGGCGGGTGAGGCGCCGAGCTGACGGATCAGTTCGTCGATCTCCACGGGCGCCGGGCCCAGCGCTTCCTCGACCGCGGAGCGGATGCGGTCGGCCTCCGCTTCCATCGCTTCAGCCGGCGAGGAAGCGGAAGGGTGAAGAGGCTCCTCGAAACCATGGCCCAGCATGGGCGCCAGCACGGACAGTATGTCTTCGGCGCTCTCGGTGAGGGTGGCGCCGTCCTTGATCAGGCGGTTGGCGCCTTTGGCGCGCGGATCCAGCGGTGAGCCGGGCACGGCGAAAATCTCGCGACCCTGCTCGAGCGCATATTGTGCGGTGATCAGCGAGCCGGAGCGTTCGGCCGCTTCCACCACGACGACGCCGCGCGCCAAGCCGGAGATGATGCGGTTGCGGCGCGGGAAATGGCGTGCCTGGGGCGCTTCGGAGAGGCGCATCTCCGACAGGATCACGCCCTGGTTCTTGATCGCCGCATACAGTCTGTCGTTCTCGGGCGGATAGATGATGTCCACGCCGCCGGCGACCACCGCCACCGTGCCGACGGCCAGCGCCGCTTCATGGGCTGCGGAGTCGATGCCGCGTGCAAGACCAGAGGCCACCACCAGCCCGGCAAAGCCCAGCTCGCGCGCCAGCATGTCGGCGAATTTGCGCGCCAGCGCGCTGGCATTGCGGGCGCCGACGATCGCGACCATCTCTTTTTGCAACAGGTGTGGGTGCCCAAACATGCTGAGAACCGGCGGCGGCGCTTCCAGCGCCTTGAGCCCGCGCGGATAGTCCGTTTCGCAGGACAGGAGCAGGCGGCCGCCCAGCGCCGTCAATTTCTCCAGCTCACGTTCGACGTCGCCTTCATCCGGCAATACGAAGGTCTTGCCGCCGCCACGGCGCGCCAGCCGCGGCAATTCTTCCAGCGCCGCGGAGGCCGAGCCGAAACGGGCCACGAGATTGTGGAAGGTGACAGGCCCGACATGTTCGGTGCGCGCCAGCCGCAGCCAGGTAGCGCGTTCGGCCTGGGAAAGCGACACTATTTGGCTCCGATGCGGGGTTCGGCGCCGCTGAGCAGCCGGCGGATATTCTCGCGGTGCATCCAGGTAATGAGCAGCGACAGCGGCAGCGCCAGTGCGGCATAGGCATGGCGGCCGAACAACAGGAAATAAGCGGACGACAAGGCAATCGCGATCAGCGCCGACAGCGATGAGATGCGCCAGATGATGGCCGCGCCCAGCCAGGTCGCGGCAACCAGCAGACCGACGGGCCAGTAAAGCGCAAGGCAGATGCCCAGAAAGGTGGCGACGCCCTTGCCGCCCTTGAAGCCAAGCCAGACCGGGAAGAGATGCCCCAGCACGGCGCCCAGCCCGGCGAAAGCCTCCGTCCCTGGCATAAAGTGCCGCGCCAGCAGCACGGCCGCCGCGCCCTTGGCGCCGTCACACAACAGGGTCGCTGCCGCCGCCCATTTCTTGCCGGTGCGCAGGACATTGGTGGCGCCGATATTGCCGGAGCCGATCTTGCGCACATCGCCCGCACCCGATGCGAGCGCGAAGAACAGGCCGAACGGAATGGTGCCCAGCAGATAGCCAAGCGCCAGCGCGATCAGGATCGAATAAATCATGGCGGCGACGATGCCAGCCCCCGATAGAAAAAGCTATCGGGCGTCCGAGACGCAGACGCCGCCGACAAAAGTAACCTTGGCACGGCCCTGGAATTTGCGGCCCTCGAAGGCGGTATTGCGGGCGCGCGAATGCAGCTTCTCCGCATCCACGACCAGGGGTTCGTTTTCGTCCAGCAGGACCAGGTCGGCGGGCGCGCCCTTGGTCAGCGTTCCCCCCGCCAGCTTGAAAATGCGCGCTGGCGCGGCGGTCATGGCGGCGAGCACATGGCCGAGGCTGGCCTTGCCTTCGTGCATGACGGTGAGGGCAGCCGGCAGCAGGGTCTCAAGCCCGACGGTGCCGGCGGCGGCGGCGGCATAAGGCTGGCGCTTGGTATCGGCGCCCTGCGGCTCATGGCTGGAGACGATCACGTCGATTGTGCCATTGGCC
>CAYQZM010000234.1:0-42102 GCA_964421935.1 uncultured Rhizobium sp. | reverse complement strand
CAACGGTGTCAACTGCTTGGTGCTCTGCTGGAACAGCAGATGCGCCACGATCTCGTCCTGCGGCAGGCTGGGCGTGCTCGACAGCGCGATCTTCGGCTGTGAGGCATAGCCGGTGACGGCCAGGGTCGCAGTAACGCCGCCCGATACCGTCTCGGCCACGAAATCCAGGGTGGGATCCAGCCGCCCCCGCACACCGGTGCCGTCAAAGCGGATGCGACCTGTGGTGAAATCGAGGGTCTGGCCCGCGACGCTGAAACGGCCCCGTTCCATGCGCAGGCCGCCACCGATATCGGGCGCCGTGCTGGTGCCGCGCACCTGAATGTTGCCGCGCATCTCCGCATCCAGCCCATGGCCGCGTACATAGACCGGACCGGTGGTGCGCAAGTCGATGTCCAGCGCCATGCGGCCCGCGGATGCGGGCGGTGGCGGCGGCTTTTCCCCACGCCGCCGCACATTCAGCACGGCGACTTCGGGCGGGAATTTCTCCGGCAGATTGATCTCGCCCGCGATCACTTGCAGCTTGCCCGCCAGGGTGGACGCCGCCTTGAGATGGCCGCTCAACTTGATATCCCCCGAAAGCGTGGCGCTGACCAGATCACTGACGATGGGGCGCGCATTCTCGGCATGGACGGCCATCTCCACCGGCATGCCAGGCGCTTCCAGATCGATGTTGCCGCTGCCGCTCAAGCTGCCCTTGCCCGCCTGCGCCGTCAATTGGGTCAGGACGATATGCGCACCATCGGCACTGGCGGCAGCCGTGATATCGTGCAGGCGCAGGCCGCGGGCGTAATCCTGGATCTCGCCATTGGCGAGCTTGCCACCGCCGGTGACACGTGGTGCGGCAAGGGTACCGCCGATACGCACGTCAACCGCGAGCTGCCCGCGTGCCCGACGCCCTTCCACCGCCAGGAAAGGATCGAGCAAGGTCAGATCGGCATTGCCGACGGCGTGCAGCGCCAAGGTCCCGCCGGGGGCGATGGGGGCGGTCCCATCCAGCGCCAGATGCGCATTGTTGCCGGCCGTGACCGCCACATTGACCGCAGCGCGATCACCCATCAGGTCTGCCTTGGCATCGATACTGGTGGGCGGCACCGCATGGCCGGCAAAGCCGGAGCGCAAATCGCGACCCGCCAGGCTCACCTGTCCCGCTGGCGCCGCGATGGTGCCGTGGAGATTGGCGTCGGCGCTGAAACTCCCCTGCAGTTGCTGCTGTGGCAGGAAAGGTTGGAAATCCTGTAGCGCGATACCGCGCGCAGCGGCAGTCAGCGCAAGCTGCGGCATCACACGGCCCGATGCGGTGAGGCTGCCATGGCCCAAGGTGGCAGCAATGCGGTCGAAGGCCAGGCCGTCGGCAAAATCAATATGGACCGGGGCATTGAGTTTGAGCGGCACGCCGCGCCAGGCGCCGGTCAATGTCACAACCGCCAATTGCTTGTGTGTCACATCGAGTGCAGCAGCGGTGTTTGCCGTCAGCGCCGCACCGGTGGAATCCTTCATATCGGCGTGCAAGGTGATTGCCAGATTCTCAAATCCGCCATGCACATCGCCGCCCGCGTTGCCGCTGAAGCCCTGTGCGGTCACGCCATTGGCCGTTGTGGAAACATTCAACACGGGTTTACCGAATAGATCGGATGCGTCTCCGCGCAGGGTCGCGTTCTGCACGCTGACGCCCGCGACTATCAGGCTGCGCAAGTCGGCGACAAGCTGTGCGTTCGATTTTCCGCCTTGGGGCTTCAAGGTCAGCGCCACATTCGCCGTGCCCTGCATGGCCTGGCCGGTAAAGGCGGCGATATCGGCAAGCTGGCCCAGCGCGATGCGGGCATTGCCCGAGACCTGGGATTGGGCAATGGAAAGATCGGCCTTCGCCGCCAACGAGCGCCACTTCGCATCCACTGCGACCCGTCTGCTCTTGTCGCCGTTCAGGGTCGCGTGCAACGCCACCGGCGCCCTGTCCAACTGACCGTCCAGCGCCAACCGCGCCTTTGTCAGCGCCGGCAGGTCCTGTGCTGCCAAGGTGATGGCGATGCGCTGGCGGGCAAATCCCTTGGTTGCCATATTGGCGCTGCCGCTGGCCGTCAGCGCCGCCTTGCCCAGGGGGCCGCTCACATCGCCCGTCAGCGCCAGGGTGCCGTCCAGGGTTGGCGCCAAGCGCGCCAGGTCTGGCAGGTTGAGCGTCAGGCGATAGCGCAGATCGCCCTTGCGGAAGCTGCCCTGCACGTCGCTGGCAAAGCCGGCGCCTTCCATCTGCACATGCGATTGGGTCAGATCCGCGCCGTCCAGGGTGGCGTTCATCGCCAGGCTTGCCTTTCGCCCCAAGAGCCGCGCCGGCAGGGCTGAGCCGCGCGTGTCCAGCCTGCCATCCAGCGCGACCTGGGTCTGCGATCCGCGCTGGATCAGCGCCACATGGAAGGATGCGCTGCCCTGAAGATCGACTTTCTTCAGGGCAGCAAAGGGCGCCAGCGCCGGCACGGTGAGATCGGCCGCCACTTGCGTGCCCCCCTTGAGATGCGCTGTGCCGGTCAGGCGCACCAACGCGTGACTGACCGAGAAATCCACCGGCACGGTTGGAGCTTTCAAATTCGCCCGGGCGGCAATGGTGACCGGAGTCTTGCCCAGCACGTCATATCCATCAGGCAGAGCAACACCATCGACGCGGCCGTTGAGCCGCAACGTGCCGCTGTCGCCCTCGACATCCAGCACGATATTGCGCGCCGACTGGCCGCCCAGCACACCGTCGGTCAAGCTCAGATGCGCCGACACAGCCGGCGTGGTGAACCCGCCATGCACATGCGCCTCGCCCGCCAGCGCCTGCCAAGCGATGTCGGAGCGCGGCGCCATCTTCGGCGCGGCGATCCGCATATCCAGATCAGCGCGCTGTGATGCGAGACTAATGGTGCCCTGCCCGGTGGCGTTCAGCGCGCCGGCCGTCAAAGCAAAATGCACCTGATTGGCGCTGGCATCGCCGGCGGCCTCCGCGGACAGGTTCACCGGACCGAGCCCCGGCAGTCCAGCCAGTCTGCCCAGGATACCGTCGGCCCCTTCGCTGATGGTGACGCTGCCGTGCGCGACATCGGCGGTGATACCCCCTGCGATGCGGTAGAGGTCGGCATTGCCGAGGCGCGCCACCAGCAGGTCGGCACTCAGGTCGTGGCGAGACCTGTAATGCAATGCGCCACTGGCAGACAGGCTGGCGGCATGGCCGATCACCGACGCGCCGATCTCGATGTGTGGCAGGCTAAGCGCGGTGATATCTATGCGTGGGGTTTGGCCATTGCCCGCGCCGGACGGCATGGGCCGCCGCAACACCGCAACGCGGGCGGCAGAGACCTTTTCAACAGCAACATGATTGGACAGCATCGACAGCGCCGACCAGTCCACCACCGCATTGTCTATGGACAGCCATACGCCTTCGGCATCGGCCACCTCCAATCGCGCCACCCGCAGATGATTGGGAAAGAATCCCGACAGGCCGGTGACGCGCACCGTCCCGCCGCTCAGCGAAGCCGCCAGACGCCCCACCAGGGTCAGACCCGGCGGCGTGTAGAAGAGCAGCAGCACGACCAGCGCGACCGCCCCTAGCGCCACGCCGCCCCACTTCGCGATGGTCCTTATCCGCACCATCAGAAAGCCTGCCCCAGACCGATATAGATCTCGAAGGAATCCCCGCCCGGCAGATGAACAAGGGGCGTTGCCACATCCAACCGTACCGCGCCGATCGGGGTGTAATAGCGCGCGCCGACACCGGCGCCGGCATAGACCTTGCCGGTGAAGGGCGCCCCCGTGCCCGCCTGGCCCGCGTCGACAAAGGCCGCGGCGCCCCAGGTGTCGCCAAAGCGCTGGCGGAATTCCACCGTTCCGGCATCGACCGATTTCGCACCGACCGGACGGCGATCAGGGAATTGCGGCCCCAGCGACTGATAGGCATAGCCGCGCACCGTGGCGCTGCCGCCGGCATAAAGCCGCTGATCGGGCGGCAGGCCCAGATTGGAACTGCCCAGGATCGTCGCGGCCAGCGCGCGCATGGCCACCACCGACGAGCCGTTCGACGACAGGTCGAAATAGGACAAAGCGGTCACCTGCGACACCAGGAAGGAAACATCGTTGCCGAACGCATGGGTCGGCGTCAGGGTTGCCGCCGCGCGCAGACCCGAAACCGGATCGTTCAGTGCATCGGTGATGCCGGTGCTGTCATAGCTGACGGTCACGGGCGCCGCCAGGAGTTCATAGAGCTGGGAAGTGCCTTCCTGCACGATCTGGTCATGCGTGATGGAAAGGCCGGCGCTGCCCGTCCACAGCCGCGAGAATTTACGCCGCACGAAACCCGCCAGGGTCTGCGCCGTCTGGTCATAGGCTTCGAGCTGCTGCTTGATGCCCGACAGATCGAATTCCAGGGTCTGGTCGTTCTCGAGAAACAGCGGCTGGATATATTGCGCGGCAAGGTTATAGCCCAGGCCGGTGCTGGCGCTGCCCAGTCCGGTGCCGGCGACGGTAAGGTTGAGCTGCTCGGCATTGCCGAACAGATTGCGATGCGACCAGGTGACCGAGAGGCTGACGCCCAGGTCGGTGGAATAGTTGCCCGCCAAGGTCACCGCATGAAAGCGGCGCTCCTGCACATCGAACATCAACGGCATGCGCCCATCCGATGACAGATGCTCGGCGGCGCGCACACTGACGCCGGAAAACACACCAAGCCCGGCCAGCGCCTGGCGGGCCGTCTCGATGCGGCTGGGACGATAACGGTCACCTTCATGGACAGTCAGCGCCCTGCGGGCAAATTCCTGATTGACGTCCTTCAGGCCCTTGAACGTGATGGCACCGATTTCCACGCGCTTGCCGGTGTTGACCTTGTAAGTGACATCAATCGTATGCGCCTTGTCATCGGCGACGGCATCAGGGTCACTGACTTTCGCCAGCGCGTAGCCATCTTCCTGCAGCGCCGCCAGCAGACGCGCGCCGGCGCCCAACACGGCCGCGGCAACCGCGACGTCGCCCTCTTTCAGGCCCAGCGCCGGGCGGTCATTGTCGGGCACTGTACCGGTCAGGGTGACATGGCCCAGGTGAAACAGCGGGCCCGGCATCACGGTCACTTTCACCGGCGCGGCCGTGCCTACCGGCATATCCTCGAGCCGCGAGGCCAAGCCGGGATCGTCAAGGCCAAGCCCTGCGACCGTCACCGCGACGCTGTTCTGGTAATAGCCGAAACTGTCCAGCGCGGTCTGCAGTCGCGCGATATCGTCACGGGCGCGAGTGACCAGGGCGAAGGGCGGCACCCCACCCGCTTTCTGCAACGTGACGAGTTGGGAGGAGGCATGCAGCGCTGCATCCGCCTCGCCCGAAGGCGCGCCGGAGATGTCGACGGTATAAGTTTGCGGGTCGGCCGCATGGGACGACTCCGACAGGGCGGCCAGGACCGCCACAGCCGCCAATCCGGCGATTCGTCGTGATGGCATCGCCTGCCACTTTGCCAAGCCATTCGCGGACAGGAAAGCCCGCAAAACAGGATGCCGGAACCACAGGTGTCACATTGCGGCACTTCCGCCTTCGCGGGTCTTGCACGGCACTACCGCCCGACTTTTGCGTTTAGACCGCAAATGTGGCGGTGAGTGTTCTATAACTCCTGGAACCGCGGAAAGCCAAGTGATGAGCAAGGAACTCAAAGTCGGCGATCACGTGTCGTGGAATTCGGAGGCCGGGCATGTCTCGGGCAAGATCATCAAGGTCCATATCCGAGATACCGATTACAAGGGACACACCCACCACGCCACGGCGGACGAGCCGCAATACGAGATCAAAAGCGACAAGACCGATCACATCGCCATGCACAAGGGCTCGGCCCTGAGGAAGATCAAGGGCGGCTGAGACGTCGCGCCACTACGCCGCGCCAGTCACCTGCGCCAGCAAGGAGAAGAATCCTTTCTTTCGCGGCGAATTGATGCCCCAGTCCACCGGAAGGCTTTGATAGCCATCTTCGAAAGGCTCGCGAATCTGCCGGTAATCGAAATAGCCCCAACCGCTATATTCCTCAACCGCCGCCAGCATGTTGTTTTCCGGCTTGTCGAAATCGAAATGATCATCCTCGTTGATCAGGAGCGGCTGACCGCGATAGCCGGCCGTGGCCCGTATCTGCCTGGCCCGGGCATGCACGTCCTGGGGCGTGCGCAGCCCATTGCCGTGATAGAGCGCATAGTCGGCGGTCTGCAGCAGCCGCTCGGGAATCGGCGCCGCGGTGGCGAAGCTGGTGCTGACCAGAAGGCGCCCGGCCGGTGTCTTCACTTTGCCCTTGCTGCGGGACTGGACGCGCGCCACCAGTTCATGACTGCGGGCCGGCCTGATGATCTCGGCGGTCCAGCGCGAAATATCGCATTCATTGGCAACTTCGATCAGCACATTGGTATAGCCGCTGTCGCAGACCAGGTCGGTGATCTCATCGGTCGCGCGAATGAAGGCATTTTCGTCCGTCAGGGCCGGCGTGGCGGAGACATAGAAATATCCCAGCACCGCCACCATGCCGTTGGCATCGATCGCGTCCAGCACCCGCAGCAACCGCGACTTGTAATCCGGTAGAAGGCGGCCATCAGGCGTATAGCCGCTGGTATGCCAGGGCTGGTGCCAGCCATAGCCCATCGGGCTGCCGCCCTGGACATTGAAGGCGATGGCGGTAAGGCCGTGCGAGCGATAAAGCGGCAGGGCGGCGATGAATTCGTTGGTGTTGCGCTCCGGATCCCATGGCCCGTCGCGATAGGCCCACATTCCGCGCGTCTCCGGGTTCTGGTCGTTGACGATGCAATTGACCATGCGGGAGGTGAAAAGCTGGCCCTCCACCTTGCTGCCACGGAAGGACCGGCCCGGATAGGTCGGCTGCCCATTGATGTGAAAGGCGTTGCCGGCGATGGCGACCGAGGTTTTTCGGCCGGACTGGGCGGAAGCGGCGCGGGCGCCCATCCCTGCCATCACCAGCGGCGCGCTCAGGCCGATTTTCTGGATCACACTGCGACGGCTCTCGGTCATGACGCCTCTTCCACTTGCAGTTCGGGATTGCCCACAGAAGGTGGCAGGACCGGGCGCGCCCTGCTCCAAAGAATGACGGCGATGGCGTTCAGGCTGGCGCCCATCACGAAGAACGACGAGGTCGAGCCGGTGAGCAGCTGGAGATAAGGAAAGGCCAAACTGGTCAGGAACGAGCCCAGATTGCCCGCCATGTTCATGGCGCCGCTGACCGCGCCGGAATGGGCACGCCCGATATCGATGCTGAAGGCCCAGGAGGCCGACACCGTCATGTCTGAGCCGAACATCGCCAGGCTCAGGCACAGCACGGCCGCAAGCGGAGTGGAACACAGCATCGAAGCAAGAATACTGACCACCGCCAGGGTGAAGCCGGCCATCGCGGGGATCTGCCGCGAGTGATGCCCAAACCCTCGGCGATAGAGCCGGTCCACCAGCGCGCCGCCCAGCCAATTGCCCGCCGCGCCGCCCAGCAGCGGGGCTGCGGAATAAAAGCCGGTGACAAGAGGATCGAGATGATAGGTGCGCTGCAAATAAGGAAACAGCCAGGTCAGGCAAAAGAAGAAGGTGAAATTGGAGGCGAAATACTGACCCATCAGCAGCCAGATGTTGGGCAGGCTCAGCAATCGGCCCAAAGGCAGAGGCTCGGCTGTCTTGGCGATCTGCCCGCGATTGGCGGCAATATAAGCGCGCTCATCGGCAGATACCGCAGGGTGCTCCTCCGGGCTGTTGCGAAACCAGAGATACCAGCCCACGGCCCAGACTATTCCGGCCAGGGCCAATGCGAGAAAGGCGAAGCGCCAACCGATGGTGAGCAGAAGCCATGCCACCAGCGGCAGCGCAAAAGCCGCCCCCAGGCGCGAGCCCGACAGATTGATCCCCTGGGCCAGGCCGCGCTCGCCGGCTGGCAGCCAGGCATAGAAAACCCGCGCACAGGCCGGAAAGGCACCGGCCTCGGACAGGCCGAACAGCAGCCGGAAGCCCAGCAGCGAAGCAAAGCTCCAGGCCAGTCCCGTCATGCCCGTGAAAAAAGACCAGGCGCCGACGATAAGCGTGAGGGCAAGACGCGGCCCGAAGCGGTCAACGAAGGCCCCGGACGGGATCTGAAACAGGGCATAGCCCAGCGCGAAAATGGACAACACCCAGCCGAATTGCGTGTCGGTGAGTGAGAATTGCTGCGCCACGGCCGTCTTGCCGGCTGAGATCGCGATGCGATCCACATAAAGCAGCATGGTAAGCGTGAAAGTGACCCCGACCAGACGATGCCGGGCCAGGATCACGCGGGCACCCTCTCCGCCAGCGCCGCCGTGACCCGGCCGACGATCTCACCGGTGCCGGCCTTGCCGCCGGATTCCACCGAGACCAGGTCACCGGGCGCGAAGGCTGCCTCCACCGCTTCTGTGAAGGCCCGGCCGGCACGCTTCAAAGCCGCATTGCCGTGACGGTCACCCAGCCAGTCCAACATCATCGCCGCAGAGAGAAGCATGGCGGTGGGATTGGCCAGCCCCTTCCCCGCGATGTCGGGCGCCGTGCCATGGCAGGGCTGGAAGATCGCATGTTCATCTCCGATATCGGCCGAAGGCGCCATGCCCATGCCGCCGATCAGCGCGGCGCCAAGATCGGAGAGGATGTCGCCGAACATGTTCTCGGTCACCAGTACATCAAATTCCCAGGGCGAGCGCACCAGCCTGAGCGCCGTGGCGTCGACATAGATGCAGTCGGCTTCGATCTCCGGATGTTTTTTTGCCGCTTCCAGGAACAGGGTGCGGAAATAGGCCAGGGACGGAATGACATTGGCCTTGTCGACACAGGTGACGCGCGGCTTGCGGCCGCGACTTGCAGCGCGCCGCGCCGCGAGCTTGAACGCGGCATCGAACAGCCGCTCGCTGACCGCACGACTGATCTTCATGGTGTCGAAGACCGCATCGCCTTCCCGCCGGGTCATGCTGCGGGACGCGAACAGGCCTTCGGTGGATTCACGCACCAGGACGCAGTCCACGTCCGCGGCCCTTTGATCGCGCAATGGGGTGGGCGCACCCGCCATGATCCGGACCGGCCGGATGCCGGCATAAAGCGCGAATTTCTCGCGCATATCGAGATGCGGCTGCACTTCCGTGCCGTCAGGGTAGCGCACATTGGGCAGCCCCATGGCGCCCAGGAGAATCGCGTCGGCCCGGGCAGCCGCGGCCATGGCCTCTTCCGGCAGGGCGACGCCGGTGCGCTGGTAAAGCCCAGCGCCCGCCTCGTAACTCTGGAAGTCCAGCTGGAAACCACCGATCCCAGCCTCCAACTTCTTCAGCAAGGCCAGGGTGGGCGCCATGACCTCGTGCCCGATCCCGTCGCCGGGAAATACCGCTATTTGAAATCTTCCCATGCCCTGCCCGTTTTTGTTTCCAGCCTATTGCACCGGCTACCCTGAAAAAAGGGATTTCCGTTCGATCGCGACAGGCCGGCCCGCGGCAGAGGAGGCATAAACGGCCTCCTGCACCGCCAAGGTGTTCAGATAATTCTCGCCGCCGGTTTCGAAGGGAGCGCCATCCTGCAGCCGGTCGAGAAAATGGCGCAGGGTGGCGAAGACACTGTCGCCGGCAAAGCCGCGATGACTGTGCTCATAGGCATGCTGTCTTTCAGCTTCCCCAGGCCGGCGCAGGAAAATATCGCCCTCGCCATCTATCCTCAGCGCACCGGCATCTCCTTCGAGCAGGAATTCGCCGAACGTATAGCGCGGGTCTTTTGCCGGCCCGTCGTGGAAGCGGTCGGCATCCCACAGCCCAGCAGCGCCCGAAGCGAAGTCGAAACAGACAAGGGCACAATCCTCGCCCTTGATCACGGGGTTCAGCCGCCGCAGCCGGGCATAGACCTGCGCAATCTCGCCCGCCAGATAACGATAGACGTCGATAAAGTGCACGCCCGTCTCGAATATCAGCAGCCGCGGCATTTCGCGGAAATAAGGCTGGCGGGAGAGATAGGCATTCTCGCCCCGGCCATCGCCCAGCCGGGTGCGGCATGAAAGGGTCTGCAGCCCGCCGATCGCGCCGTCATCCAGCAGCTTCCTGGTCTCGCGATGCCAGGGTTGAAACCGGAAATTGTCGTGCACCATCAGGCGCACGCCTGCCTTTGCGGCGATATCCACGATGGCGCGCGCCTCATCCATCGTCGGCGCCAGCGGTTTCTGACAGAGGATATGCACGCCCCGTCTTGCCGCCAATTCGACCAAGGCCAGATGGGTCTGGGGCGGGGTGATGATATCGATGAAATCGGGCAGCTCGCGGTCGAGCATGGCTGCGGCATCGGCATATGTCCGGGGGACGGCGTATGTGCGGGCGGCCTGCTCTGCCTGGCTGGCGTCCGGGCTGCACAGCGCGACGAGTTCGGCCTGGTCAAGCCGCTGCCAGGCGTCGAAATGATACTGGCTGAAATAGCCGGCGCCGGCGGCCACGCCCCGAAGCTTTTTCCCGTCCATCCAGACCTGCCGTTTTGTGACCTTGTTTTCGCGGGCAGAAGAGCTATGAAAATTGCGGCCGGCAGCCTGCGGCACTTGCACGAGACATGGATGTGTCACCGATGTCAATTGCGCCCATCCCGCTGAACCAGATCGTGCCTTTCGGCCGGGGTCTCAATCGTCCCGAATGCGTGCTGCCAACCGCGGCCGGCGACGTCTATGTGCCCGACTGGCGCGGCGGCGTCGCTGTGGTCAGGGCCGACGGATCCACCCAATCCTGGCTGGCGCAGGATGCCGGCATCGACCTCAAGCCGAACGGCATCGCGTTTCTTCCCGACGGACGCTTCCTGATCGCCAACCTGGGCGATGACGGTGGCGTCTGGGTGATGGACACCGAAGGCACCGTGACGCCCTTTCTCACCCATATCGGTGGCCGGGCCTTGCCTCCGGCGAATTTCGTTTATCTGGATGGCGAGCAGCGTGTCTGGATCACGGTCAGCACGCACCATGTGCCGCGCCAGGCGGCCTGGCGGCGCGAGGTTGCCGATGGGCTGCTCATCATGGTGGACGGCGCGGGGCCGCACGTCATGGCGGAGAATCTGCATTATACCAATGAAGCCAGAACTGACCCCACCGGCCGTTTCGTCTATGTCGTCGAGACCTTCGGCCGGCGCCTGATCCGGTACCCTCTTCTCTCTCAAGCTCGGCTGGGCCCGGCCGAACTGGTAGTTCAGCTGGGCAACGACGATCTGCCGGATGGTTTCATCTTCGACCGCGAAGATGGAATCTGGATCACCAGCCTGGTCTCAAACCAGGTCAAGCGCATCGATCCAACGGGCATGGTTCAAACCCTGATTACGGAGCGCAACAAGGCCTTCATGGCCGAGGTCGAAGAGGCTTATGAGGCCGGCCGGATGGAGAAGGCGCATCTGGGGCCCATTCCGGGCACGCGTTTTCAGCACATCACCAGCATCGGCTTTGGCGGGCCGGATTGCCGGACCGGCTGTCTCGGTTCATTGCATACAGACTGCGTCTATCGTTTTACGTCACCGGTTGCGGGGCTGCCGCAGCCCTATTGGGACTTCCTGCTGCCCTAAGCCGACCGTTTGACGCCCAGCAACAAGGATAATGATCCCAGAACCAGAACGGTGGCAAAATAGATTTCCCCGGCCGCCAGGCTGTGGGTCTGGTCGCTTAGCCAACCCACAATCACCGGGCTGACAAAAGATCCCAACCCCAGCATGCTGGTGATCACACCCAGCCCGCCGGCGGCGGCCGTAACCGACAGGATGGCGGTCGGCATGGACCAGAAGGGACCGGTAAAGGCGAAGGTGGCCGAGGCGATCACCGTCATCACCGCGATCGACGCCCAGGGGTGCTTCGCCAAGAGCGGCATCACGCACCAGCCCGCCGCCGCCACCAGCAACGGTCCCGCCGCATGCCAGCGGCGTTCGCCGGCCCGGTCGGAATGGCGGGCATTGAGATATTGCACAATCACCGCCACGCCATTGGGGATCGCGGACAGCAACCCCACCTCAAAGACGCTGGGGATACCGGTCTGCCTGATGATGGTGGGCAGCCAGAGCCCGATGGCAGAGGTGCCGATGGATCCCGCCATGGCAATCGCCACCAGACTGAGGAAACGCCGGTCGCGAAATGCCGGCCATAGCGAGGTGTGAACTCGCGCCCCGGTCGCCGCGGCAGCAAGGTCATCCCTGATCTGTCTTTTTTCTTCCGGTTGCAGCCAGCCAGCCTGTTCGGGGCTTTCATCCAGGTAAAGAAAGACCGCAAATCCGATCGCGCAGGCCGGAAGCCCTTCGAGCAGGAACAGAAGTTGCCAGCCGCGCATGCCGAGCCAGCCGTCCGCGCCCGCCATGATCGCACCGGCCAGCGGCCCGCCGATGAACCCCGCGACCGCGATGGCCGAGAGGAAAACGCCGTTGAAGCGGGCACGAAATGTCTGGGGCACCCAGCGGCTGAGATAAAGCAGGACAGCGGGCAGAAAACCGGTCTCTGCCACGCCGATAAAAAAGCGCAGCACATAGAATTGGCTGGGCGCGGTGACAAAGGCGAGCGCGGCGGAAAACAGGCCCCACGAAGTCATGATCGCCAGCAGGCCAGGCCGCGCCCCGATCCGCCCCAACAGCATGTTGATCGGCACGCCAAGGCAGATATAGCCCAAATAGAAAGCGCCGGCCGCAAGTCCATAAGCGGTCTCGGGCATCGCCAGATCGTGCATGAACTGAAGCTTGGCCAGCCCGATATTCGAGCGGTCGATATAGTTGAGAATGTAGCAGACCATCAAAACCGGCATCAGCCGCCAGAAGATCTTGCGGTAAAGATGCGGTGCCGGAACACTCATGGAGTCAGCGCCACAAGGCTCCGCGCCGCTCATTGCGCGGCTGAGGCTGGAACGCGAAATCCTTCAGCGCCTCCAGATCGGGCTCGATGCCCAGGCCCGGCATCTGCGGGACCAGGAAATGTCCATCCTCGAACACGACAGGCAGCCTGCTGGCGCGGTCGCGCGCCGCACGTTGCGGTTCCATCTGCTCCAGGACGAAGAAGTTGGGAATGGCGGCAGCGAGTTGCATCGCGGCCATGGTGCAGATCGGGCCGCCCGGATTGTGGGGCGCGACAGAGACGTAATAAGTGTCGGCCATGTCCGCGATGCGGCGCACCTCGGTAAGGCCGCCCGCATGCATCAGGTCGGGCTGGATGATGCGGCAGCCGGCGCTTTCCAGCAGCTCGCGATATTCATAGCGCGACAAGAGCCGTTCGCCGGTGGCGATGGGCGTGCGGATATCGCGCTGCAGTTGGGCCATCGCCCGGGCATTCTCGAACGGAACCGGCTCCTCGAACCAGCCGGGGCGGTAAGGTGCCAGCAGTCCGTCCAGCATGACGGTCAGCCGCGGCGACAGAAGCTCGCTGCACTCGATGAATATCTCCGCATCGACGCCCGCCCCTTCCCGGGCCGCCGCCACGACCTCCACCGCCCGGCGCAGGGCGCGGCTCTCATTCTCCGAGAGGCCTTCGCGGGTGAAGGGGGTGCACTTGAATCCGCCGAAGCCACGCCGCACGGCTTCCTGTGCGGCCTTGAAGGCATTCTCCGGTTCATCGGTGCCGCGGATCCAGTGACTGGCATAGACTTTGAGCCGCTCGCGGTGTGCCCCGCCCAGCAGACGATGCACCGGCACGCCCAGCCGCTTGCCTTCCAGGTCCCAGAGCGCGATATCCAGCGCCGCCAGTGCACTCATGAAGACCGCGCCGCCGCGCCAGCGCCAGGCATTGTAGAGCCGGTGCCAGTGGGCCTGCGGGCCGGCAGGATCCTGCCCCACCAGATGCGGCGCAAATTCCTGGATGGCGGTCTCCACGCTTTCGATGGCGCCATGCAGAGAGGCTTCGCCCCAACCCACGGTGCCATCATCGGCGGTGATGCGCACAAACAGCCAGTTGCACCACTCAACCCAGAATTTGAACGTCTCGATTTTGGTGATTTTCATGGTGCTGCCCCATCCGCAGGGAGACCTTATTGCGCCGGCCCGCGGTCGCGCAATGCGAAGCAAACCCCATATGGACGACCCCAAGCGTTTTACCTAAAAGAGAATGGCGCGCGAGATGGCTCCCCATGTACCTGTTGATGACGATCGGTTCGCTCGGGGACTTCATACCGTTCCTGGCGCTGGCGGACAGGCTGCGCCAGCGCGGCCATCGCGTGGTGCTGGCGTCCAACGCCGGCTATGCGGGAATGGCACAGGCCCTCGGCATTCCCTTCGCCGCCATCTGGGACCGCGGCAGTCAGTCGCTGGATGCGCTGATCGCCCAAAATCCCGACAAGGCATGGGACGCCGTGCGTGACCAGATGTTCGTCCCTGCGACCCGGCCCGCGCAGGATTGCATCCGCCATCAGGCGGCCGAGCCGGGTTTGCGGGTTCTCGCCTGCTGGACGGTCTTCGGAGCGCGGCTGGCGCGAAGCGAATTCGACTTTCCGCTGTTCACTTTCTATCTGTCCCCAGGAGCGCTGCGGCAGGACGCGGGCAGCAATCAAACCGATGAGACATGTATCGGCCTTTACCCGGACTGGTTCGGTACGAACACAGGTGCAATCACGCAGACCGGCTTTGTCATGCTCGATGACGCCCTGGTACCGCCGCTGCCCGCCGGGCTCGAGGCGTTCCTCGCCGAGGGACCGGCTCCCCTGCTGTTCACGCCGGGCAGCTTCATGCGCGGGGCGGACGTCTTTTTCGCGCAATCGCTGGCGGCCTGCGAGGCTCTGGGAATGCGGGCGGTTTTCCTCACCCCCTATTCCGAACAGATTCCAGCCAACCTGCCCGCCAGCATTCGCCACGAACGCTATGTCCCGCTGGAGCGCCTGACGCCGCGCGCGGCGCTGCTGGTTCATCACGGCGGGATAGGCACCTGTGCCCAGGGACTGCGTGCAGGGATTCCCCAACTCGTCAGCCCTCTGTTTTTCGACCAGAAGGACAATGCCGAGCGGCTCATGACACTTGGCGCCGGCGAAATTCTGGCGCGCGAACATTATGCAAAAACTGCTCTCGCCGACAAAATGCAGTCTTTGATGAATTCTAGGCAGGTGAAGCAGAACTGCGCGCAGCTGGCATCCCTGGTGGATCACGAGGCGCTCGCGCGCGCCTGCGCCCAGGTTGAAAGCTGATCGCCCGAATTTGATCTAGCGCGAGACCAGAATCCGGTCGCCCTGCTCGCTTACAGAAAGGCCGAAACCGCGATGCAGAAGCCCGACAAAGACATCGACATTGTCGGCCTTGAAACTGCCGCCGATGCGAATTTTTCGGGCACTTCCCTCCACTTCGATATGACGGCTGTTGTAGCGATTGAACTGCTCAGCCGCCTCAGCCAGGGTCTGCTGGTTGAAGTTCAGCATCCCGCGCCGCCAGCCAAGTTCGTCGGCGATTTCCTGGTCGGCCTTCGGCGCCATCAATGCGCCGCCGCCCGTACTGATCACTTCGTGACCGGCCTGGGCCACCATCGCCGCTGCCGCGGGCTGTCCGATCGGCTCGACCCGCACCTGGCCCTCCTGGACCACCACCCGGACGTCCTCGCCATTGCGGAAGACCGAGAATTTCGTGCCAAGATCGGTGATGCGCCGGTTGCCGGCAAGCACGGTGAAGGGCCTGGCGGCATCGTGCACCACGCTAAAATAAGCCTCGCCCGTCTCGAGCGTGACGATCCGGCTTCGAGCTGTCACGGAGGCGTGCAGCTTGGTGTTCGTATTCAATTCGATCTCAGTCCCATCGGCCAGTCGCACCGCCTGGCGCTGGCCGGTACCGGTGGCGTATTCGCGGCCCGCCGGCGGCTGGTGCTGCAGCAAATAAGCCGCGCCGCATAAAATCAGCAGCACCGCGGCGATCGGCAGCGCGGCGCGTTTCACCCAAGACACGGGCGCGGAATATTGTGCCAGGGGGTTGTGAAGCGCCGCCAGGCGGTCGGCCCGGCGCCAGACCGTCTGCAATCGCAAATAAGCGACCCTGTGATGGGACGAGCCCGCGAGCCATTCCTCCAGCATGTCCTGTTCATCGGCAGCCAGGCCGCGATCTTCCCGGGCCAACCAGATTGCGGCGGCCATCTCGTCTTCCTCAGCCGGCATGACGCGACGTCCTGACGAAACCGTGGGGCGCATGACTGGCAAGTGCGCTGTGGCGTTCGCGCAAAGTCCGGGCAAGCGACCACATCCCATTTGTCTTCTGATCTTCACTCCACTCGACGGCGTTGCCCATCTGCTTGGCGACCTCGTTCTCGTGAAGTCCTTCTACCTTTCGCATCGTGACGACCTGACGACAGCACGGCGGCAGCCATCCCGAGCGGCCTCCCATGCGTGGTCCATACATAAAGACGCTCAGCCCGGCGAAATCCCCCAGAACTTTTTCGGAAAGCCGCGCGGTCACTGACAGACCCCACCTTTCAAACTGGTCGCCCGTTCACCGCAGCGCTTCAGCCAATGGTCTGTCTACTGATGTTTTGGATCGCCTTGGCAGCCAGCCCCCGACTTCCATTTGCACAGTCGCTGGCGGCCACGAAATTAATACAGGTAAACGGAAAGCTACCGCTCGCTCCGCTCGGTTCCCTCGAAATAAAAACGTGACCGGCATGCGGGCAATAAATGCTTGCCCTGCCTTTTCTTTCTGTCATGATCGCGCCGGGCTGGGTCGTGGATGAACAGGGCTGTTCATGCTTGCAGTGACCCATAGAACTGAGGTCCAGCACCCGGGGAGCAGGACCGTGCAAGACGAGGCTGAGGGACCTTCATCTGTCCTCGGCCCCGGTGTGCGAATTCAAGGCACGCTCGAGATCACAGGCGAGCTTGTGATTTCGGGCTGTGTGAAAGGGCGCGTCGCCGCGCTCAGGCTGGTTATTGCTGCCGGTGGTCATTTCGAGGGTGACGCGATCGCGCGCGAAGTGATCATCAGGGGCCGCATGACCGGACGCATATTCGCCCCCACCGTCTCAGTTGAGGAGAACGCCGATATCGACGGCCGCATCTTCCATACCAACATCACCGTCGCGCGCGGGGCCCGTCTTAACGGCCGGATGCCTTGGCGACCCACCAGCTATTTCGAAACCCTCGACCAACTACCGGAGAGCCGTCCATGAGCCTGTTCAGCCGCAACGACAAGTCGGGCAGCTCAACATCTGCGCCGCAGCCGTTCGAAACTTCGCAAGCAACGTCACAACCACCGCAACCACCTCAACCCGAGGCTGAAGCCGCCATCGTGAAACCGGCCGAGCCGCCGCGTCCCGTCGCAGTCTCCCAACCATCCCCACCCCCAGTGAAAACAGGAGCACACATGCCATCAGTCATCAGCAAGGCGCTCAAGATCAAAGGTCAGCTCGAGAGCAGCGAGGACATCCAGATCGACGGCGACATCGAAGGCGATGTGCGTGGCGTCAACGTGAAGATCGGCCAGAACGCCAAGGTCAAGGGCACGGTCTATGGTGAGGATATCGAACTCGCCGGCACGATCGAGGGCAAGATCGAATCCAAGAAAGTCGTGCTGACCGGCACGGCACGCATGACCGGCGACATCCTGCATCAGGATATCAAGATCGAATCCGGTGCTTTCATCAGCGGCAATCTGAAACCGGAATATGGCAAATCCGACTCCAAGCCGACCTTGAAGCCGGTCGCCAGCAATTCTTCCGCCAACGTATCGCCGCTGAGCGCCGCCGCCCCCAAGTAAGGGCACGGGGATTTCAATCGACTTGCGCCCGGAGCCACATGGCGTCCGGGCGCAAATGTTTTCACATATCGGCGCGGAAGCTGAGCCTTATGCAATTGCCCACCGTCTTGAGAGGCGCAATACTCGCCCCGGCATAGTTCGCCAACCTCAGGTCCGGGAGGCCATCCCTGTCCAAAATCCTGATTGCCCAGGGCGGTGGCCCCACCGTGGTCATCAACCAGTCGCTGGTCGGTGCCATACTGGAAGCGCGCAAATTCGCCGCCATCGAGAAAGTCTATGGCGCGACTCACGGTGTTCGCGGCATCGTCAATGAGGACCTGGTCGATCTGACGGGAGAGACGGCGGCCGACCTGGAGCTGGTCGCCGCTACGCCGTCTTCCGCATTGGGTTCGACGCGCGACAAACCGGACCGGAAATATTGTCTCGAAATATTCCGGGTCTTGCAGGCGCATGGCATCGACTGCTTTTTCTATATCGGCGGCAATGACAGCGCCGATACCGTCCGGATCATCTCCGAGGCGGCTTCCGGCGCCGGCTACCCGCTGCGCTGCATCCATATTCCCAAGACCATCGACAATGACCTGACCGTCAATGACCACACACCGGGCTATCCGTCCGCGGCGCGTTTCGTCGTCCAGGCCTTCATGGGGATCAATCTCGACAATTCCTCCCTGCCCGGCGTCTATATCGGCGTCGTCATGGGCCGCAATGCGGGATTTCTGACCGCGGCGGCGGCACTGGCCAAAAGATTCCCCGATGACGGTCCGCATGCCGTCTATCTGCCCGAGCGCCCGTTTGAGGTGGACACATTCCTTTCGGACGTAAAAGCCAACATGGAACGATATGGCCGTTGCGTCGTGGCCGTTTCCGAGGGCATCACCGACCGACAGAACGTGCCCATCGCCAAGATCCTGGCCGGTCATGTCGAGAAGGATGCCCATGGCAATATCGAACTGGGCGGAGGCGCGCTGGCCGACTACCTGACCCAGGTCGTGAAAGACCGGCTTGGCTACAAACGGGTCCGCGGCGACACCTTCGGCTACGTCCAGCGCAGCTTCGCCGGTTGCGTTTCAGACGTCGATCAGCGCGAGGCGCGTGAAGTCGGGCTAAGTGCGGTTCAACACGCCATGTCGGGCGACCGCAGCGGCTCGATCACCATTCATCGCATCGGTTCCTATGCGGTGGATTACAAGCTGTCGCCTCTCGGGGACATCGCGGCCAAAACCCGCCGGATGCCGGAGGAATTCATCGCCGGCTCCGGCACGCATGTCACCGAGGCATTCCATCGCTATCTGGAGCCTCTTCTTGGCACGGCCATGCCGCAGGTCCATCGCTTGCGCGGCGTGGCCGTGCCGAAACGCCTGACCACCCGCGTCTGACATTGTCGGTTTTGTGACAGCCAAGCGCGGCGAACGTTATGCCGCCCCAATGAATGGTTTTTCATTCGGGCTTCCAACTGCGTTCAGGTCAGCCGGATAGCTTGGCGGCGAAATTTCCTCCCCCCGATCGTGAAAAAGCGCTCCCTGGATACCACCTCCGAACGTCAGCTGCTTGATGCGCTGCTGGCGGGCGGCAGGAAATCTGGCCTGGCCGAGTTGCGCGTCTGGCGCAAGGCCGGGTTGTTGCCTCCCCTGGCCAGTCACGGCACCGGCGCCGGTCGCAGCTACTACTGGCGCGAGCCCGATATTCAAGCTCAGGCAGAGCGGGTGCACGACGCACTGCAACGTCACGGAAGGATTGACGAGGCACTGATCGCGATCTGGCTGGCGGGCTTCGATGTCCCACTCGAGCGGATGCGGCGCGCCTGGCTGAATCGCGCCAAGATGCGCAACCGTCGCAGGACAAGCGGGGCGGCGCGTGCGGACGCTGCAGCTTTGGATGGCGGCAATTTGCTGGGGCTGGGCTTTGCGACCCTGGTTTCCCTGGTCGATCCCGATCCCCGTCACAAGCGCACGGTTCTGGAAATTCTCAGCGGCGCGGCGCGTGAGGGTGCGAATTCACGCCGCCATTTGCTTGGCATGGCAATGGTGTATGGCCCACTCCTGGAAAGCAGCAATCTGATGGCCATGGCCGCCGACGCAGAGCTCGCCGAAGCACGCGGCCATCTGCATCGCGTGCTGCGGGAGCCTGGCTCGGAAATCACGGATACCGGCGGGGATACCGCCGGTCATCTGTTCCTGTTCATTCTGGGTCTGGTTCGTTCCGGCCAGAGCGCGGCCCTGGAGCCGGCGAACGACGATCACGAAAAAAGCCGCGGCAAGGAGCAGGACCGCCCGCCCCTTGCCGCGTTTCATTGAGCCGCTTTCCTAGAAGCCGGATCCCTGGATGCCTTTCCAGCTCGTCTCGATCGCCTTCACGGCATTATCGGGCAGCGGAACATAGTCCAGGCTCGTCGCCAGCTGATCGCCCTTCTCCATGCCCCACTGGAAGAATTTCAAGGCATTCGCGGTGGCCGCCTGATCGGAGGGGTTCTTGTAGACCAGAACAAAGGTCGTGGCGCTGATCGGCCAGGCATCGGCGCCCGGCGAATCCAGGAAGAGGACATAAAAGTCGCTCTTCGCCGCGCCAACCCAGTCCGCGCTGGCCGCCGCACTGCGGAACGTCGCGATCGTCGGTTCCACCGTCTTGCCGGCCTTGTTGATCATCCGGGCATAGGTCAGGTGGTTCTGCTTGGCATAGGCATATTCGACATAGCCGATGGAGCCGGCGAGTTGGGCCACATTGCCCGCAACGCCTTCATTGCCCTTTGCGCCCACGCCACCGACCCAATCGACCGCGGTATCAGCGCCGACCGTCTTCAGCCAGTTGGGGTCGACCTTGCCGAGATAGGTCGTGAAATTGAAGGTGGTGCCGGAACCGTCCGAACGATGCACCGGAATGATGGCGGTGGCCGGCAGGTTCAGTTTCGGGTTCAGCGCCTTGATTGCCGGGTCATTCCACATCTTCACGGTACCCAGATAGATGCTCGCCAGCACCTTGCCGTTGAGCACCAACTGGCCCGGATTGATTCCCGGCAAGTGAACCACCGGTACGATGCCGCCGACGATGACGGGGAACTGCACCAGTCCCGCGGCATTCAGCTCGCTCGCGGTGAGCGGCTTGTCGGTCGCGCCGAAGGTCACGGTCTTGGCCTTGACCTGCGCGATGCCACCGCCCGAGCCGATGGACTGATAGTTGACGTTGCTGCCGCTCGTCCCCTGATAGGTCGTCGCCCATTTGGCGATGATGGGATACACGAAGGTCGATCCCGCGCCGGTGATATTCGCAGCCCATGCTGAGGTCGCGGCCATCGTCAAACCGGCGACAAGGCCCACCACGGCTTTGAAGTTTCTTTTCATCTTCCTTTTCTCCAGTGAGGAGCTTTCGCTCCGATAAAGTCAGATCGGATCGGTGATTGGCCCACGGACATCGCCCCGGTCCGTCCTCGCGCAGAACGCTGCGCGCGACAGGCGATAGGCCCCCAATATTGCGGTCGCGTGACAGGGAGGACGGATACTGCGTTCGTGTGCGCGAATACCGCAGCAGCAAATAAACGCCAGATGTATGTTAGATTAAAATCTGCTTATAATTCGCCTCCGTAGCAAAACTGTCGTGAGCCACGACTACCCAGCCGGCGATGGCCGATCCTGGCCAGAGTGGGAAATGGGACACTTCAAATGAACATCCGGAATTCAACGCGCGCGGGCGCATGCCTCGGTGCGATCATGGCGATGCTGGGGACCGTGCCGGCGCACGCCGAGGTAAACGTGACCTTGGGCGGCTTCCTGGCCATGGAAAGCCTCTATCGCTCGCGCAGTGAAACCGCGGACATCGGCTCCAGCTTCAACGGCATACCTTTCTCCAACCAGCCGGCGGCGCACATGTCGGAACTGCGCGGCTCCGCCCGTCAGAGTCGTCTGAGCCTGCTGGTCCAGGGCGATGCCGATGCCGACACCCATCTGGCTGCCTATTACGAAATGGACTTCCTGGGCGGCGCGCAAACAGCCAATTCCAATGAAAGCAACTCCTTCAATCTGCGCATCCGCAATATCTACACGACGATCGATTGGGACTCGCTGGGCCTGGAGATCCTGGCCGGCCAGAACTGGTCACTGGCCACGCTGAACAGCAAGGGCATCACGCCCCGCAACGAAGTGCCGCCCGCCACCATCGACGCACAGTATGTCGTCGGTTTCAACTGGGCGCGCCAGCCGCAGATCCGTATCGTCAAGAACTGGGACAAGCAGTTCTGGCTGGCCGTTTCGGTGGAGAATCCGCAGACCACCTTCGCCGGCAACGCCGGCACCGCCAGCGGCGTCACGACTACCACCACCCACGCCGGCGGTTCGCTGCTCGCCAACGTCAACAATTTTTCCCTGAACCACGTGCCGGATTTCATCGGCAAGCTCGCCTGGGAGCCCAAGTTCGGCGGTCCACAGCCGCTGCATGTGGAAGTGCTGGGCATCTATCGGTCCTTCTATGACCGCGTGAGCCTGGCGACCGGCAATGCACTCGGCCTGGCAGCCGGCAACCACAACGCCAACAGCGATGGCGGCGGCATCGGCGGCAGCATCACCTGGACCGCGATTCCCAAGACCCTGGATCTGCAGGCCACGGCCCTGACCGGCTCCGGTATCGGCCGCTATGGCAGCGCCCAGTTGCCGGACGTGACCACCCGCCCCGACGGCACCCTGGCGCCGGTGCAGGAAACCACCTTCATGGGTGGCGCAACCTGGCATGCAACGCCGCTGCTCGACATCTATGGCTATGGCGGTCAGGAACAGCAGCAGCACAAGTATTATGATGTCGGTACCGCGCATTTTGGCGTGGGCAATCCTGCTCTGAACCTGTCGGGCTGCCTGGTGGAAGGCGGCGCCTGTTCCCCCAACCTGGAAACCGTCAATCAGGTGGCGGCCGGCTTCTGGTGGCGCGCCTTCAACGGCAAGTTCGGCAGCTGGCGCGTCGGCGCGCAGTACAGCTATACGCACATGACGGCATTCGGCGGCGCCGGCGGGGTCAAGCCGACCACCGATGACAGCATGATCTTCACCAGCTTGCGCTTCTATCCGTCCTACTAAGAAACCGCCTTGCTGCTGGCCGCCGCGGTTTCCGCGGCGGCCATTTTCTTGTCCGGCGCGAAGAGCGGAATCTCGATCTTGAAGCAGCTGCCGATCTCCGGAACGCTGCGCACGCTTGCCGTGCCGCCATGCGCCTGGCAGATGGATTTGACGATCGCCAGGCCCAGCCCCGCCCCCACCTCGCCGCGATCCGGAGAGACGCGGTAGAAGCGGTCGAAGACACGCTCCTGATGCGTGGGGTCGATGCCGATGCCGCTGTCTTCCACCGCGACAAAGCCGTTTTCGCCCTCTGTTCCGACCTCGACCGAGACCTCGCCGCCATCGCGCGTATATTTGATGGCATTGTCCAGCAGATTGACCAGAATCTGTTTCAGCCGCTCGCGGTCGCCGGCAACCGCGATATTGGGCCCTTTCGGCCGCAGCAGGGAAATCTGCTTTTCCACCGCCAGCAGACCCATCTGGTCCATGGTTTCCTCGGCCAGTTCCTTCAGATCCACTGCGGCATGGGCGCGCTTGCCCCACATGCTGTCCATGCGCGACAGGGTGATGAGATTGTCCACCAGCGCCGACAGGCGGGTCATTTCTTCCAGCGCATTGCTGAACGCCCGTTCGACGTCTTCCGGCGTTTTTTCTCCCGCCGCCACCAGCTCCAGTTCGCCGCGGATGATGGTGAGCGGCGTGCGCAGCTCATGGGCCGCGTCGGCGGAAAAGCGGCTGACATGGGAATAGGCGCCGTCCAGCCGATCCAGCATCCGGTTCAAGGCCTGCCCCAGGGCCTCGATCCGCGGCTCGCTGTCCACGGTCGGCAGCCGCTTGTGCGGCTCGTTGAATGTGTATGTCTCCGCGGCATTGATCATCGCCTCGACCGGCGCCAGTGCGCCCCGCATCAGGAAATATCCCGCTATGGCCGCCGCCAGCAGCAGCACCGGAAGGCCGACGAACAGCGACGTGGCGAGTTCCTTTTCGACGGTCTGCGCGAACTGATAGGACTGGCCGCTATCCACCGTGACGGCCCTGCCCTGGGGATCGGTAAAGATGCGGGACACCAGGATTAGATTGCCCATCATGCTGGCGCCCCGGCTGTTCGCGCTGCCGGGCAAGGTAGGAATCTGTGCGGCGTCGAAGCTGCCATTGCTCGGCTGCCCGGAGCGGTAAAGCAGGCGTCCGCCAGCGGTGATGCGGATGAAGCGATCTTCCGATTCCGGCGAAAAGCGCCGCTCGATGATCTCGGTCAGGCGCGCCGGCTGGTCCAGCGCGCCCTGCGAGACATTCCAGATCTCCTGCGCCCGGATGGCCAGGTTGGAGGTGATGGTTTCATTGGTGTAGTGGCGGAAGCTGAAAACCGTGAAGGCCAGAAACACCGCGCCGAGCAGGACCAGAAGCAGACAATAGAGCAAGACCAGGCGCGATGTGACCGATCTGAGGATCATTTGGGCCGATCGAGGTCGAGCGTATAGCCCAGGCCTCGCACGGTGCGGATTAGCTTGTGCTCATGGCCCTCGTCAATCTTGCGCCGCAGATGGCCGATATAGACATCCACGATGTTGGTCAGCCCCTCAAAGGACTGGTCCCAGATTTTTTCCACGATCATGGTGCGCGATAATACACGGCCAGCGTGCAGGAACAGATATTCCAGCAGCGAATACTCCTTGGGGCTGAGTTCGATCCGCTTGCCGTCGCGCTTGACCTGCCGGGTCAGCCGGTTGATTTCCAGGTCCGCGGCACGCAACACATTCTCCTGGAGCGCAGGTCCGCGGCGCAGCAGCGCCTGCACCCGGATGGCAAGCTCCGCCATGGCCACCGGCTTGACGACATAATCGTCCGCCCCGGCCTGGAAATTCTCGAGCTTGCTGTCCAGGTCGCTGCGCGCGGTCAGCACCAGCGCGGGCATGGTGTGGCCGCTCTCACGCAGGCGTTTGAGAAGCCCGGTCCCCGTGCCGTCGGGAAGCTGGAGATCCAGGATCACCAGATCGTAGTGATAAGACTTGGCATATTCCAGGCCGTCTTCGGCCGTCAGCACGCCATCCACCGTATAGCCCTCTGACTTCAGGCTGCGCTGAAGGATGTCGTTGAGCTTCTTTTCGTCCTCGACGATGAGGATGCGCATTGGGGCTACCTTTCGCGGCCCTTCGCCCGCGCCGTGCGGGAGACGAAAGACCATCGTCCAGAAAATTTTGCAATCACGTTTGAACAGTGACGATTTTCGTCACATTTACGGGGAAAATCAGCGGCTTAACTGGAACCGGCGGCAACATGGACCAGATCTCCATTGGCAAGGGAATCGGGCGGGTTGTTGATGACGCGGTCCTTGGGCCTAAGGCCGGAGGATATCAGCACCGAGGAGCCCAGATCCACGCCCACCGTCACCGGCCTGATCACGGCATGATCGCCCGGGCCCATCACCCCCAGTGCCAGGCCCGATGCCCGGTAGATGAGCGCGCTGGCCGGCACACGCAGCAGGCCGCGGGCGGGCAGGCCCAGGCTAACCTGCGCCACATCGCCCGGCTTGAGCATGCCCTCGCCGTTGGGCGCTTCAAACTGCACCAGCATGGTTGAACTCTGGCTGCTGATGGCGCCAGACGCCGATGAAAGCCGGGCTGGAAAATGCCGGCCCGGATATTCCGGCACCGTCAGGGAAATCGACATGCCCGGCTCGATATCGGCCGAATAGGATTGCGGCACATTCACATAGAGCCGAAGAGCGTGAATATCGGACACTGTGAAAAGCGGATTGCCACTGGACGAACTGCCGACCAGGGTGCCCACGTCCAGATTGCGCGCCGTCACGACGCCGTCGAAGGGCGCCGTGATCCGGGCGAACTGCTTGGTGGCCAGCAGGCGGTCCAGATTGGCCTGCGCCGACTTGAGCGCCTCGTTCTTCGCCGCAAGATCGGCCTCCTTGACGTCCACATCCTGGCGCGCCACCGCGTCCTGGCGCAACAAGTCGCGCCAGCGCGACGCGGTCACGGCCGAAAGCTTTTGCGCGGCCGCCGCCGCGCTGAGATCGGCGCGCGCCTGGGTGATCTGCTGGTCCAGTTCCGGCGTGTCGATCACCGCCAGCACCTCGCCCTTTTTCACATGGGCGCCGATGTCGCGGTACCAGGCCTTCACATAGCCGGAGACCTGGGCATAGATCTTGGCATCGTAGAAAGCGGACAATGTACCCGGCAGAACCAAAGACTGGTCCGCGCCGCCTGATTTGGGTGAGATCAAGCTGACGGTCGGAATCTGGCTTTCGTGCGTCCAGTCGCGCACATCGCTGGCCTGGACATAGCGCGAATAGGCGCCGAACAGCAGCACAACGCCCAGAAGGACGGCCGCGCCGATCACGATATGCCGGACGCGGCGCTTCATCGCCATCTCGTTATTCTCCGGGGACAAGTGCATCTCCTTCTCCCCATGCGGGTGTCGACGCCTTGCGGCCACGGACTATCGCAAACAGGGCGGGAACAAAGAACAGGGTCGCGAATGTCGCGAAGAACAGGCCACCGATCACGGCGCGGCCGAGCGGGGCGTTCTGTTCGCCGCCCTCCCCCAAACCCAACGCCATCGGCGCCATGCCGATGATCATGGCAAGCGCCGTCATCAGCACGGGCCGGAAGCGGGTGACACCGGCTTCGATGGCGGCCTGTACGGCATCGCCGGTTGCTTCCAGCCGCTCGCGGGCGAAACTGATGACCAGGATAGAGTTGGCGGTCGCCACGCCCATGCACATGATCGCGCCGGTCAGAGCCGGAACGCTGAGGCTGGTATGGGTGGCAAACAGGGTCCAGCAGATCCCGGCCAGCGCGGCGGGCAAGGCCATGACGATCACGAACGGGTCGGACCAAGAGTGGAAATTGACCACGATCAGCAGGTAGATCAGCACAATGGCTTCCGCCAGGCCGAAGAACAGGCCCGAGAAAGCGGAATTCATGGTCTCGACCTGGCCGCGGATATTGACCGTGGCTCCCGGCGGCAGATGGCTTTCGCTGTCCTTGAGCACGGTCTGAATCCGGTCGGCCACGGTGCCAAGGTCCGCGCCTTGCGTGGTGGCATAGACATCGAATGTCGGCTGGATCGCATAATGGGAAACCACCGCGTCACTCGCTTCCCGCTGGATGTCACTCAGCCCGCCGAGCAATTGCGGCGTGGTCGACTGGCTGCTGGTGATTGGCATGGCCTTCAGCCCCGCCAATGTGTCCAGTCGATATTGCGGGGTCTGGATCACGATGGGATAAGACACGCCGTTCTTGGGGTTGAGCCAGAAAGCCGGCGCGGTCTGGAAGCTGCCGGCCAGATTGACGACCAGCGAGTTGGTCACGTCCTTCTCGGTAATGCCGGTGAAGCCTGCCCGGGTACGATCCACATCGATGCCGAACTGGGGATAGCGCGAAGACTGCTCCAGGCGGGCATCGGCCGCACCGGAAACGCCCTTGATCTTGCGTAGCAGCTCGATGGCGTAATTTTGTGCGGCGCGCTTGTCCGGCCCTGACACCTGCACATCGATCGGCGCCGGCGAGCCGAAATTCAGGATCTGGCTGACGATATCGGCCGGCAGGAAGGCAAAGCTCGACCCGGGGAAGGATTGCGGCAACGCGGTGCGCAGATCCTTGACATAGCCGGCGGTGGCGTGGTGGCCCTCCCTCAGGGTGATCAGGATATCGCCATCCTCCGGCCCGATGCCCCCGGTGTTGAGATAGGCGCGGTTGGTGCCGCTGACCGGCAGGCCGATATTGTCCACGATGGAATCCAGCTCGCGCGGCGGAATGATCTCGCGGATGCGTTTTTCCACATGATCGAACAGCGCGGCGGTCTCCTCGATGCGCGTTCCCATCGGCGCGCGCACGTGAAGCGAGATCACGCCGGCATCCACGGATGGAAAGAAATTCTGCCCAAGGAACGGGAACAGGCAAAGCGAAATCGCGACAAAGCCAAGAAAGTATCCGATGAACAGGACACGGCGGCTCATCAGGAATTCCAGATAGCGGCCATAGGCATAGCGCACATTCTCGAAGCGCTTTTCGAAACCATGCTGAAAGCGCACCAGCGGATTGCCCGGATTGTGGCCCTTGACGGCGTCATGGTTGCGCGCCACTGACGCATCCTTGGCATCGCCATGCGACACCAGCAGATAACTTGCCATGGTCGGGACCAGGGTACGCGACAGGATGAAGGAGCCGATCATGGCGAACAGCACGGCCTCGGCCATCGGCGCGAACAGGAAGCCGGAAACTCCCGGCAGAAAGAACATCGGGACAAAGGCGATGCAGATGCAGAGCAGCGAGACGAAGGCGGGCATCACGATCTGCTGGGCGCCGTCCAGGATCGCCTGACGCACGGGCTTCCGCTTTTCCAGGTGCCAGTTGATGTTCTCGATGGTCACGGTGGCATCGTCGACCAGGATGCCCACCGCCAGCGCCAGCCCGCCCAGGGTCATGATATTCAAGGTCTGGCCCAGCGCCGACAGCATGGCGATGGAAAAGAGGATCGCCAGCGGGATCGAAACCGTGATCACCAGGGTGGAGCGCCAGCTTCCCAGGAACACCAGGATCATCAGGCTGGTCAGACAGGCGGCGATCACGCCTTCCTTGATCACACCGGAGACCGCGGCGCGCACGAAGATGGACTGATCGTTCAGCGGCAGCACCTTGAGATCGGACGGCAAGGTCTGTTTCAGGCGCGGCAGGATCTCCTTCACCCCATCCACGATATCCAATGTCGAAGCCGAACCGCTCTTCAGGATCGTCATCAGCACGGCACGGCGGCCATCCATGCGCACTTCATTGCGCTGGGGCGGCGCCCCATCGCGTACATGGGCGACATCGCCCATATAGATCATCGCGCCATTGACCTGCTTGACCGGCAGCCGGTTCAACTCATCGACGACGCTGGGGCTGTTGTTCAGGCGAACATTGTATTCGAACTGGCCGACCTTGATGGTACCCGCCGGGATGATCTGGTTCTGGTTGGCCAGGGCATTGCTCACATCCTGCCCTGACAGGTGATAGGCGTGCAGCGCCTCCGGATTCAGATCGATCTGGATCTGGCGTTCCCGGCCGCCATAAGGCGAGGGCACGGCGGTGCCGGGCACCGAGGCCAGGGCGGGACGGATGAAGTTCTGCCCCAGATCATTGACTTCCTTCTCTCCCAGCGATGGACTGGACAGACCCAACTGCAGGATCGGGACGGTCGAAGCGTTGTAGTTCAATACCAGGGGCGGGGTGATGCCTGGCGGCATCTGCTTGAGTACGGTCTGGGACAGCGAGGTGACCTGCGCGGTCGCGGTGCGGATATCGACCGTGGGATGGAAGAAAATCTTGACGATGCCGACGCCGGGCAGCGACTGGCTTTCGATATGGTCGATGTCATTGACCGCGGTCGAAAGCTGCCGCTCATAGTAATAGATGACACGGCCGGCCATGTCTTCCGGCGACAGGCCACGATAGGTCCAGACCACCGCGATCACTGGGATGCGGATATCCGGAAAAATGTCCGTCGCGGTGCGTACGACCGCCAGCACGCCGAAAATGACGATCAGGATCGCCATGACGACGAACGTGTAGGGCCGCCTCAGCGCCAGCCGAACGATTGCAACCATGGAAACCCTAGAAGGACAGCAGGATCGAGAGAAATGGCCGCCCTGTCACAGCGGATTCATCAGCGCCGCTTCCAGACCCGCTGTGCACTCGGCAAAAGCATTGGTGCCGGGTGTCAATCCGATCTGGGCGCATGCATATTTCTCGCGCCGCCAATGCGCGCTGTTGTTGACGTTAAAATAGCTCATGGAATTTTCCGGCGTGTTCGCGTCATAGGCGATCTTGACGGGTTCGGCCGCCATCGCCGCGCCGCGCGCCTGGCTGTCCAGCATGCAGGTCGAGAGGGCGGCCGTCCCATCGTGCAGGCCCTGGCCGCGGCAGGCGACATAGCTGCCTGCCATCTGCGCGGCCTCGGTCTTGCGGGTTACGGAGCGCGCCAAGCTGTCCATGCAGGCCTGGCGATAGATGCCGCCCCCGGAAAGGCCCATCACCCGGTCGCAACTCTCAGCCACAAGCGCCCGCTGATCGGGGCCAAGCGCCCTTTGTTCCGGCGAAAGCGGAACGGCCGACGCACCCAGCGGCACGCAGGCGAGCAGGAGCGGGACAAGGGCGGCGGCGGCGAGAAGCTTGCGCATGGCTGAACCTGTGGTTCGGAACGGGCCCAGCAATAGAGTTTGAGCGCTGAAAAAATCTCAGACGGAAAATGAAAATCCGTTCAGAATGGAAGGGCACTCTGGCGATGTTAAGCATAGCGCAGGCGATGGTTTGCCCGCACCGGCTTCAGCAGCAGCACAGCCGCGAAAGCCGCGACCAGATTGGCTGCGGCCCCGATCCAGAGCACCGTATGCCAATCCCCGGCCGAGCTCACCACATTGGCCAGCGGTACCAGTAGCGAAGCCGTCCCCTTGGCGGTGTAGAGCATGCCGGCATTGGTGGTGGCATATTCCACGCCGAAAGCATCGGTACAGGTGGCCGGAAACAGGCTGTAGATCTCGCCCCAGGTGAAATAGATCAGGCCCGCGGTGATCACGAACCAGATCGGATTGTGGCCCAGGAACCAGAGCGACCAGATTGCCACCGCGGCCAATGAGAAGGCGATGAACATGGTCGGCTCGCGGCCAATCTTGTCCGAAACCCATCCGAAGAAAGGTCGCGCCAGTCCATTGAGGACATTGTCGACGACCAAGGCAATGGTCAACGCGGTGCCGCTGATGCCCAGAAAGGCGATGTGCTTATCGGCGACACCGAAGTCGGCTGCGATGGAAGCAAGCTGGGCGGTGACGATCAGGCCACCGGCCGCGACCAGCACGAACATCGCGTAAAGCAGCCAAAACAAGGGCGTTTTCAGCACTTCCAGCGGTCTGAAGCTGCGCCCGGTCTGCAGGTTGGGCGTGGGCACGGTCGCAACCGGCTTCTTGGCGGGCGCCCGCAGGAATTGCGAGGCGATCAGGATCACCAGCCCCTGCCCCAGCCCAAACCAGAGGAAGGCCGATTGATAGCCATGCATCGCGATCACCTCGCGAATGGGAACGACGGTGGCGGCTGCGCCGGCGCCGAAACCGGCAGCGGTCAGACCGGCGGCCAAACCGCGCCGCCCCACAAACCATTTCAGCGCATTGCCGACACAGGTGCCATAGACCGCGCCGGCGCCGATGCCCGAGAGGATCGCGGCGAAATACAGCATGCCGAGGGAGCTGGCGACCGAATTCAAGGTCCAGGCCAGCCCGACCAGGATACCGCCGGCCATGACGACGAAACGTGGCCCGAAGCGGTCGACAAACCAGCTCTCGATCGGCACCAGCCAGGTTTCGGTGAGCACAAACAGGCTGAAGGCCACCTGGATGGCGGCACGGCCCCAGTGATGGGCCTGATTGATCGGGTTGACGAAGAGATTCCACCCATACTGCAGGTTGGCGATCATCACCATGCAGAGAATGCCGATCAGCAATTGGCCTATCCGGCCCTTGCCGGGCTCATTTTCCGAATGGTTTTCCACAATTACTCCCTGCTGCAGCGCACAAGGCTGGATCACCCTGCTGTGCGCCGCTATTATTTTTTGACAGCCACCACGCATACTGTTGGGAGCAGCACCCGTGTCAAGCATCTACCGGGCCGATACGATTTCGGCCTTGATCGAATCCGGCCAGGACCACGCATCCGCCATTGGCGCGCCTGAGCGCCCGGCACAGACCTATAGCGAGTTGCGGGGGCTGGTCCGGCGAACCATCGCCAGCCTGAATGCCATGGGCATCGGGCGAAACGACCGGGTGGCGATCGTATTGCCCAATGGACCGGACATGGCCGCAGCCTTTGTCGCCATCGCCTGTGGCGCCACCACCGCCCCGCTCAATCCGGCCTATCGCACCGAGGAATTCGACTTCTATCTGTCGGATCTCAACGCCAAGGCACTGGTCATCGCGGCCGGCATGGAAAGCCCGGCGATTAATGTGGCCAAGGCGCGCGGCATTCCGGTTGTGCGCCTGGTCAGCGGCGGGCATGCCGGCGATTTCGAGTTGCAGGCGGACCTGAAAGGCACCCCGGCGGCGGCCGGCCCGGCCCAGAGCGGTGACATCGCGCTGGTCCTGCACACCTCCGGCACCACCTCGCGGCCCAAGATCGTGCCGCTCACCCACACCAATGTGACCGCCTCGGCCTATCATATCGGCAACACGCTTTCGCTGCGCGAGGACGATGTCTGCCTCAACATCATGCCGCTGTTCCACATCCACGGCCTGATCGCCGCCACGCTTTCCAGCCTGGCGGCCGGCGCCAGCGTGGTTTGCACACCCGGCTTCAATGCCCTCAAGTTCTTTGCCTGGTTCGATGAGGCCCGGCCGAGCTGGTACACGGCGGTCCCCACCATGCACCAGGCGATCCTGACGCGCGCCGAGCGCAATGCCGACATCATCAAGCGCGGCCGGCTGCGCCTGATCCGTTCGTCCTCCTCCTCGCTGCCGCCGCAGGTCATGGAAGCATTGGAAAAGACGTTCGGCGTGCCGGTGATCGAGGCCTATGGCATGACCGAAGCCTCGCACCAGATGGCCTCCAATCCCTTGCCGCCCAAATCCCGCTTTGCCGGCTGTGTCGGCATCGCCTCGGGCCCCGATATCTCGATCATGGATGCAGAGGGCAATCTGCTGCCGCCCGGAAGCCTGGGCGAAGTGGTGATCCGCGGCCGCAACGTGACGACAGGCTATGAAGCCAACCCGGATGCCAACGCCAAGGCTTTCACCAATGGCTGGTTCCGCACCGGCGATCAGGGCGTGATGGATGAGCAGGGTTATCTGCGCCTGACCGGCCGGTTGAAAGAACTGATCAACCGCGGCGGCGAGAAGATCAGCCCGCTGGAAGTGGACACGGTGATCATGGATCATCCGGCCGTGGCCCAGGTCGTCACCTTCGCCGTGCCACATGACAAGCTGGGCGAGGACATCGCTGCCGCCGTGGTCCTGCGCGAGGGCGCGTCCTGTGACGAACGCGAGTTGCGCAGCTTTGTCGGCAATCGCGTGGCGGACTTCAAGGTGCCGCGCCGCATCGTCTTCCTGACGGAAATTCCCAAGGGCGCCACCGGCAAGCTGCAGCGCATCGGCCTGCATCAGAAGCTGGCGGACAAGCTCGGGCTGGCCGGATGAAGATTGCCATTTTCGGCGCCGGCGCCATTGGCGGTTATCTGGCCGTCAAACTGCATCAGGCTGGCGCCGAGGTCACCGTGATCGCCCGCGGGCCGCACCTGGCTGCGATGCGGGAAAAAGGTCTCACGCTCAAAAGTGAGGGCCAGACCACGACCGTGCGCCTGCCCGCCACCCACAAGGCTGCTGAAGCCGGCCCGCAGGACCATGTCATCGTCACCCTGAAAGCCAATGGCCTTCCCGGCGCGGCGCCGGAAATCGCCAAGCTGATGGGCCCTGAGACCTCGCAGGTCACCGGCATCAACGGCATTCCCTACTGGTACTTCTACGGACTGGAAGGGCCATGGCGCGATCATGTGGTGGAAAGCGTGGATCCCGGCGGCCGGCTTTGGCAGCTTCTTCCGCCATCGCGCGTGATCGGCTGCATCGTCTATCCGGCGGCAGAGGTGATCGAGCCGGGCGTGATTGAGCACACTTATGGAAACCGTTTCAGCCTGGGCGAGCCGGACGGCAGCAAGAGCGCCCGTATCGAGGCGCTCTCCCAGTTACTGGTCAAAGCCGGTTTGAAAGCGCCTATCCGGACCAACATCCGCGATGAGATCTGGGTCAAGCTGTGGGGCAATCTGGCCTTCAATCCGCTCTCCGCCCTCACCTGCTCGACCCTGGACCGGCTGGCCTTCCGGCCCGATCTGCGCGCCGTGGCGCGTGCCATGATGGAAGAAGCAGCCCAGGTCGCCGAAGCCCTGGGCGCCCGCTTTGCCGTCAGCATCGACAAGCGCATCGACGGCGCCGGCGAAGTCGGGGTGCACAAGACTTCCATGTTGCAGGACCTGGAGCGCGGCCGGCCGATGGAGATCGATGCCCTGCTGGGCGCGGTGGTGGAATTGGGTGCGCTGGTCGGCAAGCCGGTGCCGCTCTGCCAGGCAGTGCTGGCAATGCTGCGCGAACGCGCCCGCCAGGCCGGGCTTTATCCCGACTGAGGCGGCTTGACCTGCGGGCAACAAAAAGCCCCGCGGATGCTGTCCGCGGGGCTTTTCGAAATGCCGTCTACTAGCGGCGATAGGGATTGTTGGGACGGCGGTCATACCGGTTCGGCACGCCATCATTGTCCCGGTCACGGTCAAAGCGGTTCGGCACGCCGTCATGGTCGCGATCGTGACGCCAGCCATGATAGCTGTGCCGGTAGTTTGCCCGATACCAGTCGCGCTCACGCGCATGACGCCAGGCATGCCAGTGATGGCCGCGATCGTAGTAGCCATCGTCATAGGCCATGGCGATGTCACCAATGCGGAAGGAGAAACCGACGGGCTGCGCCGCGGCCGGAACCGTTCCCGCCAAGCCGGCGCCACACAAAATTCCAGCTGCAAGCAGCATTTTCATCGATGTTTTCATGACACTCCTCATCAAAGGGGCCGGATCCCGGTTCCGGCGGATTACCCTCCTGTAACCTAAACCGGCAGCGCCAGGAAAGGTTCCGGGACTCCCAACCTCCGAACACCGTTCAGATTCCCCGGGGCAGGCGGAAGGCCAGAAGCTCTGCGGTATAGGCGCCGCCCCCGATGGCCAGGACGATGTATTGACGCCCCTTGAGCATATAAGTCATGGGCGCGCCGGTCTGGGGCGCCGGCATATAGACCGCCCCCTTCTCCTCGCCGGTTGCCTTGTCGTAGGCGCGCAGCATCGCGCCGCGCGCACCCGACGGGGTGATGAAAAAGCCGGACTCCCCGCAGATCACAAGCGACTTGGTGGTGAGCGTGCCCAGGATGCCGGGCCGCCCCGTTCGGGGTATCTTCAGTCCCTTCAGCGCCGGATGGTTCTTGATGTTGTCCGGCGTTTCGCCATGGGCGACCTGCCAGACGATATCGCCCTTGTTGAGATCGATCGCGGTGATGCGGCCGTAAGGCGGCTTCATCAGCGGCAGGCCCTGCACAGTCAGCACGCCGGGGCGAAGGCCGGCCCCTTGCGAGGGCGTGACATGGGCGCCCAATGTGGCGCCCGGCAGACCGCGGGCATAGTCGAAATCCGAGAGCGCGTGGTCGGTCACCGGCACGATGCTCATGGTCGCCGCCGTGGTCTGGGAATAGACATAGACCGTCTGTGTTTCCGGATCGTATGAGCCGCCCGGCCAGTTGGCGCCGCCATTGGTGGCATCCGCCGTCAAGGTGCCCCAGCGGCCATCGATCGTGGCCATGGTGGGCGGGGTGTAGATGCCGCCGGTCTTGTAGTGGGAAAGGATTTCCAGCCCCTGGCGATGCAGCTCGGGGGTGAAATCGATGATGGTGCTGGCATCCACCGCCTGCACATCAAACGGCGGCGGCTTGGTGGGTATGGGCTGGGTCGGTGAATACCATTCGCCGGGCACATCGCCGGCTTCCACCGGCTTTTCGGGAATCGGCCAGATCGGCTCGCCCGTCTCCCGGTTCAGCACATAGAGAAAACCCTGCTTGGTCGGCTGGGCCAGCGCCTTGACCAGCTTGCCCTCATGATGGATGTCGCAAAGGATCGGCGCACAGGGAATGTCGCGGTCCCACAGGCCATGATGGATGGTCTGGTAGTGCCAGCGGCGCTTGCCGGTCTCGATATCGACCGCCACCAGGCTTTCGCTGAACAAAGTCGGCCCGGCACGATACATGCCATTCATGTCACCGGTCGGCATCTCGATCGGCAGATAGGCCAGACCCAGCTCCAGGTCCGCCGAGGTCTGCGCCCAGCAGCCGGTATTGCCGGTGTGTTCGGCATCGCCCGGATGGATCCAGGTGTCGTAGCCGAACTCGCCCTTGCGCGGGATGGTGTGGAAAATCCACTTGCGCCGGCCGGTGCGCACGTCGAAGCCGCGCACATAACCCTTCACATTGTTGCGGCTCTTGGGAAGATTGCCCGCCAGATGGGCGGCGCCCACGATCACCGTGTTATGCGCCACCAGCGGCGTGGCGTGCAGGCCAACCTCGCCATGCACCAGATCGATGTCCTGGTCGTCATTCTTCTTCAGGTCGACGATGCCGTTTTCGCCGAAGCCCTTCACCGGATCGCCGGTCGAGGCGTCCAGCGCCACCAGCCGATAGCCGGGTGTGACATAGAGGATCCGCTCCTCGCGGCCATCGGTCCAATAGGCCAGGCCGCGGCCGGAGAGCTGGCGCGGGGCATCGGCACCGCGCTCGCCCTCGTCCATCGAATGCATCCAGTGCATTTCGCCGCTGGCGGCATCCAGGCATACCACAGCGCGCCGCGAACCCGCCGTGACATAGAGCCGGCCCGCGATCACCAGCGGCGTGGATTCCCAGTTATATTCCGGGTGCGGCCCCAGATTGTCGGTCTTGAAGCGCCAGGCCACTTCCAGCTTGCTGAAATTGTCGGCGTTGATCTGGTCCAGCGGCGCATAGCGGGTATTGGCCAGATCGTTGGCATAATTGCGCCAGTCCGTATCCGGGACTTGCGCGGCCGCGCGGCCCGCCGGCACCAGCATCAGGCCGACCGACGCCGACATCATCAGCCGTCTGGTCAGCGGCATCATCGTGTATCTCCGTTTTATAGAGGGCCCTTATACAGGCAGACATTGCCGTTCATCCAATGCCACCAGACGCGCGGCCGCGCCGCCGGCGGATCGCGGAATTGATCACGCAGCGTATCGACGCCGCGGTCGCCGGCGCGCACAAGGCCAGGGTTATGATCAGCGCGGCAGGTTTGAGGCCCGCTGAAGGAGGCACGCTATTTCGGCGTGATCTTGAACATCCCGCCATTGGGGGCGTCTTCCAGCGCCCAGACCGTGCCATCGGGCGCAACTTCCACGTCGCGCATGCGGTGGCCCACACTCCATCGCTCGGCCGGCTTGGCGGTCGTGCCGTCAACGATGATGCGATTCAAGGTCATGGTGGCCATGCCGCCCATCAGGATCGAACCATTCCATTGCGGGAAGACATTACCTTTGTAGAAGGTGATGCTGCCCGGCGCGATGATCGGCGTCCAATAGATCACCGGCTTGGTCAGGTCGGGACGGGTGTCAAAGCTGGGGATCGGCACGCCATTATAGTTCATGGCGTAACGCACCAGCGGCCAGCCGTAATTCTTGCCCTTCTCGATCAGGTTCAGTTCGTCACCACCCCTGGGACCATGCTCGGCTTCCCACAAATGGCCGTCGGGCGCCATCGCCAGCCCGTAGGGCGTGCGGTGGCCGGTGGTCCACACTTCTGATGGTGTCTCGTTCTTGCCTGGGAACTTGTAGGTATAGACCACCGGCGCGGTCTTGCCGGCTTCGGTGTCGGAAGGCGGATTGATGATGCCGACGCTCTCAGCACCCGTCTTGCCGTAATTGGGATTGTCCGGTGACGGTTTGCCGTCCAGGGTCAGATGCAGGATCTTGCCCAGCGGCTGATTGGGATCCTGAGCCGGCCAGAAACGCTGGCGGTCGCCTACCGTCAGGAACAGCGACTTGCCGTCCTGTGCGAAGACCAGAGCAGCGCCAAACTGGCCGCCGCGGCCCCGTGCGCCGTCGCGCCAGATCACTTTCAGGTCTTCCAGGCTGGCGGTTGCCGGCTTGGCATTGTCATTGAGCACCAACTTGGCCTTGGCCAGTGCCAGGCTGGAACCACTGATGCCGTCGATGGTGCCAGGCTCGCTGTAGGTGAGATAGACGGTCTGGTCGCTGGCAAAGGTTGGCGAGACATAGATGCCCAGCATGCCGCCCTGGCCACCATAGAGCACGGCCGGATAATTCTGCACCGGGCGCTTCTGGCCCTGTGGGGTCACCAGCCAGATGGGACCGACCTTCTCGGTCACCAGCATGCGGCCATCGGGCAGGAAAGCCATGCGCCAGGGCAGATTGAAGGTCGTCACCTGGGTCATGTTGAAGGGCAGGCTCGCTTCCGGCTTCTGCTCGCCCGCGTTGATCTGGGCGCTCGCCCCGGTGGACACCAGGGTCAGAATCGCTGCGGCCTTGGCCAAATTCTTCATTGTTCTAATTCCCCTTCGCGTTCCGGTTAACCTACGATAATGGAACGGCAAAATACCAGCCCCCGACCGCGGGACAAATTAGCCGCCCCGGAACGGATAGGCGGATGACGCGTACTGGCTGAACATTCCAACAGCGAGAACGCATGGCCGGCAGCAATCCTCGCTCCACCGCCCAGATTGCAGGGCACCCTTTCCATCCAATGTTGGTCCCCTTCCCGATCGTTTGCTTTGTCGGGACCCTGGTCACCGACATCGCCTACTGGTGTACCGCCAACATGACCTGGGCTGTCATGTCAGTCTGGCTGCTGACCGCGGGTCTGATCATCGCCCTCTTTGCCGTCATTGCCGGCTTCATCGATTTTCTCGGCGATCGGCGTATCCGCAATCTGCGCGCGGTCTGGATCCACGCCATCGGCAATGCCATCGCGCTGATCCTGTCGATCATCAATGTCTTCGTTCATAGCCGCGACGGCTATACCTCGGTGGTGCCAACAGGGATCATTCTTTCGGCCGTGGTGGTTCTGATCCTGCTGGTGACCGGCTGGCAGGGCTGGGCGATGGTCTACCGCCACCGCGTCGGCGTGCGGGAGCAAACCCCATGACGCCGCGCATTTTCCTCTGCGCAATGGCGGCGCTGGCACTCACGGCCTGCGGGCCCGATCCCATCAATCCAAAGCGGCAGATCGGCGCCCACCCCTTCCTGCCGGAGATTCATGAATATCTACTCCCACCCATGCATGTGGTGACCAATGTGGGTTGGGGCGGCGCCATGCCGAAAGCCGCGCCTGGCCTTCAGGTGAAGGCGCTGGCCAGGGGATTGAAAAACCCCCGCTCGCTTTATGTCCTGCCCAATGGCGACATCCTGGTGGCGGAAACCGACGGGCCCAAGGAGCCTGTCAGCAGGCCCAAGCAGTTCATCTTCAACTGGATCGAGCAACAGGCCCATTCCAGCGTCAAGGCGGGCCAGCGCATCCTGCTTCTCAGAGACACCAATGGTGACGGCGTGGCCGACATGCAGACCGTGTTTCTGGATCATCTGCATTCACCCTTTGGCATGGTCCTGGTCGGCAATGACTTCTATGTCGCCGACACCGACAGCGTGTTGCGCTTCCCCTACACCCAGGGCCAGACGCAGATCACCGCGCCCGGCGCCCTCCTCACCGAATTGCCCGGCGGCCCGATCGACCATCACTGGACCAAGAGCCTGACGGCGAGCCCTGACGGCACCAAGCTCTATGCGGGTGTCGGCTCCAACAGCAACATCACCGAAAACGGCATAGAGGCCGAGCGCGGGCGCGCCGCGGTCTGGGAGATCGACCGAGCCACCGGCGCACATCGCCTTTATGCTACCGGCCTGCGCAATCCCAATGGCCTGACGTTTGAGCCTGAAAGTCACGCCCTCTGGGTGGTGGTCAATGAGCGCGATGAGCTTGGTCCCGATCTGGTACCGGACTATCTGACCTCGGTGAAGGACGGGGCCTTCTATGGCTGGCCTTACAGCTACTACGGCCAGCATGTGGACCCACGGGTCATGCCCCAGCGCCCGGATCTGGTCGCCAAGGCGATCCCACCCGACTATGCGCTGTCGAGCCATGTGGCGCCGCTGGGGCTAGTTTTCTACACCGGCGACAACCTTCCGGCCTCCTATCGCGGCGGCGCCTTTGTCAGCGAGCATGGCAGCTGGGACCGTGACGCGCTGAACGGCTACAGAGTCGTGTTTGTACCCTTCCAGGGCGGCAAACCCAGCGGCATGCCCCAGGATGTTCTGACCGGCTTTGTGGATGGCGACCATGCCCATGGCCGGCCGGTGGGCCTGGCCGTGGACAGCCATGGCGGCCTGCTGGTGGCCGATGATGTCGGCGGGACGGTGTGGCGGGTCACGGCTGCCGGCCGATAGTCAGAACGCCATAATAACTTCCATTTCAGAGGCTTATCTCAAAGAGTGAAAGTCAATTCTCAGCGTGCTGTCTGGCGATGTGGGAGCAGACTCACTATAGTTGCTCGCGCGGCGCTGCAGAGCCGCACAAGGAGGGTGGGTGCTGCAAAAAGCCAATTTGCTTGCAGTGGCAACACTGGTCTGCGCGACCAGTCTTCCCGCGCGCGCGGAGATGCTGGATTTCGCCACCCCGCAGGGCACCAAGTCCTGGCCCAAGCTTCCCACCCTCACCGACTGGCATCAGGACGAACAGGTCAGTCTGAGCCGGGGCGTCAATTTCCTAGTCCCGGATGGCGCCGATACGCCCACGGCCGACGTCACCATTTCCGCCGAAGGTGTCTCGCGCCAAAGCGGCCCGACCGAGATCTCGGCACTGGTGGAACGCGACAAGGCAGCTAGCGCCGGCGCGACCGTGGAGCAGCTGCCGGCGGTGCGTGACAAGGACGGCGTACCCTTCCAGCTCTACACCTTTGCGCCGGCCGGCAATGGCCACTGGCAGGTCGTGGCCTATTCGGAGGAAGGCGATTATCTGCTCGCCTTCCGGCTGAGCGCCACCTCCAAGGCGGCCCAGGACCGGGCCATGCCCGTTTTCACCGGTATGATTCAGAAATATGCCAAGGAAATTCCTTGGTAATCGCGCCAAGCGCGGTCAAAAATCACAACGATAACTTCGAAGGGGACACGACATGAAAAATACTCGATTGAGCGCGTTGTCGCGACGCGGCCTGTTGCAGGCCTCTGGCGGTGCGCTGCTGGCGGGCGCCGCCGCGGCACCAGCCTTGGCGCAGTTGCCGTCTCAGCCGCCGGGAGCACCCTATAATCCTCACCCGGCCAGGCGCATCGGCCAGCCGCAGGAAGGGCCGGATACGCCCAAGCTCACCACTTACATGAACGATCTGTTGAGCGACCAGGAGGCCATCCAGATCAAGCAGCTTGGCATCGACTGGATCGATACCCAGGCCGTGCCGGAGCAGCCCTGGGGCATGGACTATCTGCAGCCGCGCGTGGACGCGCTGAAGAAGCACGACATGCATATCGGCATCATGATGATCCGCTGGTCCTACAAGGGCGGCGTCGATCCCAACATGAACCTGATCGTGCGCGGCCTGCCTGGCCGCGACGAGGAGATCGGCAAGATCAAGCAGACCATCGTCAATATGGGAAAGCTGAGCATTCCGGTCCTGGAATGGAATTTCTACAATCACCGCGCGGAGGATGGCTACCAGCAGGTGCCGGGGCGTGGCGGTGCCGGCATGACCGAGTTCAAGTATGACCGGATGAAGGATCTGCCGCCCTTGCCGGCAGACGGTGCCCCCCAGAGCTATGAAGACACCTGGAAGAACATCGAGTACTTCCTGAAGGAAGTGATCCCGGTGGCGGAAAAGAACAATGTGGTGATGTCGGTGCATCCCAACGATCCGCCGCCGCCCATGAGCCGCGGTTCGGCCCAGGTCCTGAACAGTTTCTCAGACTGGAAGCGGCTGGTGGAGACGGTGAACTCCCCGTCCAATACCATGACCTGGGACTGCGGCGTCACCCGCGAACTGGGTGAAGACCCGATCGTGGTCGGCAACTGGCTGGCCTCGCGCAACCGCATCGGCCAGGTCCATTTCCGCAACGTCAACATGCGCAAGCCGCGCGAGGACTATACCGAGGTCTTCCCTGATAACGGGGACAACGACATGTATGAAGTCATGAAGCTGCTGGTGAAGAACAACTACAAGCGCCTGATCTTCCCCGAGCATCCGCGGGGCCTGGCCATCGACAAGCTGCTGCCCAAGGGCACCAATCCGACGGCCGCCTGGGCTTATAATATCGGCCATTGCCGGGCCATGCTGCAGATCGCCCTGCGCGAACTGCGCGGCATGTAAGACGCATAAGCCTCGAGCAGAGTCCCGCATCGAAAGGTGCGGGGCTTTTTTGGAGCTGATTTTCTGAGGTGGAATCGCCTACGCCGGAGGGGTTTGTGGCGTGGGCAGGAGAAGGGCGCAGCTCGTATCGGCAATACGGGCAAGCCATTCGACGAACTCACGACACAAAAGACCCCGGCCCTTCGGGTTGCGTTCCGGCGGCCGCCCGCGGCGTCGCCGCGCTCGTCCGTATTGCCGATACGCCCTTCGTACGACTCCTGGCGGATCGCCTCGCCGGAACGCAACGCAGGCTGTTTCCACCTCAGAAAATCAGGCTCTAATGAATGCGGCGAACCTTGTAGAAGCGGCTTTCGCCCGCGACCGTCAGATTGAAGGTGTGCATGGCGTTGGGCGCGATGCTCACCAGCATTTCCGAGGCAGGCTTGCGCCAACGCGCGGGATGATAGACTTCATCCTCATCCGATTGCGCCCAGATCTGCCCATCCG
>CAYQZM010000233.1:0-2938 GCA_964421935.1 uncultured Rhizobium sp. | reverse complement strand
GCGCCTTATCCAGCGCCTGTTCGGCGCGCAGCATCGCTTCCTGGCTGGTGGACGCGGCCTGGGGCAGCCACACCGCCCCTACCGAGCAGGTGGCGGCGACCAGGCCGGAGCGGGTTTCGACGCCATTGCCGCGCACAGCATGGCGCAGGCGTTTGGCCACCACCGCGATCTCATGCTCGCGGCAATTCTTCAAAAGCACGCCGAACTTGTTGCCGGCGATGCGCCCGATGATGTCGGTGCCGCGCAGGGTGCGGGCCAGGCGCTCGCCGACGCCCATGATGACTTCATCGCCGGCATCGAAGCCGAAACTGTCATTGATCATGGCCAGCCGATCGATCGAGGCGACCAAGAAGGCGCAGTTGCGGCTTTCCTCCTTGGCGCGCTCGATGGCCTGGGCCAGGCCTTCGCGCAGGGCGTTGCGGTTCAGATGTCCGGTCAGCTCGTCACGGGTGGCCAGATAGGACAGCCGGCGCACTTCGTTGCTGCGTTCGGTGGTGTCGCGCAGGAGACCAACCAGCCGCTGGGTGGCACCGTTTGGTCCGGGCATGCGCGTGCCGGCCATGGTGAAGATGACCGCGCCCATGGCGCTGGCGATTTCCAGGTCGATGACGAAAAATTTCGGGGCGCTGTCACGGGAGTCCAGCACCGCCTGCAATGTACCGCGCTGCTCGGGCGCGATCGCATCCAGGAAGGCGCGGGCGTTGGCGGTGCCCAGATGCATCGGCAGGATATCGGCGGCGCCATCCCACACGATGATGCCGCCTGGCACGTCCCAATCGAAGGCCGCGGTACCCGCGCCCTTGGTGGCAAGGCGCAGGCGCAGTTCTTCCTCCAGCCGGCCAAGCTGGGCGGTTTGATTATGGTCCTGGACTGCCGCGTTCAGCACGAAACCACCACATCTGCCGTTGATTTTTCTGATCCGGCTTGCCGACCGAGTATGGACAGGTCGTCTTAAAAAAACGGAAATCGCTATGCTTTTCCGTAAGGTTAGCGGAACATGGCGCGGGCTTTGCGTTGTCCGAATCATGCGCGTCACACCGAGCATTGAAACAAGCGGCCGCTTCAGCGCCTCAGGCGCGTCTGCCTCCGCGCGCGCGATTGAAAAAGCCAGCGCTTCCAGCGCCTTGGGCCACTATCCACCCCACACCGCGCAAACAGACGACAGCATGCCGCCGCGCCGTCAGGCCGGATTGGTGTGCCAACCTGGCACAGAGGCCTATGATCCGATTTGGGACGGGCCCCGGCTGCTGCCCACTTTTGTGGCACAGCTGTTGGGCCAGGTCATTCCCGAACGCCGCGTCAATGTCTCGGTGGAAACGGCCTACGGCGTCGCCCGTCTGGGCCGTACGGCGTTGCTGCTCGACCGCAGAAGCTGAGGCCGCGCCTAATAAGTGCTAGTGCTCTCCGATTTCGAAATGCGCCCGTGCGCGATATCGCATGGCTTGCGAATTCCGGAATCGGGGCACCAGCCCGATGAGGGCTGCGGCTGCAAACAGAAGCAAGCCAGCGCGGGCGCCCTGCTCGGCAAAGGCAAGACCTGCCGCCAGAAGACCTGTGCCGGCCAAGACCGGTAGCAAGGCCATGCTGTTGATCGCCACCGCGATCACGCCAAGGCCTGCGATCATGACCGGCAACAGCGCCAGTGGCCACAGACCGGAGACGAGCGCGGCCAGGCCGCCGGCCAGCGCCAGGACCATCGCAAGTGCCGCCAGGCCTACCGGCAAGACCCTGTCGAAGCGGGCCAGGGTGGAAACCATCACGGCAGCGGCCGCCAGCGGCAGCAGGAAAAGCACCGTCATGTCGGCCAGTCCAACCGGCACCGACGCGGCCAGGGCCGCCAGCAGCATGGCGGCAAAGCGCAGATAGAGTCGTTCGCGCGAGCGAAGCGGCGCGGAAAGCCACCAGGCGCCCACAGCGGCGGCAAAGAGCGCCACCGCTGCGACAAGAGCCAGAGAATCAGATGCCGACACGCGGCATCATACACCTACGCGACGAGCAGGTTGCGCAAGACGTAAGGAAGGATCCCGCCGTTGGTGAAGTATGCCACCTCATCCGCCGTCATGATCATCAGATAGAGCGGCAAAGTGAACTGGCTGCCATCCGGACGGTGCACAATGGCCTCCATCTTCTGGCGCGGCTTGAGGGTGCCCGACAGGCCCGGAATATCCACCACCTCGCGGCCGGTGAAACCGTAATCCTTGCGGGTCTTGCCGGCCTCGAAGCAGAGCGGCGCCACCCCCATGCCGATCAGATTGGAGCGGTGAATGCGCTCGAAGCTTTCGGTGATCACCGCGCGCACGCCCAGAAGACGCGGGCCCTTGGCTGCCCAGTCGCGCGAGGAGCCGGTGCCATATTCCTTGCCGCCGATCACCACCGTGGAAAAGCCGTCACGCTTATAGGCCTGTGCCGCATCGAAGATGGACATGTTCTGGCCCGCCGCATTTGGCTCGCTGTAATAGATGGTGTTGCCGCCTTCGGCGCCGCCCATCATCTCGTTGCGGATGCGAATATTGGCGAAGGTGCCGCGCTCCATCACCTCGTGGTTGCCGCGGCGCGAGCCATAGGAATTGAAATCCTTCTGGGAGACCTGCCGCTCGGTGAGATAGACGCCGGCGGGCGACGTCGCCTTGATGTTGCCGGCGGGCGAGATGTGATCGGTGGTGATGGAATCGCCGAACACCGCCAGGACGCGCGCGCCCGTCACCGCTTGCACCGGCGCAGGCTTGACTTGCATGCCTTCGAAATAGGGCGGGTTCTGCACATAGGTCGAGCCGATGTCCCACTGATAGGTCTGGCCCTTGACCAGCTTGACCTTCTTCCAGTTGGCGTCGCCATCGAAGACATTGCCATAGCGCTTCTTGAAGGAGGCCGGCTTCACCGCCTTGGCGATGGCCGCGGAGATTTCCTTCGGGCTGGGCCAGATGTCCTTCAGATAGAC